>RECI01000101.1 GCA_007694095.1 Balneolaceae bacterium | reverse complement strand
CAAAACTGAAATCGCGTGCAAATGAGATCTATTTCTATCGCACATCGGGTTTCCGGGAGATTTCAAACAGCAAGGTTATTGAAATTCTCAGAGCAAATGATTTATCAGGGTATTTTATGAATCGTAGTAATGAAGATGGCAAAAGCAGGCTGCAGTCAAAATGGATGTATTATTCTGCGAAGTCGGAATAAGTTAAAATTCGTATCACGAAAATAAAGAGAGACTTTGGAAGTCTTTTTCGACTATTGCTTAATGTGGGTTTAAGCTCTTCATATATCATCCTTTGGATCGGTTAAAATATCAAGTTTACTCAAAATCCTGTCTCTTTCAGCTTCATCTTGAAAAGATAAATCTAACAAGTGTCCACTTAGCAAGTATACCTTAATCACTTTCTCACTATCAGGCGCATAGGCCACAATCATTTCACTATTGATCCGTACATCGTTCTGTTTGTAGTACATTGTTTCTTCTCTTGGTTTGCGGGTTTTATTGATTGGTTTACTAAAAAACTAAATACCTTGAATCCTAAAAGGGTGTATCAAGGATGATTCAGGATAAGTTTTACCAATGTTGTACTACGAATCAGTAAAAAAGATGCTAAATCAAATATTGTCAAATCCTTAAAAGATATGTATTGTACCCGGGAAGGGACTCGAACCCTTACGACATCGCTGCCACCGGATTTTGAGTCCGGCGCGTCTACCAATTCCGCCACCCGGGCATTAGGATGGCTATCTTGCAAAGCAAAGATAACACATAACGAGTCATTTCTTCAAAACATATTACCGGTACCGGAAAAATATAGACCTGGTATATCTTGCAAGAAATATCATCTGAAAGCTTTCTCTTGACAACCATGAGCTTTATTGGTCGTAAATAATATAAAGAACCCGCAACGTTTCATGTAGTACCAACAAAAACTATATAAAATCTGCCGGCAATTATATAGTTTCAAGTTGAGGCATATTGGTTTATT
This sequence comes from Balneolaceae bacterium, assembly GCA_007694095.1. Taxonomy (GTDB): domain Bacteria; phylum Bacteroidota; class Rhodothermia; order Balneolales; family Balneolaceae; genus Rhodohalobacter. Next base: position 18,327 of record RECI01000101.1, on the reverse strand, counting down.
TTGACTTTTTCAAATTTGTGATAAAAAGCAGGAAACTTTAGATGGTTCTATCTGTGAAAGGAGGGTAACTCAGGAAAACAGGTGGTATAATCTGGTTCGGTGTCCTTTCGCATCTGCATTCCTGGAATAATCCAGGAAAAACCGGTGAATAATAGCCGGTAACAATTCCAGCAAAGACTTTATTTTTTGTAGTGTTACTGATGAGATTGAGAGAATTAGCCGTTTGGCAGATATGTAATTAAAGATAACTTCATGAACAAAAACACTGGAATTGACGCAGTAATAACGTGGGTTGACGGTAATGATGAAACTCACCGAAAAAAAAGAGCAAATGCACTAATAAACGAAAAAACCGAATATGAGAACGATCTGAAGTCCGGGAAAGATAAAACAAGATTTGTTGAAAGCGGGGAATTGCTTTACTGTATCCTTTCTATCAGAAGATTTGCACCCTGGATCGGGAAAATTTTCCTTGTAACAGATAACCAGAGACCCCGCTTTATGACCAGTGATTTTCAGAAAAGTCAAAATATTTCGATCGTCGATCATACTGAAATTTTCCGGGATTACGAATGGGCACTCCCCACATTTAATACAAGAACAATTGAAATGGGATTATGGCGAATTCCTGAAATTTCTGATCAATTTATCTACTTTAATGATGATTTTGTGTTGACAAGTCCAGTCGATAAACGGATGTTTTTTGAAGATGAAAAAATTGTTTTGATGGGCAACTGGAAGCCTATACGAAGCTATGGTGCCATAAAGATGGGTATTAACAAGATGGTTAGTACAGTTGCAAAACGCTTTCTTGGTATTACACGATCTATGCATTTACTCTTGCAGGTCCGTTCGGCTTTACTCGCAGGTTTTACTGATAAGTACTTCAGAATCCCTCATGTGCCATATCCTGTCAGAAAATCAACACTTCAAAATTTCTTCAATAAAAATCCTAAAGTATTCGAAAATAATATCAAGTTTAAATTCAGGAATACTAATCAGTTTTCAGCAATTTTTCTTGCCAATCATCTTGAAATAAAGGCGAATAAATCTTTACTAAAGAATCCTGAAGGTGTGATGATGCTTCAGGGAGAAATGGATAACATTATTTTTTTAGGTTATAAATTAAATCGCGTAAAAAAAGGAGATATAAAATTTTTATCAATACAGGGGTTTGAGCGTTTTAAAAAGGATCAACAGGAGAAAATTACCAAGAGCCTGGAGATGATTTTAAAATGATTTATGGTCTATTTCCATCAAATAAATAGCTGGAAGTCTGTTAATGGTTAATGATACTCAGAGTACGATTTTGGAGAAAATTTCTGAAAAAGAGGGATTTAAGCTGATGATAAAATTTATCAGAAGGAGCCTGGTTTTTCTGATTATAGGTTTAATTTTATATCAGTTATATGATATCGGCTGGAGAGAGGTTGTGAATTCACTTCCATCCCATCCAATTTTTTACATTCTATTTTGTGGCTTTCTCATTGGTAGGAATACTTATTTTTGCCGGGATCATAGACCTGGAAGAATTCATCGGAAATATAGATATCATATATATTATTGCTGTTTTGGCAATTGCAACAGTGCTGATCATCCTGATTGTACAATTCCAACGATATTTGTTCGATCTGCCACTGAAACATTCTTCAATCATTTTTTCTTTTTACCTGGTTCGATTTCTCATTCACCACACACTATTAATAATACAATTGGCAGTTGTAATACCTGATACATCACTTAATGTCTGGTTTACATTTTTGGCAGTCATTATTATTGTAAACAGGATACCGTTCCTACCAGGCAGGGATTTGATTTTTATGTGGGCAGGTATCGAATTATCGAGATCACTCTACATGGCAACACCATCTGTGGCCGGTATGCTCCTTGTTTCAAGTGCACTTAAAAAATGAACAAATCTGGTTCTTTATCTGCTGATCTCATGGTATTCTAAAGAGCCGGAAATCAAAAATGACAGGCTTAACGGATGAGGTTTTTTTCAAGAAAATCAATTACTCTTTCGGTGGATTGCCCATCTGTACAGGAATAAAAAAGATTTTTCAGCTTTTCATGTTTTTCACGGTTTCTGTTTATGTCATGTAATGAATATTGAATTTCTTCCAAAAATTGTTTCTGACTGTTGACAATTGCGCCGGGCACCAACTCTTTGTAGTTAAAAGATAAACCTCGTTCATACGTATCAAGGTCATAAGGCAGAAACAGTGATGGAATGTCAATCAACACACCCTCTATAAAAATACTGCTGTAGTCTGTTACTATCAGGTCGGTTAGCAGCATAAGGTCATAAATATTTTCGACTATATGCTGGCTTGCATCGATGATTCTGTTGCTGTAACGCCGAAATTTACTGATATCCAATTTTTCATTAGGGTGTGCCCTAAGTAAAAGCAAATATTTATTACTCTCAAGAAATGCCGCAAAATTCTCTGGATTATAGTCCCCGAAAGGGAACCATTTTGTTTTCTTGAGTTTCCTGAAAGTAGGCGCATACAAGATTATTTTTTCATACTCCGGCGCGTCTGGCCATGCTTTTGTTACAAGTGTGTTATCAGGCTCTCCTTTTATTAATTCATCATAACAAGGAAAACCGGTCTCTAAAAAATTCTGTCGTGGTATCGAAAATCGCTCTGAAAATATCCTTTTAACATGTGGTGAGGAGGAAAGGAAATAATTGATTGAACGAAACCGGTACCAAAAAATGAGCCTTAGGATAAAATTCGGCCTGTTATCTGTTTTTGGCCTCATATACTCACCCCGTTTTGTTGGTAGACCGTGGTAGGTTTGAATTTTTAATGCCCGTGATGGAAGTTTTAGAAATGGAAAATCGCTTGTACCGTGTGTAAACAGAATGAAATTTGCCGTTGCCAGTTCCCTCAAACCCCGAAGTGAATGTGCCAAAAAAGCTCTTTCTTCTCCGTAATATTGATTGATATGCGACACTATTTCACGATTACGGCTTAGCCATACAGGCTTGAGGTATGTATGGTTGATCAGTTTTTCAAATAAAACTTTTGTGTTTCCCCTGTAGCCATCACAGTGAAACGAGGTTAGAACAACTTTCTGCCTGTTTAATCCGGAAAATAATGGAAAAAACAGGGAAAATAACCCGAATAGCCATTGAACCGGGTAGCTTGTTTTCATTTTATTTTTTGACTCCGGTCCAGCAAATTTCCCTTTCCGGACTCAGTTAATTTTAAACTTACCCGTTCCAGGTCTTCCGGTGTATCTATTTCATCCCACCACACACCAGATAAATCGGCTATTTCCAGGGCAATGTTGCCTTTTATCACAAGTTCTCTGATCGCCATTTCGTAGAATATGTGTAAATGTCCCTGTTCAATAAATTTCCCAATTTCTGTTTCAATTTTTTTCCAGGTATCAAAACAGAATGTATACATGTTCACGGTTTTGTAAAGGTTTGCCACAGCTGGAGGGGATTGATTGATGTATAAATCTTTCAAAATTCCACCATCTGAAACAACTGCTGTAGTTCCATTGTGTATTTTTTCGATATACTCGCTTAGGGCAATTCTGTTTGGAGTTGAGAGTTTTTCGAGGGTTACCGGATCAAAAATGAGATCGGCTTCGATCAGGGAAAAATTTTCGGATATTTTCTCCCGTGCCAGCCATAGAGAGTAAATATTATTGGTGGTATCATAATTTTTATTGTGGACGAATTCAAATTCAAGAGATGTAGGGTAAGTTTGCAGATAAGATTGAATTTGGTTCGCCTGATATCCTGTTACGATAATCACTTTTTTATAGTGATACATTTCCAGTGTATCCAGCAGGCGACCCAACAGTGTATTGCCTTCTACATTAACCAGGCATTTTGGTTTTGTGTTGGTATATGGTTTTAATCTTGCCCCCATCCCTGCTGCCAGGAGAACCGCTTTTTTTATTTGAATCGATTCAATGTTAGTCATGAATTATTTTATTTAATCAACAGCACTATTTCAATAGAAAAATCAGAAATATAACCTGTAAAGCAGGTTTACATTTATTCCGGGTTCCGGATAAATTTCCTTAATCCTGGAGAGATGATTTCGATATTCTGTATTTAGTAAATTGTTCACTCTGAGCGAAAATGTGTTGAGCAGTTTGCGTTTGGAAGTAAATCGATAACTTGCATTCAGATTTACGATCGTGTATGCACCGGTGGGTTCTTCGAATAGGGCAACCTGGTCTTGTTTCGTGGAATGCCTTACCATTCCGCCTATCGAAAAACCGTTATAAACATAGTTCAAACCTGCATTGATTTGAAATGGTGGGATCATGGGTAAATAGTCCCGCTTGCGGGTTAGTTCCTCCATCTCTCTTTCTTCGTCTGTAATATCACGGCGCCCAATGGTATGGCTGAGTGAAGCATTTGCCACAAAATACCTGAGTAAATGAACCTCACCCTGAGCCTCAATTCCATAGATTTGAGCATTCACACCTTCGAATTGAAAGTCGTTTAATCGTGGAAAAAAAATATTTTCCCTCCCTGTGTCGCGCGGGTAAATAAAATTTTGGAAGTTGTTGTGATATGCATTTAGTTCATAGGTTGCGTCAGTGCTTTTGTAACGCAAGAAAATCTCTTTCCCAAATCCGCGTTCAGGCCTCAGGTCAGGATTCCCAATTTCAAAGGAATACGCAGCAATATGTGGCCCTTCGGAGTACAGCTCGTTCGGGGTAGGAGGCCGAAAGGAATGCATGAATGATGTACCGGCATAAAAACCAAGGCCGAGATCATATACAGCCGCAGCGGAGGATGCCAAACCGACAAAGTTTCTTTGACGTATGTTACCGATTCTTGAATTTGGCTTATCTTCTTTGGGAATAGCGGAATTTATATCCAGCCGAACACCAAATTCCATATGAAGCGGGCCGGTATTAATCTCCTGAATGGTAAATGCAGATCCGCTTACACTATAGGTTTCAATGTTAAAACGGTCAAAGACAAAGAAATCAACAAACTCACCCCATACTCCAATAATACCATCATCCAGAAACCCGAATCCCTTGTGTCGGGTTTTGAGTGAAATATTTGTGGTATTGAATGTATATTCTGTTCCGATAATGGAGGAGGTTTCAAATTCCTTGTGGTTGTAATATCTGTAGGACAATTTTGCTTCCAGCAACTTAAAAAAGCTGTCTTCAATCAAAAATTCATTGCGGGATTCAAACTGAAATTTTTTCATTTCGATATCTACCCCGTTTGGATGCCCGCCAAGCGGATCGGGTGGTATTCCATAGTTGCTTATATAGGAAGATACAGCTATACCTGAATAACCCCATGGCCTGATATAGCTAAGGCCCACAGAACTGTTTGATGTAAGAAATCCGGAATTGTCAATTTTTCCGGAAGGTGCACGGAAATCACTGCCATATCTTCCATTGAGGTCAAGGTTCAGAACAAAATCATCAATAGGTATAGACAGAAGGCCGGCGGCAGAGAAACCGTTGTTCACACTTGAACCTTGTAACGTAGCAGTACCGGTAAGCTGCGATGGGACCGATGTGGCTATTTGGTTGCGAACTACGTTAATTACACCGCCAATTGCATTTGAACCATAAGCCAGTGCAGCTGGTCCGCGGGCAATTTCTATTGCGTCTGCACTAACGGGATCAATGGTTACAGAATGGTCGGCTGATGTAGCTGAGGCGTCCCCGGTTCTTTCCCCATCCTGCAATATAAGGAGCCGTTCATCACCCAAACCCCTGATGACAGGCCGTGCGGGGGCTGCTCCCATAGTGCGTTGATCAAAACCCGCCTGGCTCGACAGTGTTTCTGAAAGGGTGGCTCCGAGATTTTTCCGAAGGGCCGAACCCGTTAGTTTAATGGATGCATGTTCCAGATTGGCGCCACGCATTCCGTTGCCGTAAGCTACAACCTCCAGGGGCCTTCCTTCTAAAACAGTTGGCCGCATCTGAATGGTCAGAGGATCTATCACCCCAGTTTCATAAACCACTAATGAAATTGAACGGCTTGCATATCCAATTCGGTGAACATGCAGAGTGTACCGACCCACCGGAATATTACGTATTTCGAATGTTCCATCGCGTCCTGATGTGGTGGTACGGTTGATTTCTTCTATATGAATATAAACAAATGGTATGGGTTCGCCGGTTTCAGCATCATAAAGATTTCCGGTTATGGTCCTTGAAGTCAAGACATCTGTTGAATCTGATGCAACGCCATGAACCGATAAAATTGCTACAATTAAAAGAAACAGTATCGTGATCCTATAAAACATTATTGGCTGAATATCATCCGGCAACAGAGTTACCGGATTTGATTATTTTCTTAAACTGGCACAACCGTTTGCTAATTATCTCCTGCCGATACCAGAACCTGGAAATTCCTTGAGTCGAAGTCTGAGTGGTCAACATGCCATAATTCAAGGTTGAATGTTGCCGAACCGGCATTCAGTCCCTGGAGGTTGAATGTCCACTGGTTGTTATTCACAGGGTGCTGTATTCCAAGGATGTTTGGGTTTTGGACATTGTATTGCAGTAGAAAACCTTCATTCGTATCCGGGAAATATCGTTCACCGTTTTCCTGGATGAATTGTACGGTTATCGGGCCCAAAGCTCCGCCATTGGGCACCTCAATATGAGTTCCGTTATCAACATAGGTAATTGTACCTTCTTCCTGCATGGCAATTTCAACACCATCCAAAGAAAGCACAAGGCCTACCGGAGTTGGACCATGATCGTGGTCACTTCCGCAAGCAGTTATAAAAAAAACGGTGAATAAAATTGTAATAAATAGGGATAACTTAGTGTAGTTGAAGAACTTCATGATACTATGTGTTTAGTTTTTGAGTTAAGACGCATCAAATAAAAAATGCGATAAATGGCATACGGTAACTAGAATAGAGGATATTTAAACCGGAAAAGGAGGGGCGCGTTGATCCCGGTTTAACTTGGCAAGAAATGAATCGAGCCGGGGAGATGTTTCATATATACGAAACTCAGGCTTGATAAAACCAATAAATTCGTTTTCTGACAGATCCTGAATCTGTAATACAGCATCACACAGCAGACATTCAACATGTGAATCAGCTGTGGAAACATCTATTCCGGTTTGATAGAGCTTTATTTCATTGTGCACGTGTAGAGACGACACAGTAAGGCCCAATGCAACAAGCAACGGAATGATTAAACGAAATTTGCTATTTTCAGGAATATACTTCATTGATACTTATCCGAGTGTGTATAATATATACACAATACATGATACTCCACAAGAAATGTTCATTTAAATTATGTAAACAACACTACAACGGTATGAACACAAAAATATTTAGATTGAATTTGACACACCTGTGATATATTGATCTCGTAAGTTTCCTATTCTTGGCTTCGTAAACGTTGTAAATGATTAATTATGGAATTCCTGGAATCTTTTTATGCATGGTTTTTGAGTTTGAGTGATAATTACGGGGTAAACCCGTTTATTTTTGGCGGTATATATATTGGCGCCATTCCGTTTTTCACCTTATCAGTCGCCTGGATTGTCCGAAATTATAAGAAAGGATATTCTATTGTGACGCCTGTTTTATTGGCTTCATTCTTTTTCGTATCAGCCTATCTTTACTTGCTAATAGCAGGAGAAAATGTGCCAATTTGGGTTTATGCAGTAGTAATTGTGATGCTTTTGTATGGTGGATGGTCAACGTTTTACAAAATCAAAGTACGGGTTAAAGATGAAGGTATACAGGCATGAATTTTGAATTTGATGTGGTTGTTATTGGCGGGGGTGCAGCCGGGTTAACATCATCAGGTATATCGGCAAATTTTGGCGCCAAAACCATGATGATTGAAAAAGAAAAACTTGGAGGCGATTGTACATGGACGGGTTGTGTACCAAGCAAGACCCTCATCAAGGCAGCATCTGTTTTGCATCATGCAAAAAAAGCTTCCGGATTTGGTTTGGATATTGAACTTTCAAACGTGAATTCAGGAAAAGTAATGGAACACGTTGACAAGATTCGCAGGGAGGTGTATGAAGATGCCGATCGTCCCGAGATTTTCGAAAACATGGGAATTGAGGTAGTTGCCGGCGATGCATCATTTATCGATAAACATACCATTATCATTCAACAGCGGGCTGGCGGCGAAAGAAAAGTTACTGCTAAATATATATTTATCTGTACCGGAGCCAAAGCTTTTGTGCCACCTATTCCCGGAATAAGAGAAGTGGAGGTTCTAACCAATGAATCTCTTTTTGAGATAAGCAGGTTACCTCAAAAACTTTTGATTATTGGTGCCGGCCCGATTGGTACCGAAATGGCCCAAAGTTTTAACAGGCTCGGAACAACAGTTGATGTTGTTGATATGGCTCCCGGCATATTGATGAATGATGATCCTGAACTGACTGGAATTCTTCAGAAAAAACTGGAAGAGGAGGGGGTTCATTATTATTTGGAGTCGTCAGTGGTGAGAGTAGAAAAGGCCGGAAGAGGGGTGAAGGTGGTTTTTAATAAGGACGGAATTGAATCTTCGGTTGAAGGCGATAGTCTGCTGGTGGCTGCCGGACGCAGGGCAAATATCGATACCCTTAACCTGGCAGCAGCAGGAGTGGAAACATGGAAAGGTGGAATCAGTGTAAATGATAAATGCCGCACCAGTCAAAAACACATTTATGCTATCGGTGATGTTACCGGCCGTTACCAGTTTACACACATGAGCGAACACATGGCTAAAGTTGCCGCCACTAACGCACTTTTAAAAATACCGATGAAGATCGACAAAAAACACGTTCCCTGGGTTACCTACACTGATCCCGAACTGGGCCACGTAGGTGCGTCAGAAAAAACATTGAGGGATAAAGGGGAGAAATTTGAAGTTTATCGATTCCCTTTTACTAAAATTGACAGGGCTATAACCGATGGCTATACTACCGGGCTGATCAAAATATTTGCAAAAAAATGGAATGGCAAAATCCTGGGAGCTACGGTGTTGGGGGCACATTCAGGGGAGATGATTTCACAGTATGCACTTGCTATGAAAAACGGGGTCTCACTCAGAAAATTTGCCGATACCATCCATCCCTATCCCAGCTATGGCTTGGGAGCCAGAAGAGCTGCCGATCAGTGGTACATCAAAAACCAGTCGGAATCCATGGTTAAGTGGATCAAAAGAATTTTTCGCTACCGTGGAGAAATTCCGGATTACAGCGACCCGAACCGGATTGTTTGAGGAATACGTGGCATGATGCTGGATGCTGGATGCCGGATTAGCAACCTGACAGCACCTACTGGATCTGTCAGCGTTGCACGATCTGGGCATGTGTCTGTCAGGGCTGACCCGGAAAGGGAAAGCCATCGAAAAAAGAAAGTATACCGAAGAACCGAATAACCGAATAACCGATGTGCGAATGAGGGGTGCGAATTTGGGAAAAAATCGGCCATTCGGTCTATCGCAAATCACTTATATCCTTTGATAAAGACTGGACAACTCCACGGAGCCTAGCCCGGATTTCTCACAGAAAATATGTGAAGTGTGACCTAACTTTATTATATATAATATCTTAAGGTATAATTTTCTATCCTATGAAAAAAACAGTCTGTTTTCTGCGACATTTTCCCCTCAGCTGCGTTGAATCTAAAATGGCATGCTCAACGTACTCAGGTACGTTTCCGCTGCCATTTTATCTTCGCCTTGCTGAGGAAAAAATCTCTTGGTGAGAAAACCGGGCTAGCAATTGCACTTCGCACCAATATCCACAGAAGTTTTACAGGTTCGATTTTTTCGCCTGAATAATCATTGGAACACGATCCGGCATCATCAGTACACAATATTTGTTTATCTTTTTTGGAAGCAGGATATTTATATCCTGAAGGTAACGGGATGTAACCTGCGAAACTAACCACCTAATCATAACTATTTTATGTACACCGGATTAAAGCATCTGCACTCTTTTTTGGCATACCTGCTGCTGGCGGCCATTATTTTTTCAATTGTATACGTAATCATTCAATTTGTTAAACAGGGCTCTTTCACGGAAAAAGTGAGGAAAATTACACTTATTGGATTTATTGCCGCGCATCTGCAGCTTTTGATTGGCATTATTTTGTATGTGGTATCCCCGTTAGGATTAGCTCATTTTTCCGGAGAGGCAATGCAAAACAGTCTCTCACGGCTCTATATTCTGGAACATCCGCTTACGATGATAATCGGGATTGTACTCATCACTGTCGGTTATATCAAAGCCAAAAAGCCGGGAGATGATGCAAGGAGATTCAAAACCATTATCATCTTTTATACATTGGGTCTTGCCATCATCTTGCTTCGAATACCGTGGGCAGTATGGCCGTAATCAAAAAGACAACTGGTTTCATCTGAGTAGATTTTCGGGAAATGATGCATTTAAGGTGATTGGGTTTAGATGAAAGTCATCTGACGAGTTTTTTTGAAAAATGATCCATTTAAGATCACTGAGATGATTTCGGAGCGACTCGTCTGATGACTGCCGGGTGGTGAGGGTTTAGGTGAAAGTCATCAGACGAGTTTTTCGGAGAATGAGCTATTTGAGGTGATTGGGATGGTTTCGGAATGACTCGTCAGATGACGGCCGGGTGGTGAGGGTTTAGGTGAAAGTCATCAGACGAGTTTTTCGAAAGTTGAGCCATTTGAGGTGATTTGGGTGATTTCTGAATGACTCGTCAGATGACTTCAATGTTGTTTTTTTTTGAACATGACACTAGTTTGTTGTGTGCAATTTATCAGAATAATTCTATTTACATAATATACCGGGGCACTACATGCGGTTGTCTTTGATTTATATCTTCCTTTTTACCTGTTTGATTTTTGGATGCGACCGGGCTGCACAACATGAAACAGTCCGTTATGTTATCCCTGATCAGCCTGAACTTGCAACCGGGTACACTCCCAAGCCGGGGTGGGCCACTTCCGAATTTGCCGTGGCAGCCGCCAATCCTCTTGCAGCCGATGCGGGGTACCAAATCATAAAGGCGGGCGGGTCGGCGGTGGACGCTGCAATTGCCATACAGCTTGTGCTTACCCTGGTTGAACCGCAATCGAGCGGGATAGGCGGTGGCGCATTTTTGCTGTTTTGGGACGGTGAGCAGGTACATGCGTACAATGGACGCGAAACGGCACCTTCCTCAGCAAGCGAAAATCTCTTTCTTGATGAGAACGGCAATTCACTTCCCTACAGTGAAGCAGTACGAAGCGGCCTGTCGGTGGGGGTACCCGGAACCCTCGCCTTACTGAAAAAAGCACATGAAGAGCACGGGATACTGCCATGGAAAGAGTTGTTTGAACCGGCCATCGTACTGTCGGAGCAGGGTTTCAGAATCAGCCCGCGTCTTCATAGCCTGCTAGATTCGGATGATGCCTTGCGTAATGATGCAATTGCAAGAGCTTTTTACTTTGATGAATATGGTGATCCATATCCGGCGGGATACAATTTAAAAAATCCGGCACTCGCTCACATACTGAGAAATGTGTCTGAACAGGGATTGCCTGCATTTTATCAAGGAAAAGTGGCTGAGGATATTGTATATCGTGTACAGAATCACCCTGAAAGACCGGGTGTGATGACGGTAGATGACATTGTTTTATATCCCACACTAAAACTGCAGACCGATACAATGTGCAATGATTGGAAAAGTTACAGGATATGTGGTTTTCCACCACCATCATCCGGCCATATTGCGATCATGCAAATACTGGGGATCATGGAAAACCTTGATCAGTCTGAAACAGCACTCCGGGACTCCATACCGACTGCAGAATGGCTTCATAATTTTTTTGAGGCTTCAAAACTTGCATTTGCTGACAGGAATAAATATGTGGCCGACCCGCTTTTCGTGGACTCTCCCGGTGGTGACTGGCAACATCTGCTGGCTTCGGGTTACCTCACTAAAAGGGCTGCTTTGATTTCAACAACCCAAACGATGGGACTGGCTGCCCCGGGCATTCCGGGCGGTGAGCAGTCGTTTTTTGGCAGCCAGGGGAATCAGCCCGAAAGGGGAACCAGCCATATCAGCGTTATCGACAGGGAGGGGAGGGCCGTTTCGATGACAACAACCATCGAGAGTGGTTTCGGTAGCCGGATCATGAGCAACGGCGGTACTGGCCTTTCGGGTGGTTTCCCTTTAAACAATGAACTAACCGATTTTTCCCTTACTCCCATCGATGAAGATGGCAGCCTGATTGCCAACAGGGTTGAACCGGGCAAAAGGCCACGTTCGAGTATGAGCCCGTCACTTGTTTTTGATAATGAATCCGGCAGGCTGCTTGCAACAGTCGGTTCGCCGGGTGGAGCGGCGATCATACATTATACGGCAAAATCAATTATCGGGATGTTCGATTGGGGCCTCAATGCACAGGAAGCGATAGACCTGCCCAACTTTGCCGATTTTAACAGTGCACCGGTGCTCGAAGAAGGATATTTCCCGGCATCGGTAATTTCTGCGCTTGAAGAACTTGGCCATGAAGTTATCATCAGGCCGATGACCAGCGGACTGCAGGCTATCCAGGTAACCGGTGATGGATACTTTGGCGGCGCCGATCCCCGCCGCGAAGGTATTGTAATGGGGGAGTAGTTTCTTAATTTTTTGCTATCAGCTATCAGCTATCAGCTATCAGCTATCAGCTGACGGCTGACAGCCCTGAACTTTGTTGGTCTTGAATCAAATATTTCATGATATTTGTTAGGTATGTACGTAATAATATTTAATGATATTATGCCGAACTCTCGATTATTTTATTACATTACAAACTGTAACTATAGAAAACTAACCTGGAATTAAAGACATGACTTTACTTGAATTTCTTTTATTGCTGTTAATCGCCGGAATCTGCGGATCTATCGGCCAGGCCATCGCGGGCTATTCAGGACGTGGGTGCATCGTTTCCATCGTTGTTGGTTTTATCGGTGCGCTTCTCGGTTCATGGCTGAGTGACCAGATGGGACTTCCGGAATTGTTTAATATTACTATCGGTGGCAGTGCATTCCCAATCATTTGGTCTATCATCGGCTCCGTTGTTTTCGTTGTGATTGTCGGACTGTTTACAAAAAGAAGGTAAACCACCCGTACCCGTACCCCGGGTCGTGCCCAAGGCATCCTTGCAGGGCTGACCCGGCAGACAATCCCTGGATAAAGATGAGAAATCATAAATCGAGCTGTTCCCACCAAAAGGGCAGTCGCTCGCGTGGATGGTTACCGATTTCGTTCATGGTCGCGGCATCAAACAGGCGGCCATTAATCATTGTATATACCACATTTTCAGTATCATACAGGTTTTCGAGCGGATTACCGGCAATAACAATCAGATCTGCAAGTTTGCCGGGTTCCAGAGAACCGATGTGATCGATCATGCCCAGGTACCTGGCTCCGTTTATGGTGGCTACCCGCAGGGCATCGTGATTGCTCATACCGCCCTGCCCGAACATCCATGTTTCCCAGTGGGCGGCCAGGCCCTGGAGCTGCCCGTGAGCCCCGATGTTGACAGTAACTCCCCGATCATACAATTCTTTGGCAGTCGCTGCACTTTTAATATGTCCTATTTCGTATTCTTCTTCAGGAATCATGGTTCGATGGCGCGAGCGTGAATCCACAATACTGCGGGGTGTAAAGGAAAGCAGACGTTCTTTTTCCCACACATTGGTATGCTGATACCAATAATACTCGCCGCTGATGCTTCCATAATTCACAACTAGTGTTGGGGTATAGCCGGTGCCGGAGTTCGACCAAAGAGTCAGTACATCTTCATAGAGAGGATATACAGGCACATTATGCTCAATACCTGTATGGCCGTCAAGAATCATGCTCATATTGTGGGTAAATGTGGAACCACCTTCCGGATGCACCATCACACCCAGTTCACGTGCTGCCTGGAGTAGCTGCTGCCGCTGATCGCGTCTTGGCTGGTTGTAACTTTTCACTGTAATTGCCCCAAATGCTTTGGTGCGGCGTATGGCAGAGCGCGCGTCATCGAGGCTGTTAATTACCGCCTTAAAGTCGCCTTCTGCTCCATATAGAATGCGTCCGGTTGAAAAGATCCTTGGTCCAATCATGTTCCCGGCACGAACCATTTCCGCCTGGGAGAAAATCATTTCTGTATTACTGGAGGGATCGTGGGAGGTGGTGACGCCATAAGCCAGGTTGGCGAAATATTCCCACTGCTGATTGGGACTTATTCCATGCCTGAAGTTACCAATATGCGCATGGGCATCAACAAGGCCGGGCATAATGGTTTTGCCCGTTACATCCAAAACATATGCGCCATCAGGTATGGGTACATCCCCAGTTGAACCGACACTAACAATACGATTTTGCTCTACTACAATTGTTCCGTTTTCTATCACTTCATCACCTTGCATCGTGATGATACGGGCATTTGTTAATGCTACCGTTCCGGTTGGTTTATCTGCCTCAAGCTCAAGGCCGATTGTTATTCCCTGGCTGATTCCGAGAGGCAGTGCTTCACTTTTATCTCCATTCAGGAAATCGAATGCTTCCTGAAGTTCCATCGTAAAATATTCATCACCAAGAGTCCAGTGAAGTTGATTGCCGTTATTTGACCAGTGCAAGCTGATCCCTGCATCTTCGGCAACGTGTGTAACCGGAATTGCACGGGTGTTGGCATTTAGATCAATATCTGTTCCAGCTTGCGGCATCGGGGCAACGTAAACCTTAAATAGCTCGTTAAAAGCAACCCACTTATTATCAGGGCTGGGAACAAAATTATTGGCATAGGTTGATGTAAAATGTGTGCGGTGATCCTGACCATTCAGATCCATCGACCTGTATTCGCGTGATAAATAGGAGCCACCGAGATAAAATACACGGCTGCCGTTTGTATTGAATCGTGGTGATTCGCCGCTGCGATGCAGTTTTTTCATCTGACCACCCGATGCAGGCATGGTATATATGCCTGGATTTACCGTGTAAGCATAGCCTTGGTGATTATTTCCCGACTCACGCCTGAACAGAATTGTTTGCCCGTCAGGAGAAAAAGTGGGTTCACGATAAATACCCTTTTGTGCGGTGATCTTCTGGGGCCGGGTATTTCTCTGATTCAGGTTCAGGATTTTGATGGCACCAAGTTCCGTATCACTCCATGTAACGTACACCAGCCTGTTTCCATCAGGTGAAAAAGAGGGTTCAAATTCAAGGTTTTGTTCATCTGTAAGGCGCTGTGGAATACCGTTCGGAAGAGATTTTCTCCAGAGAAAACCGGCTGCATTAAATATGAGAGTATTTCCGTCAGGCGATGTTATTGCGTGCCTAATGGCTTTTGCTGTAAAAACGTCAGGTGAAGGGTCAACCTGAAACCGAACCGCCTCGGCAATTTTGTGATTTACAGTAACAGAGAACGGGATCTCTTCTGATGCCAGTGTTTCAATGTCTAATTTTTGAATGCCTCCCCTGGCCCAAATAATAAGGTTGCTGCTATCGGGAGTCCAGTTAAAATTAGTGTATGGGCCGAAAATTGCCCATGCTTCCTGCTGATCTTTACTGAGCTTATCGTAAACAGGGCGTTCAATTCCGGTCTCAAGGTCACGGATAAACAGGACAGACTTTGTTCGGACGCGTTTGATGAATGCCATATATCTGCCGTCAGGGGAAATGGTTGGAGAAATTGCGCCGCCAGCCCCGCCGGTTACCCTTTCAATTTCACCTTTTTCGAGATTATATCGGTTGATTACATAAATTTGACTGTTTGGGTCTTTATTGTACTGAAACATCCCGCCGGGATAAACATCCTGGCTGTAATAAACAAACTTTCCATCCGGGGATACAAACGGCTGGCCTTTATCCTGCTGATCGTTGGGACGGCTTGTTAACTGTATGCCGCTGCCACCCGAAATATGATACATCCATATTTCTCCGGCACCCAGTGAGCGTGTTGATGAAAAGTGTTTTTTTGCAACAAAAAAGTTTCCGTCAGGCAGCCAAAACGCATTATTTAATAACCGGAAATCTTCATCAGTTATCTGTCGGGCATCCGAACCATCGCGGTTCATTACCCAGATATTGTCGCCGCCACCCGCATCACTGGTAAACAAAATTTTTGATCCATCGGGACTGAACCGGGGCTGAATTTCATAAGCAAGCCCTTCCCGTAAAGCCCTGGCTTCACCACCGGTAACGGGCATGAGGTATATGTTGCCAAGCAGATCAAATACAATTTCTTGACCGTCCGGGCTTACATCAAGGTTCATCCAGGTACCTTCGGTGGTTTTAAATGAAATTTCGGCATAATCGGCGCGATGGATTGTAATGTCCCACTTGTCATTGTTGTCATTGTCCTGAGCCAGAAGGGGAGTGGTTATGATGCAGATTGTAAGTATAAAAGAAAGAACTGTTTTCATATAACTTAACTTAACGAGTTGAATCAATTATTTGCAGATGATATATTTTGTTATACAAAATTAAGGGTATTTTCTGATTATTAAAGTTCAAAATAACCGGGAGAACTTTTTTTACATGATTTAAAAAGTATCTTATTGATTCATTTGTTTTATAACCTAACCTGGTTAAACCGGCTCATTTTTTGAACGCCGAAAGAAATATCGGGACAGGCGTGCTAATGAAATTCCCACAAAGTGATCCCTACGGGGCAAATCACAAAATCCAAATTCCAAAATGTTGGTATCATTTTTTATCTGACTTTTTTAGAACATCGAGGCCTGAATTGTGAGTAGAAAATGTTTGAAATTTGGTGCTTGCGCCAAAGGCGTCCCGTTGGGAGAATTTGCCCCGAAGGGATCACTTTGTGGAATTTTTTGCCATTTTTGGTCAAAATTTATATTTAAAGACACTTAACGCAATTTAACGATCTATGACAAACAGAACCCTATTTTCAACACTCTTTCTGAGTGCACTTATTATTTCATGTGCGGAGCATACTGAACCTGACTGGCAGATGGGCCCGTTTGTTAAATATGCCGGGAATCCTATCATTACACCCCAGGGAGATAGCTGGGAAGCTAAAGATGTATTTAATCCGGCTGCATGGTCAGACGGTGAAACCATTTATATGCTTTACAGGGCGGAAGATTCTACCGGAATTGGAATCTGGAACGGAACATCACGAATTGGTCTGGCAACCAGCACCAACGGCTATCATTTTGACCGGCGCCCTGAACCGGTTTTTGAACCTGTTGATGACTGGGAACTGCCCGGCGGTGCAGAAGACCCGAGAATCGCAAAAATTGATGACACCTTTTATCTGACCTATACAGCTTATGATGGCGAAACAGCGAGACAGGCACTGGCTTCATCAAAAGATCTGCTGAATTGGGAGAGACACGGTTTGATTTTTCCTGAACTGGGATGGACAAAAGCGGGAGCCATTGTGCCACGGCAGATCAATGGCAGGTACTGGATGTATTTCGGTGATACCAATATCTGGATTGCCTGGTCGGAAGACCTGATCAACTGGACACCTGTTGAAGAACCGGTAATGATGCCACGTGAAGGGATGTTCGACAGCGGGCTTATAGAACCTGGTCCTACTCCACTCATAACCGAACATGGTATCCTGATGCTTTATAATTCGGCCGATGGCGACCTGGTTTACCGGACAGGCCAGGCACTGTTCGACATCAATGATCCCACACGCCTGCTGAAACGGTCGGATGATTTTTTTATGGAACCGGATCTTGAAATCGAAATTGACGGGCAGATTCCGAACGTTGTTTTTATAGAGGGTCTTGCGGAACTGGATGGGAAATGGTTTCTGTACTATGGCATGGGCGATTCCGGAATCGGGGTCGCTGTGTATGATCCGATGGATTAAGCGAAAGACTTCCGAAGTCTTTCGGAGTTGTGAAAGAAACCCTTAAATATTAATAAATCGAAGTTTTAATAAAATGAAGAGAGACTTCGGAAGTCTTTTTCGACAATTGATTAATGTGGGTTTATAACTTGTGTGAGATTAACTCCACTTGAAAATTCTTTGCCTCTTCGGGACGATTACCGCGCTCCGAGCGCAACGATTTCCGCGCAGCGAAATGAAGGGGAGAATCCGATGGCAGGAAATAAGAGTACAGTGGAGTGGGGAGGGTGACATTCTCTGTGAATTTATCTTCCAAATTCATTGATGTACCAATTCAGAAGTTCGGTTTTTTTAATCTTTTCATTGGCAGTTTTAGGAAGACGGCTTACTGAGATAAACTGTTTCGGTATTTTAAATCCTTGCAAATGTACTTTAAGTTGTTTTTTTATGTGGTTTCGGCTCATGTCTTTATCTCCAAGAACTACAAATGCAACAACCATTTGACCCCATATTTCGTCCGGAACCCCAATTACTGCAGATTCCTTAACACCGGGAATC
>RECI01000058.1 GCA_007694095.1 Balneolaceae bacterium | reverse complement strand
GTAAAAAGTCGGGTGAAGCAAGAAAGTCTGTGTATCATTTATATTACAACACGTTCAGGATCAGAGGAACAGAAAAACAGAAAAACAGAGAAAGTGGAGTTCTTTGATTGTGATGAGAATTTTGCCAAAGAAATACTTTGTCGGTTGGACATTTGTCGGTTTGTCTGTTCGTCGGTTTCCCTCTTCGTCGGTTTAAATTATCTATCCCACAATACCGATTTTGTTTTCAGTGGGGAGAAAAGGGAAGAAAACAGAGAAAGGTATTTTAGTTCTGTTATGAAACAAGGTTGGACATCAAAACCAGGTAAGCCACCGGGGTTAAAGAGGCCACAAAAGGAGGCCCCGAGCGACATTAGTACAAAAAACCAAACAGCCAATGCGGGATTTTTGATCCGCTGCCACCTTCAATTCCATCGGCTGCAATAAAAGCATTAGGCACAACCTGCAACTGGTTCAAGAAAAAGGTCTCTCTGAGGTTTCCAATTTCGTAAACACGCTTGTCCCGATATTTTTGTCAGGGTTCAAAAAATGAGCCGGTTTCTGATCCGGATAAACCGAAAATTCCAAAATGTTGGTATTCATCGCACTTTAAGTACCTGTTCTCTGAAAAGGTACCCTCCCTCAATAAAGCCAGAACAGCAGCAGCAAGCCGAATATAATGCGGTATATTCCAAATGCCCGGAAAGTAAATCGCTCCAGAAAGCTGAGAAACAGTTTCATGGTGAAAAATGCCACCACGAAGGAAATAACAAAACCTACGATAAGCGGAACAAAAGTGGTGTCAGCAAATTCGTTATAATATTTTAAAAGCGAGTATGCGGAACTGGCCAGTAACACAGGAAGTGCCAGCAGGAATGAAAACTCCGCACTGGTTTTACGGTCCATACCGGTCAGCATTCCCCCGATGATGGTGGCTCCGGCCCGGCTGGTTCCCGGAATGGCTGCGAAAATCTGGGCAAACCCGACCCATCCGGCCTGCTTCATACTGATCTGATCCATAGTTCGTGTGGGCTGAATATCCTCGTCGTAATAATGCTCCACAACAAGAAAAATGATCCCACCGATAATAAACATCCAGGCAACTATCTGAACCACAAAAAAGGTTTCAATCAGGTCGCCAAACAACAGGCCAATTACCGCAATAGGCAAAAAGGCGATAAACACTTTTAACCAAAGATCAAAGTGGCGGGGATGAAACCGGCCGGAATAGTTGCCTACAACTGCAAAAATGGCTGCAACCTGGATAATAACCTTGAAAGCAATATTTTGATCAGTTGCCTCAACACCCAGCCAGTCTGCCACCACAATGAGATGGCCGGTTGATGAAATTGGCAGGAACTCTGTCAAGCCTTCAATAATACCGAGAATAGCCGCCTGGAGAATATCCATAAATAGAACAAACAGGTTAAACAGGTTAAAAATGAGATTCAATGATACTGATTCTCCAGACTTCAATAAAAAAATATTTCCGATTATTAAAAAATTGCCCTTCCAGCATCTACACCCAACGAAGTTTTCTTGACCCTCGAAGTTAAAACGTAGTGGGTAATGTAGTTGGGCAGCATCCAGCATCCCCTCAACTCCCGGCACCTTAAAATAATATTCTGACAGCAGAAAAAAGTTGACAATCTCCCGTGAATATCTTCTCTTATGCCCGAATCAATCAACCAATCTGGGTTATGAGTAATTTGTCGGGTTACATTGAAACAAGATTTGGCGATCCCAAAAACAGAAGGCGCATTTATGTTGGCGCTTTCATTGCACTGATTATTGCCGGGGCATATACCGGGCTGAATGAAATCATCCCTGAATCTGACGGCCATTTCGGCTTTTGGTCCATCATGCCCCCCCTGGTTGCTATAGTACTTGCTTTCTGGACACGAGAGGTGGTGAGCGCGCTTTTTATAGGTATTTGCCTTGGAGGTGTGATAGCTGGAAACATCAATATCGTTCAGGGGTTTCTGATTCCATCCATCGGAACACAGAGTTTCGCGCTGATCCTGCTGGTCTATCTTTGGGCGCTTGGTGGGCTTATCGGAATATGGACACGTACCGGCGGCGCAGAACGATTTGCCACATGGGCAAGCAACCTGATGGTTCGCGGGCCACGCTCGGCCAAATTTTTTACATGGATGATGGGACTTATTTTTCACCAGGGAGGCACCATCAGTACGGTACTCACAGGCGCCACGGTTCGTCCGGTAGCCGATAAGCACAGGGTATCTCATGAAGAACTCGCCTATATGGTCGACAGCACCGCGTCGCCTGCTGCAACCATCATCCCTTTTAATGTGTGGCCAATCTATGTAAGCGGCCTGGTAATCGGCACTATCGCCCTGTTTGAAACGCCCCAGGACGGAATAAACTTTTTCTTTACTTCCCTTCCCTATAATTTTTATGCCATTTTTGCCCTGCTGATCACACTCTTGTTTGCATGGGAATGGCTGCCCTGGGTGCCCGGGAAAAAGATGCGTGCGGCGATTGAGCGTTCCCGAACCACGGGATTATTAGACCGGCGCGGCGCCACTCCAATGGCCGCTGATGAGCTTACCCAAAGCAAAATTCCGAAAAACTATAATCCCGGCCTCATAGATTTCTTCGGGCCGATAGGGGCATTGCTTGGCGTAGCCATTATTCCATACGCTTACACCTTCTTTATCCTGCGTTCAGATACCCCCACATTACTTATTGCGGAGGCATTTGTCCTGGCAGTGCTTGTGGGTATTGGTATTGCCATTGCGAAGGGAATGAGTCTCCAGGTTGCCATCAACGGGTTCATTGACGGATGCAAAGGGGTTACCATTGGTGCAATCATCCTTGCACTGGCAGTAACCCTGAAAGAAGTGGCCGATGCCGTTGGTACAGCCGATTATGTGGTTGAGATGATCGGTGACCTGATCTTGCCCGCATTCCTGCCGGGCGTGCTGATGGTGCTCTGTATGATTATCGCATTTTCCACGGGAACATCCTGGGGAACCTATGCAGTGGTTTTTCCGATTGCCATTCCCCTGGCATGGGCAGTGGTGCCTGATGTATTCTTTTTGCAGCTCTGTTTTGCCGCTGTTATCGGGGGCAGTGTGATGGGAGACCAGTGCTCGCCCATCTCCGATACCACCATCCTCAGCTCACTGGCCACCGGCTGCGATTTGATGGACCACGTAACCACTCAATTTCCACTCGCCATCATGGCTGGTATACTCGCCGTGATCGCGTATGCGGGATTGGTTATTTTGTTTGTGTAAAAGAAATCTTCTATAAAACCGGTACTGCAGGAAATGTTGTGGATTCTGATTTGTATTGAAGCGATAGATGTTGTTTTTTGCTATCAGCTATCAGCTATCAGCTATCAGCTATCAATGATCCAGGATTATAATTGGCTACGTTGAGTTATTATTGGGTCAAAATTCTTCAGTTATATGGTATAAGTTGAAAGAAGTTTAGCTGAAAGCTGACGGCTGACAGCCCTGAGCTTTTTTTAAGTCGTAAATCAATAGAATAGGAACCGATGAAAACCGAAGAACTTGAGGAGATCAAAAAACTGATCGATTCTCAAATAGGGTCAACTGAACAAGAGATCAGGGAACTGACAGAACTCACACAGCCTATTACACTTGATAATTCCATCGGCAGGTTATCACGAATGGATGCCATCAATAATAAAGCCATCAATGAGAAAGCGCTGCGTGATAAAAAAAACATTCTTCAACGACTTCGTCGTGCAGAAGAAAGGGCCGGTAAAGGAGAGCTGGGTACATGCCTTCGTTGTGGTGATGAGATCCCCTTCGGACGTTTAAAATTCCTGCCTTATACCACACGTTGTGTGAAGTGTGCATAGATCAGGGTAAACCCGTGTACTAACCATTTATATCGCTGCGCTCGCAAAATGGTTGAAATTTGATGCCTGGATTTCAAAATTTTTGCCATTTTTGGACAATATCATTATTTAATGATATGGTGCTACCACTAATTTAATGGGTAAAAAAGTGAAAAGTGAAAAGTGAAAAGTGAAACCTGCCAGAGTAGCGGTGTTTTTCCGCCACCTGGCAGAGTTGAACGGTTTTATCAGGATTGAAAATGAAAAGCCGGAGTGGTAGCGACAGTCCCGATAACTCGACTGGTAAACTAAACACTAAAAACTCAAAACTAAAAACTCAAAACTCCCCATCACAAAAATCCAATATCATCCGAATCCCTTTTCATCTAAATAAATAACTATGCAAGAAATTATCATTACCGGTGCTTCAAGAGGTTTTGGCAGGCATGTTGCC
>RECI01000161.1 GCA_007694095.1 Balneolaceae bacterium | reverse complement strand
CCAAAATCAAGGACTTTTACCACCCCCTGCCTGTTTACAAGCAGGTTGTCGGGTTTAATATCACGGTGGACAATGAAATTGGCGTGTGCATATTGAACGGCTCTGCATACCTGGATAAACAGAGTAAGGCGTTCTTTGAGTGTGCATTGATGTTGCCTGCAATACTCTGTGATGGGAAGCCCGTCCACATATTCCATTACATAATAGGGCCGCCCGTCTTCAGCAACCCCGCCATCGAGCAGTCGGGCAATATTGGGATGATTCAGTGAGGAGAGTATCCGGCGTTCTCTTAAAAAAAGCCGGGCCTGTTCCCCATGGCCAATGCCGGTTCGGATCAGTTTCAGGGCTACATTCTGATGGAACTCTCCGTCGGTACGCCCGGCCAGAAATACCTCACCCATTCCGCCGCTGCCGATATGTTTTTTGATATCATAGGGGCCGATTTTTTTTAAAGTAACGGGAATCTCATCCTGCTGGTCGATATGAAGGCCGGCCAGCCAGTTTTTCAGGTTAACATCCCTGGCCATATACTCGGAGAGAACCTTGTTGGATTCGAACAGTTCGTTCCAGAGAGTATCTGATTCATCGATAGATTTCAAAAAGGCGATTACCTCCTGCTGAAGTTCTGAGTCTTCCCCACACTGGTTTTGGATGATCTGCAGACGGGTATCCTCAGAAGTCTCGGCAAGTACAAGATCCGTAATGGTGATAATTTGCTGCCAGCGTTGTTTTTTCATGAGCACCCGGTTCATGGGTTGAATGCGTAAAAAAACTGAATTTTATGTCAAAAATTCTTTCAGCTGTTGTTCTTTATCTGTTGGTATAGCCGTAGTCTGATTTGCTAATTCTTTCAAGCAAATCCCGGGTTACAACCAGCGTTGGATGGCCTTCTTCATATAAATTCTCCTCGATAGCAAGTGCACGTTTTGCATACATTTCAGCATCTTCCCATCGTTCCATGAGCATAAAGAGATCGGCCATTTCCCTCAATGTGCTCGAAACCTCATCATGTTCCTCTCCCATTAGCCGGATTCTCATTTCGAGTGCCTCCCTGTACATTCTCTCAGAGTCCGCATAGTTTTCAAGGTCGGCATGAGTTTTCGCAACATTATGTATGATTAAGGCTACCTGTCTGTGTTCATCACCATGTACTGTGCGGTAAATTCGTTCGGCTTCTGTAAGCAGCTCAATAGATTTTTCAAGGTTATTCTGATTCCTTGCGGCAGCAGCAAGAGCATTCAGTGTATTTGCCACACTTGAGTGATTTGGCCCAAGGCTTTGTCGTCTTAACTCATAAGCTTTCATCCACCACTCTTCTGCTTCTTGAACCTGGTTTCGTTGCCAGTGAGTAATTCCAATCTGGTATAGTGTAGTACCCACATCAGGGTGCTGTTCTCCCAGTACCCGCCTGCGAATGTCCAAAATTCTTTTGTAAGATTCTTCAGCGGCTTCAAAATATCCCAAAGCATTTTTAGTGCCGGCAACACCGCCAAGTGTAAAAAGTGTGTGAGGATGTTCTTCTCCAAGGAGTTCCGTACGAATTGTCAGGGCTTCCTCAAACACATGAAGTGCATCGGCGTACCTGCTTCTGTTGTAGAGTAAAACCCCCAATGCGTGCATACTGGATGCAACTTCAATACTGTGGTTTCCGTGAATATTTTGCCGAACCCTGATGGCATCCCGGACGGCCTGTTCCGACTCATCAAACCGGCTCATTTTATTTAGTGCTGACGACATATTATGATATAACACAGCAGTTTCTTCTGTGTCAGTAGTTCCTGATTCAGCAACAATCTCAAGTGCCTGTTGATATGCTTCAAGTGCGTTTTCCAATTTATCAAGTTCACTTAATACAAGGCCAAGATCAGACAGTGATTTAGCGATTTCAATGGAAATATCTTTTTGTTCCAGCCGGATAGCCAGGGCTTTTTCAAGAAGTTGCTTCGCTTGCTGGTATCGGCCCAGGCTGAAATATACATTGCCAAGCACATGAGCGAGCTCTGCCGTAACCAGTGTTTCATCTTTGGTTTGCAGTTCCTCCACACCTTTTTCGAGAAGGTCCATAGCTGTAGTTTCATCACCCATAGCCTCAACCGGGTCAGCCGCTCTGAACAAGCTGGTTAGGAACTCTGATACCTCTCCCGCTTTAGCAGCTTCGAGTTCTGCTTGCAATGCAGATTGCATGGCAAGGTCGCGCTCACGTTGAGTGAGTTGTTGTTGATGTACCAAAACCGAAATGAATAGTGTAATCAGAACCATGAAAAAGGCAAAGAGAATTGTGCCTGTTTTGTGGCGTTCAATGAATTTTCGGATACGATAAATACGAGTAGCTCTGCGGGCGAGTAAAGGTTGACCAGATTGGTATCGAATCAGGTCATTATGCATTTCCTCAACAGTGATATAGCGTTCGGCAGGATATTTATTTAGAGCCTTCATACAAATGGCATCAAGATCACCTTCCAATCTTTGTTGCCATTCAGTTGAGAGGGTGCTGGGCTTCTCGGGCATTTTTTGTCTGATGATTGCTTCTGCTTCTCTCAGTGTTTTACCCTTGAGATCATAGGCCCGTTTACCAGCCAACAGTTCATATAACAATAACCCCAGGGCATAGACATCTGTTGCAGCTGTAATGGGTTCAAGGGTAAGTTGTTCGGGTGCACAGTAACTCAGTGACAGTGGCCTGTACACTTTGCCGGTCTGTAGTAATGTATGGTCACCCAGGTGATCTGCATCCAGCAATTTTGCTATGCCAAAATCAAGGACTTTTACCACCCCCTGCCTGTTTACAAGCAGGTTGTCGGGTTTAATATCACGGTGGACAATGAAATTGGCGTGTGCATATTGAACGGCTCTGCATACCTGGATAAACAGAGTAAGGCGTTCTTTGAGTGTGCATTGATGTTGCCTGCAATACTCTGTGATGGGAAGCCCGTCCACATATTCCATTACATAATAGGGCCGCCCGTCTTCAGCAACCCCGCCATCGAGCAGTCGGGCAATATTGGGATGATTCAGTGAGGAGAGTATCCGGCGTTCTCTTAAAAAAAGCCGGGCCTGTTCCCCATGGCCAATGCCGGTTCGGATCAGTTTCAGGGCTACATTCTGATGGAACTCTCCGTCGGTACGCCCGGCCAGAAATACCTCACCCATTCCGCCGCTGCCGATATGTTTTTTGATATCATAGGGGCCGATTTTTTTTAAAGTAACGGGAATCTCATCCTGCTGGTCGATATGAAGGCCGGCCAGCCAGTTTTTCAGGTTAACATCCCTGGCCATATACTCGGAGAGAACCTTGTTGGATTCGAACAGTTCGTTCCAGAGAGTATCTGATTCATCGATAGATTTCAAAAAGGCGATTACCTCCTGCTGAAGTTCTGAGTCTTCCCCACACTGGTTTTGGATGATCTGCAGACGGGTATCCTCAGAAGTCTCGGCAAGTACAAGATCCGTAATGGTGATAATTTGCTGCCAGCGTTGTTTTTTCATGAGCACCCGGTTCGTTGGTTGAATGCGAAAAAAAACTGCATCTTATGTCAAAAATACTTTCAGCTGTTGTTCTTTATCTGCTGATAAAGCCAGGCACGTGCTTTCATCCAGTCCCTGTTCGCGGTGCTTACAGAGATCTCCATAATTTCAGCTGTATTCTCAATGCTAAGGCCTGCAAAGAACCGGAGTTCAACAATCTTTGCAAGCCGCTCATCAAATTGAGCTAACTTCGTAAGGTGTTCATTTACGTCAAGAATTTGTTCAGCGTGTTTTTGAATGTTAATTAAATCCACATCGAGAGATATATCAAGCTGATCGCCTCCTCTTTTCGCCGCTTTTTTTTTCCTGGCATAGTCAACCAGCAATTGTCTCATGGAGCGTGCGGCAATTGCATAAAAATGGGTTCGGTCACTATAACTAATCTGGGATTGATCCACCAGTTTAATAAACAACTCATGCACAAGGTCGGTCTTGCTCATGGTATGTGCCAGATACTCGTTATTCAACTGGTTTGAAGCTATTTTTTTTAGTTCATCATAAACAATCGGGAGCAGTTCATTATAGGCATTCTGGTTTCCGTTGCTGATAGAATGCAGAAGCTGTGTTATTTCATATTGGTTGCTCATATCCGCAATAATTAAACATGTTCAAGTAGTAGTGTGGCTGTATAGCAGATTTGATGATGTTGTTTTTTTAATCCTGTGAAACAGGTTTAATTTTTTTTACGCATCTGTCACTGAATATGCGATTTCTAAACAATTGAAATAGCTGAATAAAATCAGCTGCCCATAATTTGAGTGAATTACGGGTGCCACAAACCCTTGATCATTAACAGGGTTTGACTAACAAACATAAGAATATGTTTACTAAAGCAGTATAAAACAATAGTATTTAAATTTTTTTTGGAAATATAATGTCCGATTGAGTGAAAATAATTGCCATTATAACCTCTTTAGTCTTTGCAGTGCTTTTGTTTTTGAGTACCGCCCATAGCGAAGTTACAGCGCAGGGCACTCTGGGTGATACAGATATTGAACTCTATACACTGGTGGGCAACATCACTTTCCAGTCGCATGCCTATACCACAACCAGAGATTTTGACAGAAGAGAACCGCTCGGGGCACTTACGACTGCAAACATGGAGTATTCTTTTCTCGGGTTTAATTCCGGTCTCGACCTTAGGTATACAACTGATGATAACAAATTCAGGCAAACCATGAACCGAATCAGTTTTTTTGGAAGCTGGCGGTGGATCAGGCTCAGTGGTGGAGATGTAAGCCCATCGTATTCCCAATACAGTCTGCGCGGAATGATGGTTCGTGGCGGAGAACTTTCAATCACACCAGGCAACTTTTCTCTTGAATTAACAGGGGGCCGGGTGAACAGGCTTATTTTACAAGGCTCGGGGAATGGACAGGGGCCACGCAGCTTTGAATATGAGCGGTGGCTTTATGCAGCCACTATCGGATACGGAAGGCAAAACAGTTCAAATTTCAGGCTTACAGCTCTATATGGTAAAGATGATACCGGGGTATTGCCCGATACAACCGGTTTAAACCTTCCGATAACCCGGCCTCTGGCACCGCCTGCAGAAAATCTGGCTATAACACCTAAGTTTCAGTTAGTATTGTTTGATGATACATTTCGCCTGGGTGCCGAGACTACTGTCAGTGCATATACAAGAGATACAGACAGCCCGGTGCTCTCATCAGAAGAATCCGGTGTTCCATCATTGCTGTCCAATATTTTTAATCCCAGAAACAGTACAAGGCTATCATTTGCCGGGTCAGCAGAGACGGAGTTTAAGACAGACCCATTTGATTTACTCTTGAGTTATGAACGAATTGAACCCGGATTCGAAAGTATGGGATTGCGTCATATACGTGATGACCAACAGGTTATAACTATCCGACCACGTGTAAGGTTGTTGAATCGCAGAATATCTCTTGATGCGGCTTATAGCATGGCTCAGGATAATCTTCTCGGGAGCCGGATATCCACCCAGGTTAATAATAATCTGGCCATGAATTCCACTTTTCAGTTAACCGAGTCTGTACAACTCGGGGCTGGCTATACGAGATATACAGCATTCACAGAAAACGGGGATCAAAATAATCAAAACGGGCACAGACAGATTTCTCAGGTATTCCAGGTTTTTCCAGGTATATCGTGGATGAGTGGGTCAATCTCACATGCTTTTTCGATCGCTGGAATCTATCAAACCCTGGAATCGAGATTTCCAACATTAGATGGCACAATGAAAAATGAATCCAATACATTTACATCAACTTTCAGTTATAGTGCGGCGATGCCAACAGGGCTCAGTATAAATGGAAATGCCAATTTTGTGATGGGCAAAACCACTGACAGCAAATTCACAACATATGGTTTTAACACCGGGATTGGATACTCATTCCTGAATCAAAAGATGAATGTGGGAGCAAATGCAGGATTGTCTCTGAATGAATTTGAACGTTTTAACGGATTTGAGGACTTGGTTAACCGCAACATGCAACTTAATGGAAATGCTACGGCCACATATAATATTGCTTCACAAACCAGCATCCAGTTAAATCTGCGACTCCTGAATAACAATATCATGGATGGGGATGGATTGGGCTTTTCGGAAATGGAAGGACGGCTTCAATTACGGCAACGCTTTTAGACATGGCTATAGATTATGGAAGATTATCGTAGAATAATATTACAATCGGATGTTGATCTGGCACAAAGAATCATGTGCCACTTTCACCTGCACTATTATTTGCTGATGCTGATACTCTTTCTGATGTTTATTCCGGGTATGGCTTTCACACAAAACTCCACACAGGTAACAATTGTCGGCATACCGCCGATACTTCCAAGCCCATTTATCAGTGATTTTGAACAAAATGTTTTCAGTGGCAGGTACCATGTACATCTGAATGTTTTTGGTGGCGGATCAACGCCTGTGAACCTCGAATTCAGAGTAGAGGTTTATAAAGATGGTCGTCTGATTGTTGATGAAGTATCATTCCCTGTGGCATTCTCTCCCGGCTTTCACATTCTATCACCCTTTCCTGACTTTGTTGAATTCCCGGCTACTACAAATGATATCCTTCAGGGATTACCGGATAATATGTTCAGACAGGTGGTTCAGACAGGTTCGTTTCCTGAAGGCGACTACAGTGTGATCATGCGTGCAGAACGGGTTGGGACAACTGCACAAAATTCTATTCCGGGACAGTCAAATTTCATGGTTCGATACCCGCAGCCTCCCAATTTGCTTACACCAGTGAATAACTCAGGGGTATTTGTACAGGTTCCGGTGTTTTCCTGGGCACCGGCAATAGTGCCGCCAGGTGTAACAGTTGAATATGATGTACTGATTGTTGAACTATTTGACGGCCAAAATCCGGGAGATGCTATTTTAAGTAACCGTGAACATGCTTTCTTATCTGTGATTAATAATACCATTTTCCCTTACACGGGTGAGTTTTTGCCACTTGAACAAGGTAGAACCTATGCGTGGCAGGTTATTGCAAGGGATGTAGCCGACCAGTATCCCTTTAAAAATGAGGGCAGAAGTGAAATCAACATATTTTCGTTTGGACAAGACCCCGGCAGTGGTCAGGAAGCCCCTGTTTTGTTTCTGCCGCCTGTTGCTGATATGATCACCGCGGTTCCTGTTACATCCATTTCCGGCAGTATTAAATGGAGATTCCGCCCTGTAGACGGTCAGGACGGGCAACCTGGCTATGAACCGATCATTCTGCAGAACCTCCTGGCTACGAACAATGCTTCAGTCTCCAACGCTATTGATGATCCAAACCTCGTAGTAGGAGATAACACCGATTTTAATGAACCGCTCTTTATCAATCCGTCTTCAAATATTGCCACTGTCGATTTAACCGGAGCTGTTGATCCGGATGGAAATGCAACCGGGGTAGTTCCGGTATTTGGCGGCGGCACATCGACAGGGGTGCAGCTTGGCATGGCCCCTGCTACAGAATCCATTCAACAAGAGATTCAAAATACCCTGGATATCTTAACTGCTCATCCCTATTCCGGAGCAAAAGTCAGGGCGATGACACAACGTCTTGATGGTACATTTGCGATCATTGCCACTACAACTGCTGACGAAAACGGGGACTTTCAGCTCTTTTTTGCACCATCTGAACTCAAAGAAGTGGCATTTGAATCTTCTTCAACACCCATTACCGGTCTTGAGTCATTAGGTTTAGAGGCCGAACCACAGCAGGTAAATATGCAGCAGACAGGCTTGGGTTCCGGTGGGATGGCTTCAGTTGATTTGGGTTCTATACTGATGGGTGACATAAAAATATATATCCGGGTGGATTCGGATTATATTGGTTTCTCACAAACAACTACAATAGATGTAAACCCTAATACACCGCAATCATACAATTTGGGGACAATTCTTGGCACCGCTCTTACTTACCGCTTGCAGCCCAGAGTTATTGATAAGGAAACGGGTGAACCCATACCTGATGCATTTATCGAAGTATTCAGAAGTGAAGCTTTTTATAATATTCAACCGGTTTTAAAGCCGGAAGGGGCACCCATTGATGAAGACAGAAGAGGAGACATTGAGCAAATCTGGGGCAGAAACCATCTTAAGGTGGCTGAGCTTCGGGGGGAGAGTCTTATTACACGTCTGTTTCCAAGGCGAAACAGTTACGCTGGTGATCGATATGCTATACGGATATCTGCACCGGGCTACCATACATTTAACTCATTTATTGTAGCAAACCCTAATACCACTATGCATGATATTGTGACTGTTTCAATTACATATGAATTGAATCCTGGTGCACCTGCAGTGGTAGGGCGGGTTATCAGGCGCGATAATCAGGAGCCATTACATAATGTGAGCGTGACTCTGCACAATCCGCAGGCAGGCAGTCCGGCAGAACCGCAATACGCCTCCCAAACTGACAGGGAAGGCGGATTTATAATCACAGATATCGACCCTGATGCATACAATTATTATGTGCTTACCGTATCAGGTGCAGGTGTGAGTCAGCACCAGGAAGAGGTTGTATTCCAACCGGGTCAAATTGTTACAGAGCGAACGATAACCGTGGATCCGGCCATGATTAAAGTGCGCGGCAGAGTGATCAATGATGAGGAAGAACCCGTTTCAAATGCAATAATACAATGGGCTGCCGGTGGAGTTATCATTCACTCCGATAATGATGGATTTTTTGAAACAGCCAATAATGTTGGCAACCATTTATTGAGACTGCAAAAAATTGGTCACAGAGATCAGGAAACTGAGGTCTCCATAGTAACCGGTCCATGTGATGAAGAGGTATTTATGCCCTCGCAGGTAAATTCCGGTGATATCGGGTTTTTTAATAATAATGCATTACGTAACAATTTACTTGGCACAAACGGACAGGCCTGTGGTTCTCTCGATATCGGAACAGTGGTGATGGATCAAATGGTGGGAAGGCTGCTGGTAACCGTAGAGTCAGAAACCGGTGGTGAACCTATACCGGGTGCGACAGTAACAGTAGGGCTTGCAGATCTGCAGGGCATCACAGAACAGGATGGCTCTGTTTATTTCGGCCGTTCACCTGCCGGTGCAGTACCGTTACACATCAGGGCGCCCGGAACAACAAATTTTGTTCCGCTTCAGACCGAAGTTTCAGTTACTGACAATGGAGATACCACACGTGTTACGCTTCAAATGGAAACGGGAGGCAGGGCAACAGGCAGGGTATTTGCCGAGGGACAACCGGTGGAAAATGCAAGAATTCGAGTGATTGGCAGAGATGATATTTATACACGAAGCGACCTGAATGGCGACTACACATTGCCGGGAATACCAACCGGTGAGTGGGAGCTCAGAGCAGCCAGATCAGGATATGTGGGTGATCGCAATACGGCAATATTCAGTGCAGATCAGACAGTATTTATCGATTTTGAACTTGGAGTTGCAGGGTTCGATATATCGGAATTGCTTGGATTTGAAATCGAAGTCGACAACCTCGTAATAGATAGCGATACCACACTCAGTGGTGCATTTGTATCCATTTCTTCAAACAGTCTGTTTTCTATACACCAAAACGTACGGTTACCATTTTCAAACATCAAGGTGTTTGAGCAAAACGGCGTATTGTATCCGGTAGATGGTGAAGTGGTAACGAACAGGAGTGAGATTCTTGCAAAGGTATTTGATTTCCTTTTCCTGAGAGTGAAAAATGAAGAGGGATTAACAGTAAGGCCAAGAGAGCTGCTCTCTTCAGGGGGATATATTGCCGGCCGGGTTGAAGTTGATTATACAACAACATTTACAACGGTTACCGGCTGGCAATGGAGCGGCGATTCCGATCAGTACCTGACCCTACCAAATACTGAAAATCTTCCATCATCGATCGGTGAAACAGAATTGGTTGTGTTGACCAGTGATGGCTCATTTCCTTTCCCCGAAATAGGCATACCCGATTTTGAATTTTCATTTGGATCGGCCAGTCAGGCGTTTTCTCTCTACGGTTTTAATATAGAATTAAACCTGAATGAGAGTGCACTACGCAATGATGGGTTCCATATGCAGGGAGATATTCAATTTGCTAATATCCCGGTACTGAGCCAGGCATCCCTCACACTTGAAAAATTATGGATTGGAACCGACGGGTCTGTCAGGGAGGCATCGCTTGAGCTCGATCCCAGGCCATCATTCCCTGTTGCCAATTGGGATATGGAGATCAGTGCAGGCACATTAACAGAAGCAGGTTTGCTGCTGGGAGGTGCATTGTTGCTGAATTTACCCCAAACGGAAACTACAACCGTTACTTTTTCACAGCTTGGTATATCATCCGGAATGCTTCACGGAGGTCAGTTCGTATTCCCGGAAGCAGGCATCAACGTTTTCGGAATAGCTCACCTCAAAACTCCACCCGGCTCAGAGATTTCATTAGGCCGTTTACAGGGCCAGAATGTCTATTTTCTCAGGGGGAGTGCTGAGCTGCAACTGCCAAGGTTGATAAACCGCACGCTCGAGTTCAGTAATTTTTATATCAGAACCGACGGACAATTTGATGCTGCAATTGCGGCAAATTTTAATGCCGACTTTTTTGGCCTGGCAGATTTGAGTGTCACCGGCGTTCAATTTATGAATACATCTTCGCCGGGAATTCGTATTGATGGCCATTTTGGCCTGCGGGCTATTCCATTCGTCTCTGCCCAGGCGGGAGGGCTCACATACCGTCCGGGCGGCTCGGTTTCATTTGATGAATTACAGCTCGGATTTGATATTGTGGGTATTGCTGCAGTAAGTGTAGGTTTGGGTTTAATTGATACAGCAACCAGCCAGGGCTTTTCCGGGTCCGGAAGTTTTTCAATCCGCAATACGAGCATCAGTCCTGCCATTGAATTTTTCTATGAGAGAAGGCAGGCAGGCATCGCTTTTGGAGCAGATATTGAGACGGGGATAACCATACCGGTCGGCAACTTTGTGATTGAAAATGTAGGGGGTGGTTTTAGCTATCAGCCATCCAACAGTTATAGTGTAACGCTCAGTGGACGGGTGGCTGTGGCTCCTGGCACCGGCAGGGCAATTGCACTGGATCCGCTTTTAGTCACATTACGTTCCGGCCCGGTGATTGAAGGTTTTGCTGATTTGACTGTAATTGGTGAAAGTATCGGTAATGCCAGTCTCAGGATCGACTTCCCTCAAAGATTTTTTGATGTGGAAGCCCAATTGAGTTTTTCCATGCTTGAACGTGTGAATATATCGGCAAATGCTGCAACCAGAGTTGTAATTTCAGCTGCTCCTGACAATCCATTTTGGATGGCCGGGGTACGTTTTAACGCAAGGCTGGCCGGACTCTTTAATACCAATGCAAACATACTTGCAGCATGGAATGTGAGACAAGACGCCTATCCTCAATATACTGGATTTGTGAGGGATGTATTTGTTACGGGTGGGCGAATCACGGGCCTGCACCTTGATGTGGAAGTACTAATCGGCAGTAAAAATGAGAAATGCGCCGGATTTTTTGTGGGTGAGGCTTGTGGCTATTTTTATAACCGGACCAATTGTCAGTTGAACATAGACTTTGGCGGAGGAAATTTTGGCTTTTATATTGGAAGTGACTGGAGAGGTGGTGGACGTATCTCATTCCTTATACTTGGCGATTTAATTGGTGCCGATGCGAGAGCAAGCGGATCGGTATCGGGCAGCTATATCAATAATATATGGGCTGCAAATGGATCGGCTTCCGGATTTATACGGGGATTTGTAGGCAGCAATTGCCCCAGAAGTACCTGCTATACCGGCTGGTGCGGTGATGATTGGTGGTTCATTCCCGACGGTGCAAGCCTTTGTGGCAGTGCGTCAATCTCTGTCGATTACAGGTCGGACAGGGGGTTAGATTTTTCATTCGGTTTGGATTAATAAAATTTATTTAATCCGGATTCAGCGATAGACTTCCGAAGTCTTTCGGTGTTTTCAATGAATACCTTACAGTTTTAAATTTCGAAGATTTATAAAAAATGAATAGAGACTTCGGAAGTCTTTTTCAAAGCATCAAATAAAACGATCAAATATGAAAATAATACCAGGAATTGCCAGTTTTTTTGTCATTCTTTTTTTATTGATCTCAACCAGTGGGGTACAAGCCCAGGATGTGTTGGAACCGGAAGGGCTTGTAAGATGGTCACCGGGAGGAATGGTTATTTTTACAGGTAATACTGCACTGTCGGCAGAAATGCCGCAGGATGGGAAAGTAGAGAGTGTAATCTACCGGCAAATGGAAGGCGAGTCCGGATTACGGGAAATAGGGAGGCTCAGCCGTGCGGAGTCGTTCGATGAATTTGAACACCGGGCCGGACGCCCTTTGGTTGAACAACTGATGGTGACTACCCGGAGTTCAACTGAGGAACAACTTTGGGAGTATGTCAAATCTAATCCCGGCCTTGCAGAATATGGATTTCTTGTGTTTCTGGATGATATGTGGAGGGCTTTTGGGACAGCTTATTTTGATGAAGAGACGGCTGCACTTCCGCAGGGTGAGGAGGTTGTGTACGAGGTTGCTTTCATATTGGAGGATGGCAGCGAACATGAAACCCGGTACCGTGGCTCGGCATCAGCGGGAAGAGTGCCAAACATTTTGGCACCGGGGGTGATTGCCTATTCGGAAAGCGACAGCCTAGTAGCAGCACAATGGGCTTCACCTATTGAGGGTTCCGAAGACGTAATGTTTGCCAATCTATTCAGGCAGGAGTGGCCCGACGGGGAGTTTGAACAGGTGCCGGGAAAAATCATGGCAATGAGAAACGATGAAGCGGAGCTTATCCTCTATACATGGGAAGAAAGTGTTGAACCGGAGCGGGCTTTCCGTTATGTGCTTGAACCAGTGGACTTAATGGGAAACACGGGACCGAAGTCTGATACCCTGCTCGTAATATCAGTTGATTTTAATAACATCCCGTTAATGAACCAGGTAATATCAACAGAAACTGCAAATGGTATCCGGTTGTCATGGGAACCATTGCCCAATAAACCCTGGCTGACCGGAATCGAAATCCGTCGTTCACGTGATGCACGTCAGGATTATATCGTACTTGATACCCTCGCCATCACGGAAACCGAATATATTGATAACCGGCTTGTGCCAAATGTAACCTATTATTACGAGTTTCGTGTGGTTACCATCCGGCAAACGGCGACACTTCCTTCGGCTATAGCCAGCGGTTCATTCGAGAACCGGGAGATGCCGCCAAATCCACCTTATGGCCTAACAGCAGTTCATGAGGGTGAACATATCCGTCTGACCTGGGATTCAGTTGAAGAGCCCGACCTGTTTGCCTACTATGTGTATCGCGGCACCAGCCGGTACGATTCGCTTGTGGTGATTTCGCATTCCATTACTGATTCATTAACATTCCTTGATGCCTCAGAATTGCTGGATGGTCGTACCAATTATGTATATGCCGTAAAAGCTGTCAATATGAGTGGTCTTGAAAGTGAGCTTTCAGAATTTGCGGCCATCCGGCCAAACAGAACAGTGCAGCCGCCGGCACCTGCCGGACTTTCAGGATATGGAGAGCTCTACAGAGTGCGGCTATCATGGCGCGATGTAAAAAGGTTAGATCAGGCCGTTTCCGGCTATCATATCTATCGAAGCCATGA
This sequence comes from Balneolaceae bacterium, assembly GCA_007694095.1. Taxonomy (GTDB): domain Bacteria; phylum Bacteroidota; class Rhodothermia; order Balneolales; family Balneolaceae; genus Rhodohalobacter. The sequence goes on along the minus strand of RECI01000161.1, from coordinate 5,746 downwards.
ACCGGTTAACGAAGATATTCATGCCGGAGTGAAGCAGCCCCTGGAGATTCCGGGAATTCAACGAATCACGGATGTAATCCATAGAATAAATGCCTACGATGACCTCGATGTACGACCCGGGCAAACTCTCTACTATGCCATCTCGTCCGTGGATATTTATGGCGAAGAGAGTGAAATAACGCCATTTTTTGAGGTACGTACCCAGGCCACAGCCCTCATTGCGCCCGGACAGGTGTCGGCCCGTGCGATCAATGGCAGGACAGAAATCCGCTGGAGTGCCACCCGCCAGGAAGGGGCAACCGGTTATACTGTCTATCGCCGGTCACGTGGGCAAACCGACCCGGCCGTTGTTGGCCGGGCTGGGATCGATGAAACAACCTTTCTTGACTCCGAAGCTGTCGCAGGAAACCTGTATTGGTATTCCGTGAGTGTTATAGCTGGTGAAATTGAAAGCCCCCGAAGTACAGAAGAGCCTGTTGAATATTGAATACTGAATATTGAACGCCGAATATCTGTCAATCCTTCGATATTCATTATTCGGTATTCTTTTTCCAATGGCATTCCCTTTCCGGCTCAGTAACCCGCAACCCGCATCCTTTACAACACAAATCGGCATTGCCGAAATGTAAATGATTCATGACACTTTTTTCATACTTATTTCGAATAAGCGGGTGTGAAACAGTAATACAAATTACAGGAGCATACCATGAATCAAATTATCAACACAATGTTTGATAAAACATTTAAGAACAGATGTACAGGTTAAAGCCACCAAATTCTGAAGATTTTACTCGTAAATCTTTGATACAACTTTCAAAAAAAGTACGCATATCAAATTGTAATCGTGAATTTAATATCCGAAGCCATGAATATTTTCAAAAAAAACCAATTCATACTTCTATTACTCTTCATAATTGCCGGATGTTCAGATAACCCCGCCGATCCGGGAAATAATGGTATAAATCCCGGAACTGCAAAGGTTACAGTTACCGGCGATTTAAATGCGGAAAAAGAAGGTGATGCTACTTTTAACTCTAGTACCGTGAGCTTTGGTGATGAACCTTTGTATTATATATGGGAATTTTCTTTTGACGATGCTCCTTTACCGCATGGCGTTGGAGCTTCATTTTATGTGAGCATCAGTGGAGAGTCTATTGATTCAGAAAGACCTCAGGTTGGGACATATCAAATAGTTGATAAAGCGGAAGATAATGAAATGTTCTACGGCTATTTTTCAGACATTTCTGCTGGTCTACAAAATATTGATAATTATGCAACAATCGGCCAGGATAATGCCGGTGGATCATTAACGATTAAAGAATCATCCAGTGAGCTGATAAAAGGTACCTTCGAGTTTATCGCCTTCAATTCTTTTACCGACGACGCAAAAAGAGTGACGGTTCAGGGAGAATTCTCCGCTACAGTTAGCCAATAGGCGAGTCTGACAATATAAGGATAATAGTATTCATGATGTGAAACAGATTTCCATCTTTTTACGCATTCAGAATTAACAATTAAAACACAGGAGTAATGATCATGAAAAAACATATCCAAACAACAATTACACTTCTGTTAAGTATTAGCCTGATATCTTGTTCCGATAATTCAACCTCATCAGATGACACTGCACAGGGTTCAGCTACATTTTCAGTATCCGGTGATTTACAAGGAAGCAGGTCTGGTACTGCTGAATTCCCGGGTGTGGATTCAACTCTGGATTGGGACTTGTGGATTTACAGCCTGAGTAACGGGGGTTTTTCTCTTGATATCAGGATTTTCTTTGACAGAGAGGCACCCGGCCCACCTCCAACTGGCACCTATTCAATTGGCGATCACTCGGCCGATGGTACTGCAGAATATTCGGAATTCACCTCCGGAGCCATACCTCAGATTTTCTCAACCAAAGATGGTGGGGGGTATGGCGGCACCATCACCATCAATGAATCGAACAATGATGTGGTACGTGGTACATTTCAGTTTACGGCAGGCAGGTGGAACGAATCCACAGAGAGCTTCACCGGCGAAATAAACATTACCAACGGTAATTTTACTGCAAGGCGTGAGCGTTTCTAAAAATCTTTGAAACAAAGAAGAAATCATTTACCCATTTCTGATTGATTAATCCTCAAAAAAAAACCGAGATCAGTCTGTATGAAAGGAAAAAACAAATATAACATGTTCCAGAAACACCATCAGGTGATCTACAACTGCATCTTGACATCCATCCTTTTTTGTATGATATCCTGTTCCGGAAATTCAACAGGAACCGACACATTGGAAAACGGCCGGGAACTTAGACCGGGTGATGCATTCATAAAAGTAAGTGGAGACCTGAACTTCGAAAGTGAGGCGATAGCAATGTTTAATTACCTGACACCCCTCGGAGAACACCAATGGTTTATTGGAATCAACAATATGTTCGATAATCCTGGCAATGATCTGTTTGTGATGAATATTGAAATAAGGTCGGCAAGTGAGATTGACCTGCCGGACACCGGTACGTATAATATTGGTAGCGGAGGCACTGACTCAGGAATTTATCTCGGGGTTTTTTCTTCACTACCAGGTAATAGCGGTGCTGTGGCATACTCATCAAGAGCAGGAAATGGGGGAGGGACACTTACCATTACGGAAACAACAAACAGCTTTGTAAAAGGAGAGCTCGAATTCAGGGCCGTTTTTGATCCGGAACTGAATCCAGGTCAGCAGGGAAGCGGGGCTCTTCAGATAGATGGGGTTTTTTATGCCCTGCCATTTAATTGATTGAATACTTAATGATCAGGGATAATAAGGCTGAAATACAAATGAGAAAACAAATTTATGAATGTTTCCAAAACAGTTATCGTAACATTTGTTGTACCGCTGCTGATTAGCTGTTCAGGCAGTTCCACCGGTTCAACCCAAAACGATGAGGTGGGAAGTGCAACCATCACCATATCCGGAGCATTTGATGCCAAAAAGGAAGGCATGGCTACCTATAGTACAATTACAGGAAACGTACCAGGAGGCTTTCAACAATTTCACTGGCGCCTCGATATTGAAGGAGAGGAACAAGTGGAGGGTGGTGATGAAGTGTTCTCGTTGAGTTTTTCTTCAACTTTTATGGATGAGTCGATCGATTATCCGGCGCCCGGTTCTTACGAAATTAACGCGGATATCATCGTTGGCAATAACTTAACGTTTTGGTCGGTGTATGAGGCGGTTGTATATAATTCTCAATTTCAACCCATTGAAACTACTCGTTACACCACCTTATGTTTTGATAACCAAGAGTCAGAAATCGGTGGCGTATTCATCATAAGTTCAACCGGGACCGACAGAGTAACAGGTTCGTTTAACGTAGAAGCGCTGTACGCTGATAAGGATAATTCAGAATGTATAACGGGTAATAAGGTTACAATTTCAGGAGAGTTTACGGCTACAAAAAGCGAATTCTGAGTGGAAATTACAATGTTCAATAATCAAAAAAAACAGAAATCACAATTAATAGTCACCATGAAAACCTTTTTCAAAACTTTCATTTCAGTAATCTTGCTTCAGTTTTTGGCATCTGGACTTTACGCTCAAAACGAATCATACACACTCAATTTCGATATTCAGTTCAATAAATCACAGTTTGCCGAGAGTCAGCGGGGCGCCACCGACCGCGACCCGTTCAGGCCGCTGGAGTGGCTTGGCAGTAACGGAGCAGTGACGGCCACAATTGCAAATCCGGCCGGCGGGAGGTTCGATAAAGCAACCCCAATGTTAGACATGGAACTGAAAGAGATGATGCCGAAGCTGAATGTGTATGTGATAGATGCGCGCGGTTCCATTATGCGTGAAGAGAGCCTGTCGATGGATATCCGGTCTGAACGGACAAGCCTGGGGCAGGCGGTAAATACACGCCAGCTTGGGGGTATTGACCAGTTTATCCACGGTATTCCTTCGAGTAGCGATAATTTAATTCCAGGAGATCATTGGATTACCAATGGGGTTTTTTACAGCGGTAATCGTGCTATCTCCTCATTGCAGGAAGCAAGGCGGCTGGCTTCTGAAATTGGCCGGAGCGCCACTGCGTATGCACAGCAGAGAGGAGCCGAAAGCCCGCTTGCCATTGTTGTGATCGCTGCACCGGAAAAAAGCGCCTACAACACCCCGATTTACCCTGGTGTTGCGGTGTTTATGAAGATGAAATAATGAACAAAAAAAATAACCAGCCAGTTAGATACTATATATTCAAACTCTATGAACACTAAATGCGCAATAGTAACTTTTTTTTGTTTTCTTGGTTTTTTCATCGGATGCCCGGGCAACAGTCAAAAGAACATGGTTTTGTTTCCCGGCGATGCCATCGTAACTGTAAGCGGCTCAGTGGATGCTGATTACTCCGGAGACGCAACTGCATACGAGCTGCACTTCAGGGGTGACAATACCTGGACGATATCGCTCAGGGATCCCGATTCGGAACTGTTTTCGGTTTTATTATCGATAAATACAGCTCAACGAGTTTACTGGCCCGGCCCGGGCGCTGGTGAATACGAAATCGGCACAGGCGAATTGGATACAGGAACATTCTCTGCAACCTACTACAATATCCAGGCCGGCGTAACATACGATCCGGATACTGGTGAGGTGTTGAAGCCTATTCCAACGTATTCGACCAACACCGGGTATGATGCCGGCGGTCACCTGGTTATTGAGGAAGAATCTGAAGGCGTTATTGAGGGTTCGTTCCAATTCAAAGCATACCGGGTAACAGAACCGTCTCCGGATGATGTGATCACTGTAGAAGGGCGGTTTTCAGCTTTGCGTCACTAATCAGAATGGCCTCTTTTAACAAATCCATCGATTTGAAACCATTTAAGACGGTTTTTCTTATTTAACCCAAAATTGTCATTGACCAATGACAATTTTGCCCGAAGGGCAAAAAAGGCCTAACGGCTTTTTTGGGTTTAATCTGAAAATTGGTGAAACAGATGTCGATTCGATTACGCATTTATCGATACCTGCTCATCTGGAGGTAAATAGTACCAGCCTTAATAAAGTTCGCCATCATGAACCGGAAAAATTGAATTACCCGGAATTGCATAGAAAATGAATGAACAGTGATTTAAACAAAAACATGAAAAAGTGGGAGAATAAACATGAATAACCATTTAAAAACAATAACTTATGTCATATTATTATTATTACTGACATCAGAGTTGAACGCTCAAAACGAATCATACTCACTCAATTTCGATATCCAGTTCAATAAATCACAGTTTGCCGAGAGTCAGCGGGGCGCTACCGATCGCGACCCGTTCAGACCGTTGGAGTGGCTCGGCAGTAACGGAGCAGTGACGGCCACAATTGCCAATCCGGCCGGCGGCAGGTTCGATAAAGCTACCCCGATACTATATATGGAGCTCGAGGAGATGATACCGAAACTGAATGTATATGTGATAGATGAACGAGGCTCAATCGTACGTGAAGAGAGCCTTTCAATGGATATCCAATCTGAACGGACGAGCCTCAGGCAGGCGGTAAATACACGTCAGCTTGGCAGTGTTGACCAGTTTATCCACGGTGTTCGTTCGAATAGCGATAATTTAATTCCAGGAGATCATTGGATTACCAATGGGGTTTTTTACAGCGGCAACCGCACCATATCCTCATTGCAGGAAGCAAGGCGGCTGGCTTCAGAAATCGGACGGAGTGCCACTGCGTATGCACAACAGAGAGGGTCCGAAAACCCGCTTGCCATTGTCGTGATCGCCGCACC
>RECI01000120.1 GCA_007694095.1 Balneolaceae bacterium | reverse complement strand
GAGATACAAATTTCTGGCGGTGAGCCCAACATCCGCGATCAAGAAGGAATCAAAGCGTGTGTTGATGCTCCCAAAGCCAGTTTTGGGGGAGACTATCTGCATGACTTGTTTGAAATGGCGGCTAGTTATATCTCGTGCCTGACGATGCGTCATCCGTTTGTCGACGGAAATAAACGTACAGCTCTGGCCTCTGCCCTTACTTTTCTGTATTTGAATGATTACAACGTTGAAGAATCCTACGATGAAGAACTGGCAGAATTGGTTTTGAACTTTGTGACAAAGAAGATATCAAAAGAGGAAATTGCCGAGTACTTTAGAGCCAATTCACACCGATTGTAGGCTCGGCGGCTAACAAGCGGTTCGTACGATCGGTACACGGGTAAGTGCCTTATTGGTTTAATCTCGCCCTGCCGCACAACTGTCAAGCCGTTATTGGGCTTTTTCTAATCAATAAATACGTAATTCACTTAATATAACAACCAACAATTCAAATTTTCAGCCTGGAAAACTTAGTATAGAAAAATTACACACTCTACTTTAAAGGGTTAAGGCTTAAGAGGATATTGGAAAAATCATCAGAGAAGGACAATCTATACTATTTAATAGTATAGTTTCCACCACCTCTTCAATTTCGTAACCAATCCGGAGAGGCGGATCCAGACCCGGCCGAGAACCAGTGTGGAGTACGCTGATGAACACGCCCGACGCCCATGGCGTTTCTAAATCAATGAGACGGCCTGAATTGGGTGGCAATGGCAGCAGCAGCTACTTCTACTGCTCCGTCTCCTTCAGTTTAATCTTAATCACCCCGTTCTTCCCTTCTTCTTTGTACAGGTTCTCCGCTGCTTCTCCCTTCAGGACAGAGATACTTTCGATCTGATCGGGATTTATTTCACTCAGGTCAAAGCCTTCAATAATTTCTCCGTCAATAACAAAAAGCGGTTTTCCCTTCCCGGCAAAAGCGCGAACAGTTGTGGATTTGTCAGAATTTGCCCTTTCCGTGTAGGTTTCATGCAGTTCTTCAATGATCTCCGCATCAGTAATCACCGTTGAGTCACATGCAAAAAACAGGAGAGACATGCTCAACATGGTGAATATTACAGTCAATGGAGTGGATGTCCGTTTGGTTTGTGTTGTCATGGCTAGTAATCGTTGGTTAAGGATAGAGGGTGACCCGGAAAACGCCGGGAGACCATGAATAAAGCCGGAGTTGCGTCCGGCAATGTCGAGTAACATAGATCCGTAAGATCCTGGTAAGGCGCCCTTTCTGATCACACGAGCATCACAATCAAGTTCAACACCCAATCTGAGGCGGTATAACATCCACCACACAATAGGGTTCCATGGTATGAGTGCTGCGATCAGGCATCCCAAAAACAATACAACCGGATCGCGGACGCGAAGGTGTTCCTGTTCATGTATAACTATAAGGTTGCGCTCTTCATCCGATGCCTCAAACAGCCATTCCGGCACAACAATCTCCGGACGGATCACTCCAACGACCGCCGGACCTGTACCTGGTGTCAGACGGGCCTGATAACCCGAGATGCTCACAAGTGGCCATCTTTTTCGCAGATACTGATATCGACCAAGAGTCATGGCACCGGCAATTAACAGAAAGAGCGTGAACAGAAGCCAGATCGCTCCCGCTGCCATCCCGGCTTTCTCACTGGTTCGGGATGCAAGAAAGATCATTGGCCAATCCCTGAGTTGCCGAAGGGTATTGACGGTCTTGCCGGTCAGGTTGGTTTGGAGAGTGGAAGCACTCGCCGCGTTATCCCATTTTTCAGGGACCTGGACAACCTCTGCTGCCATCGTGTTTGGCACGGTATAAGTACGTAACGGCGCCACTGCGACCATCGCCGCTGTAAGCAGCAACGCACCGAGCCATACATAGCGGGTAGGGAAACGAAAATCACGAATAATCTTCTCCAGCATTCTGGCACTAGCAGCAATCAGAAGAGTGACCAACAATATGTACATCATCAAGTGGAGGATCATGGGTCTTCTCTGAGTCGTTCATGGAGGAGCTTGCGCATACGCTCCAGCTCCTCACGTTTAATTTTTTTATTGGAGACGAATTGTGCAAACATCCACTCAGATGAACCCTGAAATATAGCCTCCTGTAGCCGTGCCAATGCACTTTCTCCCGCCTTCTCCGGATCTACGGTCGGATAGTAGCGATAAGCTCTGCCCTCCGACTCATGCCGGATGTATCCCTTCTCTTCAAGTGTCTGAAGAACAGATAAAACCGACGTATAAGCCAGGTCTTCTCCAAGATCTTCCCGAACCTCGGAAACCGTGCCAGACTCATTTTTCCAAAGAATACTCATCACATCCAATTCGCGTGGTGTAAATGTAATTCTCTTCATTTGAACAGTGTTATCTTTATTACTGGTTTTCCCGTAGTTTAAAAAAGCGTTGCACCATTATCAACTGTTTTTTCCGTATTAAAAAATATCTTTCTCTTGTTCTCTTATATTTGTTTGCCGGTACCATGTTTTACAGACGAAGCGGACAGACTGAAATGTTTTAGACGCTATTGAATCGGCGCCGCACGATTCTTCGTCTAGTCTGCGAAGAGATGGGATTTACACAAGCGGATGTGGCTGAACAACTGAATACCATAACATCCGAGATTTCCAGAATGGAAAATCATGCCAAGGATATCAAAATTTCAACCCTCACAAAATATGCGAAAGCATTTGGCAAGAAGGGTAAGCTCGAAATTGAGTAAATTCAAAACAAAACAAGGGCATCACGCAGTCGAGTAAACAATGGTTGCCCGACTTTGGGCTTGGTCGCCTCGCTGCATATGCCTGAGCCATTAAGTGGCTCAATAAAAACTCTCTCCCACCGTTGAAATGTAAGTACATTGTAATTATATTTCCATCAGGTTTCATTTAAATTTTATAGCCATGAAAGCAAAAATTATACGCATTGGTAATTCTCAGGGTGTCCGAATACCCAAACCTCTGATTGAAGAAAGTGGAATAACCGAAGAAATCGAGATGATCCTCAGAGACAATGAAATTGTACTCCGATCTGCTGAAACAACACGGAAAAATTGGGAAGAGGCATTCGAAAAAATGGCAGAACAAGATGATGATACTTTATTGGATCAAAAAGAAATTGAAAAACCATCCGAATGGGATGAAGCTGAATGGACATGGTAGAAAGGAAACCGGTTCAAAGGTTTGAAGTTCATCTGATTTCACTGAACCCTACAAAAGGATTTGAAATCCGAAAAACTCGTCCCTGTTTAATTATTTCGCCCAATGAAATGAATAAACATATCAAAACCGCCATAATCGCCCCCATGACTTCTACAATTAAAAATTATCCAACGCGTGTCAAAACCACGTTTCAAGGCAAAAAAGGGCAGATTGTTCTAGATCAAATTCGTTCCGTAGATAAAAGTCGTTTGATCAAAAATCTTGGTTCAATCAGTAAAGCAGCCGGAGAGAAAGTACTTCGTGTGTTGAAGGAAATTTTTGCACCGTAGATTCGCCCATTTAACCAGTGGCTCTCCAAAGGAGTCCTTTGGACAAACGGACGAGTTTGCGGTTCGGGACTTTGGAAAGTTGGTCGCCTCGCCGCTTAGCCGCCAAACCGTTATAGCAACTGAACCAAAGCTTACTTCTCTCGATATTCAAAAATTATCAAGTCGCCCAATCGTTGATTATATTATTTAACCAACGCTAATTTTTTCTTCCATAAAAATGGCTACTCCAAATAATCTTATAGAAAGGCGAAAAGACATACTCGGTGGTACACCTGTCTTCAAAGGTACCCGTGTTCCGGTTAGTACTTTTTTTGAATATCTGGAGGCCGGCCATTCCTTAAACGAATTTCTGGAAGATTTCCCAAATGTAACCAATCAACAAGCTAATCAAGGGAATGTTACGGCTATTAAGACTGAAGATTTATGGAAATAGTCTATACTGAAAAAGCTCAGGAGGACATTACATTTTGGAAAAAATCCGGCAATATAAAAATTCAAAAAAGGATAGGCATTCTCATGATATTTGAAAATAGCTTATTCGCATTGAATAATTCAATTTAATCGATGATAGCAAATGATAATATGCGTAGGTATAGGTTCAAAGCTAGTTAGAGCAAGTTGAAATATTATTATGGTAAATTTATGCTCTCTCAGTCCAAAAAAACACTACAATGCTATTTATTTTCTTGTACCAAATAAATTTTACTTTAAATTTTCCCAAAAATAAAAAAACCCGTTTAGAGTGTTCTAAACGGGTTTTTTGAGTGGTACACCCGACAAGATTCGAACTTGTAACCGCCTGATTCGTAGTC
>RECI01000043.1 GCA_007694095.1 Balneolaceae bacterium | reverse complement strand
GGGCACGTTAACAACCCCTGCCCTGGATCTGAGCGATGCAACAAATGTTGTACTTGCATTGAATCATCATTACCGGCGCTACATACATAGCTATGCGGCAATTAACATAAGTACCGATGGCATGGAATGGACAACCGCCTATGAGTTTTGGTCATCGGAAGGAGGCGCTTCATTCCCCTTGGTCGAATATGACATCACGGATTTGGCAGCAGGAGAAGAAGAGGTGTACATTCAATTCCTTTATAGCGATGGCTTTTCATGGGAGTGGTATTGGATCATTGACCAGGTTACTGTATATGAACCCGATACAGAGCTACCAGACAATGCGATTCAAATTGGCCATGATAACATAACAGATCTGAATCTGCCTTTTTGGCCCGATAGGAGATTTTCATTCTCTCAGAACATCTATCTTCAATCGGAAATCAATAATGAAGCCTGGATCACTGACATATTTTATTATTGGGATGGGGGTGATGAAGGCGCAGGCTGCAAAGACTGGGTGATTTACATGGGGCATACTGATAAGACCGGGTTTATTGACGATTCGGATTGGTTGCCGGTGGATGACATGATCAAGGTATTTGACGGTGAAGTGAACCTTTCCATCTTTGCTGGCTGGATACAAATTCCCCTGGACTTGCCTTTCAGCTACAACAATATCGACAATCTTGTAATCGCAGTAGATCAAAACACCTTTGGATTAAGCACTGGTAGATTTTTTGGAAGCGAAACCCCGGAAAGCCGGGGTATCATCTATTACAACAACTGGAATAATCCTGATCCTGAAGACCCTCCAACCGCCACAACCCTTGTATCTGGCATCGCCAACCTTGGTCTGCAGTTAAGCGAAACAGCTCCAGACCCGATACCTGTGCTTGAACCGGAGTACCTGCAGTTTGGACCTGTTGCCGTGGATGAGTCGTCGGATACATTATCCGTTGTGGTTAAAAACTTTGGCGGCCAGCTTATCATTGACGGGATGGAGATCATCGGTGATGATCCGGATGAATTTGAGATCGTTTCAAGCCATTACGATTATATTATAATCCCCTCCTATGATAGTATTACCGTAGTAGTGGCCTTCATCCCTTCATCAACAGGTATAAAAAATGCCATACTTGAATTCGATAACTCTTCCATTACTGGTCCGGTGGCCCAGGTGCCGCTGCAGGGACTTGCCATACCTGTTGATCCTCCTGAAATCTTCACAGCCGCCGCAGCAGGTGCCACCTCGATTTTGTTGGAATGGGAAAAGAATCAGTTCAACAACGATGTCATCATTGCCCACAACCTGGCGGATGAATTCGGAGAACCTATTGATGGCCAGGCATACGAGGTGGGAGATGAACTGCCCGGTGGCGGCACCATCATTTACATTGGCGCCGCTGAAAGCTTCCTGCACGAAGAAGTGGCAGCCAATACCGGATATTTTTACAAGGCCTGGTCAATGACAGAGAACAAAAATTACTCTTTTTCTGTTGAAACTTACGGTACACCGCTTTGCACTATCACGTATGACATCCCGTTTTTTGAGAATTTCCATGACGTTCCGGAAAAACAAATGCCTGTTTGCTGGAGCACCATTATTGAAACCAATGAGGGTAGAAATCACTGGATCGGTGGGGGAAGTGAATCTGCGTTCATCGGGTTAACCTTTTATAATGATTGGGAACCAGATCCTACCTTGATTGCAATCACCCCCGCGCTCAACGCCGACATAAACAACCTGTTTATTGAATTTTTCGCCGTATTACCCGCCCGGGGATCGGGAGAAGTTACCGAAGGAATTACGATAGGCGTGATCAGCGACCCGGAAGACCTGAACACCTTTGAGCCGCTTGAAACCTTTGACCTCGAACAGCATCACATTCCGGAAAAAATCACTTATTATTTCCATCAATACAATGGCAATGCACAGCATGTGGCACTAAAAGCCAATTTCAGCTGGGTCACGCTTCGCTATATCCATGTATTCAACGTCCTTATTGACTCCCGGCCTTCGTGTATGCCCCCTCTGGAAATGGAGGCAGATAATATCACGCTATCAAGCGCTGACATTTCATGGGATCCCGGCCATGAAGAAAACCAGTGGTACCTCAAATACGGACCCAGGGGGTTTGATCCATCTTCTGTAGGCACAACTGTCCCGATCACTTGGGATCCCGCTTACACAATCGAAAACCTTAGCCATAGCACCCAATATGACGTGTATGTTCAGGCCAGATGCGGCTCCAACGACCTGAGTGAACTAACGGGGCCGCTTACATTTACAACACTCTGCATGGCGACACCGGATCCCATCGTAGAAGATTTTGATACCACGCCCGAAGGCGAATTGCCCATATGCTGGTCAAGCATTTATGATGACAACAGTAACATCGAAACCTCTGCCGAATACCCCTTTTCTGAGCCTCATTCCTTGGTTATGTTTAAGTCTGCAATGAGTCCCGATGGGATTATCCTGGTATCGCCTGAGCTCGACAATGACATCCAAAGCCTGTACCTGAAGTTTTTTGCAAAGAATGCGGGCTGGGGAGGTGCCCCAGTGCTCGAAATGGGCACTATGACCGACCCCGCGGATGCTGAAACATTCACGCTTATACATAGCTTTAACATAAACAGTGAATGGGAGCAACATTTTTATCTGTTCGACGATTATACGGGAAGCGATCAGCACATAGCTTTCAGGGTATCGATAATGTCTGCCAGGATCGCGCTCGACGATATCATCATTGAAGTATTTGATGAATGCCTGCGGCCTGTAGCATTCCATGCCGTTTCTGCTGAAGCAACGTCCGTTTTGCTCGATTGGATACCCGGATACAATGAGGAAAACTGGGACATCATGTATGGATTACCCGGTTTTTCGCCGGGAGCCGGTGGCATTGGAATAAAATACGCTGACCATCACCCATTCACACTTGATGGCCTGGAGCCTGCCACAACCTACGATGTATATCTGAGAAGTTATTGCGGCATGAATGACCTCAGCCCTTGGGTAGGACCACTGTCAGTGAAAACACTGCCTTGCTACGATGAAGACCGATGTGTTTATACCGTTCAACTTATTACTTCTCAAGGAAATGGGTGGAATGGCAACGTACTTGGATTCAGGCAAGATGGCTTTATAGTAGCCACTTTTGGCGAGGATTTCACAGACGGATCTGAATTCGGTCCGGTGGAAACACCAATATGCCCTGATGAACAAACTGAGATCGTTATAGTAAACCTGGGTATCTTTACCAACAGAATAGGATTTAGCGTATATGACCCTGGTGGCGGGCTGGTCTTCCAAAGAGACCCCGGTGAGTGGTTCACTTCTGATCCGGTTTTTTATACGTTTTATGCTGATTGCGGTTCAGAGGTTCCCGGGGTTCCGGATTTTCTGGAGATCAATAACGAAACTGCCGGCAGCGGGCAGGAAATCTGCTACAACGCAAAACAAACAATCACTGTTGCAGGTAGTGGCAGCACTTTCATAGTTGAGAACGGTGGCACGGCAACCCTGATTGCCGGACACAATATCATCATGCTTCCCGGCACCACAGTGCATCATGGCGGCAACCTGCATGCCTGGATCACCACCGATGATAGCTATTGTGAGAACCTGCCTCCTGTTGTTGCCCAGCATTTTGATAATACAGAAGATATCCGACTGGAAGACCAACTCATTACAACCGGCCGCAGGCAGTCTTTGCTTATTTACCCCAACCCTACCACCGGCAACCTCACGCTTGAAATTCCGGAAACCGCTGAAGAATCAACGCTCATCATAGAAATCTACAACATGATAGGCGAAAGCATCCTGCAAAAAGAACTCCCGGTTCAACACAGCTACAAGATTGACCTCACAGGCCGCCAGCCGGGAATGTATATCGTAAGGGTGGTCCGCGGACAGGAAATGGATTTTGTGAAGGTGATAAAGAAGTAAGTTGTTGGTTCAGAATTGTATGCAGCAAAATTATCCTGAAGGTAAAAAATCAGTAGTGTCCAGTAAAAAATAAAATAGAACAATTTAACTATGAGATTCCTCACTTCGTTCGGAATGACAGAGAGTTATGTTTTTAGGGGAGGAGTTGGGCGGCGGAGCCGCCGCCCAACTCCTCCTATCCAATAACCTCTGGAAATCCCCTCATTCCTCTCCGCCGCGGCGGAGAGGAATCTCCTGGAAGTTTACCGGACATTACTGTTAAAAATATAAGAGATGAAAAAACACTATCAAATTATTCTGAAAGGCAGCTTCCGGCATAGCGGGTTTCGATTTCACTCCTTAATGGCGGCTCATTCTCTATCCATTACCGGAATGGTAACCGAGCGCAATGGTAACATCATCATTGAAGCCGAGGG
>RECI01000105.1 GCA_007694095.1 Balneolaceae bacterium | reverse complement strand
AAATATTAAAAAATAAAAATTTATATATATCATAAATAAAAATTTTAACTGCCAACTGCCAACTGCTTGCAATATTTAATTAAAACTAACCTTTAAAAAAAAAGAAATGTGGACAGCACTACTCATTATCGTCATCCTGCTGTATTTCATAATTACCAAACTTTTTATCATCGTTGAGATGAGAGAAGAGGTAATCCAGGAACGCCTCGGGAAATACAAAAAGACACTTAAACCGGGATTTCATTTTATGATTCCGTTTGTGGATCGGGCCGCCTATCACCAGGAGATGCGCGAACAGGTGATTGATGTTCCTAGCCAGACTTGTATCACCAAAGATAACATCGAAGTAGCCGTGGATGGCCTTGTGTATATCAAAGTAATGGATTCGTATAAGGCCAGTTATGGAATCTCGAATTACAAGGCGGCTTCGGTAAATCTTGCACAAACCACAATGAGAAGCGAGGTTGGAAAACTTTCACTGGATGATACATTCTCGGAACGTGATACGATGAATGAAAATATTGTAAGGGAAATTGATAAGGCAGCAGATCCGTGGGGAGTAAAAGTACTCCGGTATGAGATCCGTAACATCAGCCCATCGAAATTAATTGTTGACACAATGGAAAAACAGATGGAGGCTGAACGCGAAAAACGGGCCGATATCACTACATCCGAGGGGCAGCGTCAGGCACGTATCAATGAATCGCAGGGTGAACAGCAAAGCCAGGTTCTCATATCAGAGGCAGAACGCCAGAGAAGAATCAACGAAGCCAAGGGACGTGCCAGAGAGATTGAACTGGTTGCCACAGCAACAGCGAAAGGTGTGCGAAGAGTGGCAGAAGCTATTTCTAAACCGGGAGGCGATCTTGCTGTAAAAACAAAACTGGTGGAGCAATACATTGATGAGTTCGGTAAGATCATCAAAAGCACCAATGTTTCGGTATTGCCCACAGAAACTGCCAATCTCAAAACATTTTTCGAAGGGGTAGGAAAAATCAGCAGCCACACTTCTGCACCCGGAACCACAACAGTAAGGGGAGGTAAATAATGGAATTATTAAGTCAGATTATACTCGGTGTATTTGCAATTTATCTAACATTTAAATTTCTGCAGGCTATCCGGCTGGTGCCCAACCAATATGCCCATATTGTTGAACGGCTCGGAAATTACCACACCACACTCGGGCCCGGATTTCATGCCCTGATCCCTTTTGTTGATAAAGTTGTGTACAAACAGGATTTGCGCGAGGAAACCATTGAAGTGGAACCACAGGAGTGTTTTACAAAAGATAACGTAAAAGTTGAAGTTGACGGGGTAATCTATATCAGCGTGATGGATCCTGTAAATGCCAGTTACGGAGTTACCAATTACCGGTATGCTGCTGTTCAGCTTGCTCAAACCACAACTCGTTCGGTGATCGGTCAGATGGATCTTGATGAAACATTTGAGGAACGGGCAAAAATGAGCATGGAAGTGGTGAGAGTATTGAGCGAGATGGAGCAGCCATGGGGAATTAAGGTTCACCGTTATGAAATCAAAAACATTATTACGCCACGTACGGTGCAAAATGCCATGGAACGGCAGATGACCGCAGAACGTGAACGGCGGGCTGTAATTGCAAGGTCGGAAGGTGTGAAGGAGTCGCGAATCAATGATGCACAAGGCCGGCGCGAGGAGATCATCAACATATCAAAAGGGGAAATGCAGCGACGTATCAACGAAGCAGAAGGCCGTGCACAGGAGATTGAAGCTATTGCAGATGCAACGGCTTCATCCATCGAGCAAGTAGCGGATGCCCTGATGCAGACTGGCGGAATCGACGCGATGCATCTCCAGCTTAAGGAAAAATATATCGCTACACTCTCGGGACTTGGGCGGAAAGAAAACCAGGTCATACTGCCGAAAGATATCTCCAGTTATGATGCACTGATGGAAGGGCTGTCACTGAATGAATTAACACTGGATAGGAAAAAGTGAAAAGTGAAACCTGCAAGAGTGCCCCGACAGGCTTGTCGGGGCTCCTTGCAGAGTTGAACGTATTTTAAATCGTCAACCATATTCAGGTATCTGACGATGACAGATTGTAAAAAGGGGCGTTTTCTGCCAGGTAACTTCAAATATCAGAGATCGTTCCATGGGGATCCTTCGTCATCCCGACAGAAAAGCACTGTCGTGATTCCTACCGTTGACAGATCGGTCAATCGGTTCATCGGTGATTCGGTTTATCGCAAATCAAAAAGGGGAATGACCGAAAAACCGAGTGGCGATGTGCGAATGGCGTCGCCAGAATGACCATCACCTTGCTGCGGCCCCTGCCAACCATCCTGCCGCTGCCCCTCGAAACCTGCCGGTACTCAGACACATTCATCGCTCGGGGCCGGGGTGTGCACGCCTGACTACCCGGGGCGGCGTTCGCCGGGCTCTCTCTGCCCCGGGCTATGTTCTGGCGCCCTTTCAGGGCTACCGGTGACAGATTGGAAAAAGATTCGTTTTCAGCCCGTTTTCAAGGATCCGGTACTGCGCCCTCCATCACAACACACAATGTTTATCTGTCACCTCCTCAATGGTGTTGCCCGCTGCTGGGGCAAAATTAGGGGCTCGGGATGACAGGACTCTGCAAATGGGTATGCTATATAAGAGGTGACAGGTCAAAAGTCCCTCTCGCATATCCTATTCGCGTCGGCAAAGAGATTTTTCGAAGTTACCACCAGATCAAAGATCAGATATCAAATACCTTGATCGTAATTAGAAGTATGCCTGTCAGAAATTAACTCTCAAAGTACCGAGAACCTGCCACCGTTCTACCGAGCGTGCTGCATCTTCTGACCGGAAATTGATCGATGGAATGTTGTCGGGCAACGGCGAATAATTATACTGGGCATACTCGTACACGGCCGACTGCTCGTCCCACTCTGTGTATTGTGCGGCTAGCTCAAGCCGTATATTTCTGGTCAATGAAAAGCCGGCACCAATCATATACACGGAGCGGTCATCATCACCATTCAGGAAACGGCCCGGCAGGTAGCTGTAGCCGGCCCGAAGTGTAAACTCAGGACTCAAATCGTAGGATGCCCCGCCTCTTAAACTCCATACCGACCTGAATTCACTCTCAATAAAATCATTTTCGGCCAGTTCATCTTCAAAAAATTCGCTGCTACCATAATCCACCCTGGTCTTGGAATAATCAACATACTCAGCCGATAATGAAACCGATAACCCTGAAAGGTTCACAATTCCCAGGCCAAGTGATGTTCGCGATGGATATTTTACTTTGTACGAAAATTCACTATCGGTAAAATCAGAGAACTCTACCCCATTATTGAATGTGGTTCTCAGGTTCGCATCAAAAATTTCGTCAACTTCAATTGTGGTTGGAAAAGTATAGCTTGCTCCAACCTGGAAATTATCCGAAAGTTTATAAAGAATGCCGACCCTTGCCCTGAATCCTGCAAAGCTGCTTCTCAGACGGTCATCCAAAAGAATATTATCAACATCGGTATCGCCAAAACCATCATCATTACTGTCGATTATGGTGCTGTTATAGTCATTGAACTCGTCAACTTCCTGGAAAACACGATTATACCGGAACCTTCCGGACAATAGACCGATACTTCCGCCAATCATCAGGTTTTCCTGGAATTCGGTTGCAAAAAACATGGAATATTCGCCACTATACCCGCGCTGGATAATTTCACCCTGCTGACGTAAACCTAAGAAATCACCATACCTGTCGAAGCCTATCCTGAAAATGGATTCATCCCAATCCTCAAATTCATCCCCGAAATCGGTAGCGAATGTATTAAAGGCGATATCCTGGTATGGTGAGCCGCTAAATTTGAACTTATCGGTTATCGTGCTGTTTTCATTCCTTGCCCTGAAACCGAAAGCCCTGTTGTAGATAGAGTGCTGGGTATATCCTGCCCCGAATACAAAGCTCCCCTGAAGGGTTGGCAGTGAATAAAGAAACCCAAAATTTGAAATTCCCCTTTGGCTGTCGTCTAACAGGCGTTGTTGACCCAGGTAAATTGCATCTTCTTCAACCGTACGGTATGAAAAACCTAACTCACCGAAGCTCTTTCTGTGAAGCGCCATACTTGCCGGGTTGTCGATAAATGCACCAAAGCCCGACTTGAATGCCGTACCGGGCATGATGACTGAAACAGGGTCTGAGGCCGGACCCTGATCCCCAAAAAGTGTTGCCTGGCTGCTGTACAAAAGCGCATTATTGGGATTTTGAGCTAACGTGTTGCCAGCCATGATGATGATCAGTGCAACAAACAGAACGAATTTGGAAATTCTGCGCATACGATTCCTGATGTTTCAAAAACGGTTATAGATGATTCTTAATTTAATGAAAGCCTGGTTTGGTTCAGTAAAGCCGAAACAGACTCATACTAATTCCGGCTGCCTGAACTCCTGCTTCTCGAAGAACTTGTGGCTCTGTTATTTGATGAGCTTCCGCTGCTTCGTACTGTGGATCTCGTGTTGGAGCTTGATCTGGTAGTTCCCACGGAAGGCCGTGAGGTTGTACCTGAAGAACGGTTTACGTTAGAACTGCGTGTATTGTTAACAGCACTGTTTGCCGCACTGTTCAACATCCTGCCCAGTATTGCAGCACCACTTCCCGACCGGCTGCTCGATGAATTGCTGTTATTTAATCTGCCAGTTACACCAACATCCGGGCTTCGGTCAGTAGTTACCCTGTTCCTGATATTTTGTACAGCTCGCTGCTGTGTAGTGGCCGGACGCTGAATAGTTGTAGTTCTACCTGCAGATGCCCCTGATGAGAGCGACCCCCTGTCTGCAGCCACTCTGCTGTTGTTAACAGTTGCACTACTGTTTCGGGAATTATTTCCCGGTACTACAACACTTCTCTGGCTGTTTTGCTGTCGGGAATTTACAGTAGCAGCCTGACGGTTATTCGAATTATTTGACCGGTTAACAGTACCTGGATTCGATGATGAACTATTTCTGTTTACTGTACCACGATTGGTATTGGAACTGCTGCCACGATTTACAGAACCACTGCTACTTGGAGTACTTGAACTACCCCTGTTTACCGAACCTCTGTTATTCGATGATGAACTATTCCTGTTTACTGTACCGCGATTGGTATTGGAACTGCTGCCACGATTTACAGAACCGCTGCTTCTGGGTGTACTCGAACTGCCCCGGTTCACCGTACCCCTCGTTTGAGTTGAGCCGGAACCACGGTTTACAGTTCCTCTGTTGGTATTTGTACTCGTACCCCGGTTTACAGTTGATGTTGATCCTCTGGTGCGGTCTGTGTTTGTATTCCTTGTTGCCTGCTGGGTTCTTGCAGCTGAACGTGCATCGGTTCTAGTGGTGACGTTTGTAGCTGATCTTACCCTTGCATCTGAGCGGGTAGTACGGTTTACGTTCTGAACACCTCGTGAAGCAAGCCCAGTAGATCTAGGACCGTAATACCGCACTGGCCTTGTTGACCTTGTGCCGGCAAAGAACACGTAACCATAATATGGCCGGGTATATCCATATCCCCAGTAGCCATAATGTGGCGGATACCTGTAATAAGAGTAATAACCATAATGTGGCCTGTGCCATCCATAAAATGAATGGTGATATCCAAAACCATAATGGAAACCTAAATGGAAATGCCACCTCGGATACCTGTAGATCGGGAATGGGTGATAGTAGTAGCTGTAATAATACGGATCGTAATGAAATCCACGGCCATAATAATTATGTACAACTGTTCTTTGAAAATGGCGATTATGTGTGAGAGTGGCGCCATACTCGGCATACCAGTCGCGGGTTTCATAATCCACAAAGTAGTAAGCCTCGGCATCTTCCCAGCCATCCTCATACCCCAGCGCATAATCTTCCTCATTTACAATTTCTCCGGAACGCTGCTGAACCGCTGCCTGGCCGGACTGCGCCCGGTCAGACGCTATCCGTTCACCTGTTCCCGGATATCGCTGGGTTTCAACTGTTCTGAGTTGAGTGTAGCATGCTGACATAAAAACGGCCAGTACAATCAATGTGGTGAGGTGGTATTTTGCTGAGAATTTCATAACTGCCTCCGTCTTATGGTATCATTTAGTGTCATTATCCACTATTAATATATTATAAAATATCACTTTGCAACATCACATATCCATGTGATATGATAATAACATCAAAACCCTGCATTTGTTATCCGGGGAAAATCGTCTGATTTTATCACTATGGCTGGTAATCATTTATATTGACTTAAGGTTTATATTTCACCGCGCAATGATTTTGCGATTACCTCTGCTTTAGAGTTTACGTGCAATTTCTTATAAATGTTCCGAATATGTGCGCGCACGGTGTCAATAGAAATATCAAAACGGTCGGCAATTAATTTATAACTCAGTCCATCCACCAAGCCGTTAACAATATCCTGTTCCCTGGCTGTAAGATCACTTTCCGGTTTATTCACTGGTTTAGGCTGGTTAAAATACTGAATCACTTTCCTTGCAATCTGTGGCGACATAGGTGCACCGCCCTCTGCCAGGTTTTCAATCGATTCTTTAATTTCCGGCAATGAAGTGTGCTTAAGCAGGTAACCTGATGCCCCTGCCACCAGGGAATCAAAAATTTTATGCGAATCGTGGTAAATCGTCAGCATTATAATCTCTATAGAGGGGTACTCTTTTTTAATAATCTCAATTCCTTTAATCCCAGACATTCCCGGCAATTGAATATCCATAAGCAAAACATTTGGCGGCTGCATTTCTTTCAGATATTCCAGCATCTCCTCCACAGAATCAACAGCTATTTTACAGCTCATATTTTCCTGCATATCGAGGTAGCGCTGAATCAGGTTCCTGATCTTCACGTTGTCTTCAACAATTCCCACTTCTATCATATTTCTCCTATTTGATGGACCCGGTTGCCTGAACCGTAAATCCTCCGTTTGTATTTAATTTAACTTCTGAACCAATCCTTTCAGCTCTCATTCTGATGTTTCTCAAACCCTGACCGCTTTTGCGTTCATTTTTTATCTGTGTACCATTATCACGTACCAACAGCTCATATGTTTTACCGGAAAATGAAAATACTATATCCACACGGGTTGCATTTGAATGTTTCAGGATATTGTTGACCGCTTCCTTAAATATCAGGTATACATTTTCTTTCACATCAACCGGCAATTTCTCATCCATTCTGAGCTGGTCAAAATGATAATGTACTTCTACATCTCCATTTACGAATACCTGGTTCACATAATCCTGCATGCGGTCTGTCAGGTCTCCGGCAGTATCATTTCTTGCATCAATCGACCATACAATATCATCGAGGCTGCTTACAATTTTCCTGCTGTGTTCACCAAGCTGCTGCAGGGTTTGTTTAATTTCTTCACTCACATTTCCCGCCTGGAGGAAATCTGTCTGAAGTGCAAGTTCGGTTAGCGATGAGCCAACATCATCGTGCAGATCACTGGCAATCTGCACCCTCATCCGTTCAATATCCACCTGTTTTCTGACTTTAAAATAGCGCATAGAAAAAAGGATAAGCCCGACAATTGCAATTACTACAAGTATCAAAAACCACCATTGAAAATAGAAAGGGGGTAGAATTCTGAAAGAATAATTCAGAACGTTTGCACTCAACACACCATCAGCATTGTATGCACGCAATTGAAAGTCGTATTGCCCCGGAGATAATGATGGATAACGAATAATCCTGTCTTGAGTGAACTGCCAGCCATTGTCGAGGCCTCTCATTCTGTATTCAAATATAAGCTGATCCGGAGCTTCATAGCTCAGGCCTGTAAAGGTAAACTGCACAAAATTCTGATCGTGTTTCAAGATGTACGACCGGTCGGCACGCAGTTCACGCCCGCTCACCAGGATCTCTTCAAATTCCAGCCCGGGCGGTGCCTGATTTTTTCGTACCCTGTCCGGGAAAAAGCGGCTTAAACCTTCAACTGTACCAAGCCAGATGGAGCCGTCACTTGCAAGAAGTGAGCCTCCGGCATTCAACTCATTGGCAATTAAACCCTGGTTTTGGTTAAAAATCCGGTAGGCAGCAAGTAATTCCCTGCGATTGTCTGTGGAAAAGAGTATTTCAGGTTTAATAAAATAGAGCCCCCGGTTTGTGCCCACATAATACTGCCTGTTTTGATCCTGGATCGTGAAATATGCAATAGTTTCGGTGCCACCTGTATTTCCCAAAACCTGTATCCGATTGCCGTCATACCTGGCAATACCGCTGAATGTCGAAAACCAAATATGCCCGTTATGGTCAACATGGATGTGAATAACCCCATTGCTTGGGAGCCCGTCAGCAATGGTAAAATAACGGAACTGGTGCCCGTCAAAAACGGCCGCACCACCGTACGTTGCGAACCACAGATTACCATTGGTATCACTTTTGATGTCCATTACAGTATTATGGAGAAAGCCGTTTCCGGTGTGGTGTTGTACATAACCATCCGGTGTTAACCGGATAACCCCGTCATTGTAGGTAGCTATCCAGAAAACATCATTCTCTGTATCTTCGTAAATCCTGCGCACTACCCTGAAAGGAAATGTTTCCTGATCCAGGCTGGTAAAAACCCCGTTTTCATAAATACTGATTCCATCCCTTGTAGATACCCACATCCGCCCCCTGCTGTCTTCAACAACTGCATACACTTTATTATCCATAAGGCCATCCGATTCGCTAAAATGCTGAAATGATTCCCCGTCGAATTTTAGCACGCCCCCGCCATAAGTTGCTACCCAGATATTAGATTCAGAATCTTCAGCAAACCCCGTAACCACGTTGTTGGTAAGCCCGTTGTCAATATTGTAGCTTTTAAAATAATCCCCGACGTACATAGTGATACCGCCGCCAAGTGTACCAAACCAAATATTACCCTCCCTGTCGATAATGGATGAATAGGTAATTACCGCCGGCAAGCCATCATCCCGGGTATAATTAAGAAACCTTTCACCATCAAAAATAGAAATGCCGCTTTCAGTGCCTACCCAAATACGGTCGTAAGATTCAACCGAAATGGTTTGAATTCGCCCGTCATTCAGCCCCTCATCATCGCAGTAAATATTAAAAATCCCATCTGCGTATTTAACAAGCCCTGCCCTTGTGCCAATCCAGATTCTGTCGAACTCATCAATATATATTTTCCTTACTCTCAGTTCGGGCAGCCCATGATCCTGTGAATAATGAACGATAACATCGCCGTCAATTTTTACAAGCCCTTCTCTGGCTCCAATCCAAATAACCCCATCCGAAGTTTCTTTCACTGATCTTACCCTTTCAACAGGCAGTCCGAATTTTTCATCAATCGAAAAAAGCTCATGGTCGGTGTTAAGCTGCCATACTCCGTTACCATCGGTGCCAAACCAGTAATTACCACTCATATCCTGGTAAATATCCAGGATGGCATAGTCATTTAATGCAACTACGCTTTCCGGAGTTACAAGGGAATCGCGATGAAGTACAGATATACCCGATTCGGTACCTATCCAAATAGTACCGTTTCTATCCTGAAACAGTGAATGTACACGGTTGTGGGCTAAACCGTCATACTCATAGAACTGTTTGAATCTTGTCCCATCAAAGCGGTTAAGCCCATACCCGGTGCCAACCCAGATATAACCCCTTTCATCCTGCACCAGTGCATGTGCAACCGATTCGCTCAATCCCAGTTCAATGGAGTACGTTCTGAACGGGAGTAACTGGGAGTTTGCAGCTTCAAAAAACCCGGTTAAAATGAGAGCAAGTGCTATGATTGATAATAAACGGTTCATCTTTACAAGCTAATAACTTATCAGCAATGGTTAAACCGCATATTTATGTGATATTGATTTAAAAAGCTGTATGGTTATGGAACTGTGGAGCGAAAACCTGGCAGAGTACGAAGCGGAGCGTAGTTCCTGCCAGAGTTGAAGCGGATTAACAGGTATAACTGTGGAACTTGATGGCGCAAGCATCTTGATTGCGCCTGCATGCCTTTTGGTAAGGCGAAACTGAACGAGATTGTGATAGTTTTGCCTTTAATAACTCACCACTATGTGAAGGGCATAATCCTGATGGGAAAAGACTGGATGGATGCGCTATCGTTTAGGTGGAATTTCTAATCCATCTTGTGATCGAAAGAGAGACTTGTGCAATAATAAAGCTCTGAAGGGGCGTAATCACACAGCCCCGGGTGGAGCGGAGATCGCCCATGCAACGCAATTTACACCCCCCTTTGCCCCCCCTTTTTAGGGGGGAAATTTAGAAGCGAAACCCGGGGGGATTATCGAACAGTAGAACCGAGAAACCGAATAATCGAAAATTTGTTTCTTAACTGAAACAGTAACTACCCGAGGTAGGCCCTGAGTGCAGCGCTTCGGTTGTGGTGCCGGAGTTTTCGCAGTGCTTTTTCCTTTATCTGGCGTACCCTTTCGCGTGTTAGATCAAAACGTTCTCCAATCTCCTCAAGGGTGAGGGAGTGCTCCCGTCCGATACCAAAATAGAGGCGAATTACTTCTGCCTCTCTTTTTGTAAGTTTAGAGAGTGCCCGCTCGATCTCAACTTTCAGGGATTCACCCATCAGGTCATTATCGGGATCGGGGATTTCTTCATTTTCAAGTACATCAAGCAGGCGGTTATCCTCACCCTGTGCAAACGGGGCATCCATCGACAAGTGACGGCCAGAGATTTTAAGAGTGTCGGCCACTTCCGATACGGTCATTTCAAGGCTTTCAGCCAATTCGGCTGCGGAAGGTACACGTTCGTATTCCTGTTCCAGCTTGGAAAGTTCTTTCCCGATTTTATTGAGCGCACCCACCCGGTTTAACGGCAGACGAACGATGCGGCTCTGCTCGGCAAGTGCCTGCAGTATGGATTGACGAATCCACCAAACAGCGTATGAGATAAACTTGAATCCACGGGTCTCATCGAATCGTTTTGCCGCTTTGATCAGCCCAAGGTTACCTTCATTAATGAGATCACCGAGAGACAACCCCTGGTTTTGATATTGTTTGGCTACAGAAACAACAAAGCGTAAGTTTGCTTTTGTCAATTCTTCAAGTGCCCTTTGAGATCCTTTTTGGATCTCCTTTGCCAGACGCACCTCATCATCAGGTGTGATGAGTTTCTCTTTTCCAATTTCGTGCAGGTAACGGTCTAATGATTCCGATTCGCGTGTTGAAATTCCTGAGCTTTTTGCCACGTTTATAAAAGTACTTTGATTAGAAATATGGCCCGGTTGAGGGCCTGTTTAACTATACGTATGATATTCTTCTTTGTTGTATCTGTATAACTAAGAAAACTACACAATATAAAACTTATTCTGCTAAAATTGAAGCAGAAGATTCATCCTGTTATTTCTCCGAGGAACGAGATACCCGGAAGTTTGTTGTTAATTCCATGGGCATCCAGTATAGCAGATGCTACATCTGAAAACGTACTCCTTGTACCTAAAGATATACCGGATTGCGAGCATTTACGGATCACCAAAAGAGGAACAAATTCCCTTGTGTGATCGGTACTCTCATCTGCCGGATCATTTCCATGATCGGCTGTGAAAATAAACAGGTCATCCTCTTCAAGTTTTTCGTAAATCGATGGTATGGAACGGTCAATTTCCAGGAGGCATAAAGCAAAACCGGCCGGGTCCTGCCGGTGCCCGTATATCTGATCTGTATCAATAAGGTTTACAAAGGTAAAACTGTCGTTTACTTTTGCACTCATCAGGCTTAGCAGCCGGGATATACCTTCCGCATTTCCATTCGTGGTATTGGATATCGTAAATCCTTTTCCGGCAAAAAGGTCAATAATTTTTCCAATGGAATAGGTTTTAACTCCGTGATCCTGGAGATGTGTCATCAGATTTGGTTCAGGCGGGCTGAGTGAGTAATCATGCCGCTGTTCCGAGATGCGTTTGAAAGATCCCGCAGTTCCGGTAAACGGCCTCGCGATTACCCTCCCCACTGCATGTTCCCCGGTCACAACATGTTCCCTTGCATATTCGCACCACTCATAGAGCTTTTTCAGCGGAACAACATCTGTGTGGCAGGCTATTTGAAAAACACTGTCGGCAGAGGTATATACAATAGGCAGCCCGGTTTGGGTGTGTTCAACCCCATAATCATCAATTACTTTTGTTCCGGAATAGGGATAGTTGCACAAAATACCCTGAAGCTGAAGCCCGTCACAAAATCGGTTAATAACTTCATCAGGAAAGCCCTCCGGATATGTGGGAAATGGTTTTTCAAGATGAATTCCGGCAAGTTCCCAGTGGCCGGTGGTTGAATCTTTTCCCGCTGAAACTTCCCTCATTTTCCCATAGGATGCAATTGGAAATTCAACGTGCCTGATGGAATGTAACGGACGAATATTTCCCAGCCCAAGCTTCTCAAAATTTGGCAGTTCTAAATTGGAAATACGGCTTACATTCCCCAGTGTATCCGTTCCGGCATCACCATACTCTGCAGCATCTTCCTGTGCTCCTATCCCAAGCCCGTCTATTACGACTAAAAATGTTCGTGGCATTGGATTACATATCAACAACTGTTACGCCATCTTTCATGGCAAATGCGAGGGCTTTTTTAGCATCGGAAATAATTTGTGGTATATCCGCATTTCCAGGCATTACATTTACGCTGCCAAACTTAACATCAATATTGACCGGCTTCCCGTCTCCAAGTTCAAACCTTTTCTTGATATCCTGCATGGTTTTTTCGATCCATTCGCCATGATGCCTTTCCGAACGGCACACAAAAAGGTAGGAATAAACGTAATCACTGTGAAAACCGATAAATCCTTTATACCCGGTTCGCGCTGGGTTTAAAGCTTTTACCATGTATTTCTGCAGTTTTTTTAAATCCTCAAGCCTGTAACGCGAACGGATTTCCGACAGGTTTTCTATTCCGGCAAGCCCAAACCAGGCATGTTCATCAGGAGAATCGGCCCGATTCATCAGCTGCTTTAAACTCAATTCCAATAATTCAGCATTGAAATTCCCGAACTCCGAAACAAATAAATCAGCCTGACCCGCTGACCTTACAAGTGTTGCTTCGATGGTTAAAGAAGCAATTTTAGCCAGGGTTTTCAACTGGTGTTTCAGTGATTCGGTAAAAACCAGCGGATTTTTATTGCATGCAACAACAACAGCATGCCGACGCTCGGTAATCATGAGTGGGATTGCGAGCGAAGCCCCTTCGGTTTGATATTCAGAAGAAGAAACCCGTTTTGGGTTTTGATTAAAATGCATTGAAAAAACAGGTTCACCCTTGCTGAGTGCGTCATGAGCCATGGTTCTTTCTTCAACCAATAATCCGATCGAAGGTGAAGGAACTTCCTTACCGGACCGCAACACGGTTACCCAGGTATCCATGCCGCGCAGCGCAACTACCGCTCCTCCTCCCGGTAATAGTTTCTGCATTTCCAGAAGCATTACATCAAGTACCTCAATGGCACTCATATTCGTTTTAAACCTATCAACAGAAGTATCAAAATCGGCCCACTTATTTTGGTCATCATACAGATCAACCAGCTCGAGATATGTATTTAAAACGTTAATGTGTGAACTCTTATACGCAGAAAGTATTTCTTTGATTTCTTTAAGCGGCAGTTTTTCAATTGTTTCGAGAACAGAAATTGCCACGGTTTCATCATTATTCCGGAAAGGGATTAGCAACAAATGCCTTACAGGAACCATGTTAAAATAATGGTCCAGATCATTTTCGTTCACATCTTTGCCAACTTCAAGCTGAACAATTACATCGAGGTCTTTATATCGATCAAGAAATGATTTTTGAAAAGGGACCCTGTCCTGGAACATCACATTGGAGAGGGTGGTAAATGTAGTTTCAAGCACAAACTGCCGGCGCGACCGGTTCACCCAGTAAAGATAGCCCGTCTGCGTACCTGTTGCCTTACCGAGCAGCAGCATCAGATTTTGCATCAGATTCTTAAATTCCAGGAGTGCTTTTTCTTCCCTTTTTGTGTTCAACATAAAATTTGTTACGGATATAGCTGTCAAAAGGTCATTACAAAGTAGCAACTTATAGTGATGCTGCCAACTTTTCTGCTTCAAGCACCATATTTTCAAACAATTTTAAGCCGTTATCCCAAAAACCGGGTTGGGTTATATCAAGATCCAGTTTTTCCACAAGTTTATGCGGCCAATCAGACCCCCCAGCCTCAAGCAATTTCATATACTTTTCCGAAAATTCTTTTTTTTCTGATTTTTGATAGACATCATACAAAGCCAATACCAGTAATTCTCCAAATGCGTAAGCGTATACGTATCCGGGGGTATGTAAAAAATGGGGAATATAACACCACCAAAGCCTGTACTCATCCGTAAGTGTGATGGAATCGCCATATAAATCCATCTGAACCTGGTGCCAGTATTCAGAAAAGTTTTCGGTTGTTAATTCACCGGTTTCACGCCTTGCTGTATGTATAGCGTTCTCAAACCGGTTCATTGAGACCTGCCGGAATACGGTAGCGATGGTATCATCAATTTTACTGATAAGCAGCGCCAGTTTTTCTGACGGGTCATCAATAGCAGCCATCAGCTTGTTAAAAACCAGCATTTCTCCAAACACCGATGCCGTTTCTGCGGTTGTTAGCGGTGTTGATGACTGGAGTTCGCCTTGTTTTCCTGACAGGTACTGGTGCACCCCGTGTCCCAATTCATGAGCAAGAGTCTGAACATCGCGAAGCTGGCCGTCATAATTCATAAAAATGTATGGGTGAACCGATGTTACCGTACTCGCAGAATAAGCACCTCCCCTCTTCCCCGGTTTGATGGCAGCGTCGATCCAGTTTTCTTCAAAAAACCTGGCCGTAATGGCCCTCATTTCCGGGTGAAATTCTCCATACGCATCAAGTACCAGCTCCCTTGCCTCATTCCAGTGCACCTTTTTTGTGGTTTTTGCTACAGGGGCGTACCTGTCATAGTCAAACATTTCCTCAAGATTCAGTAGTTTTTTCTTTAAACGGTAATAACGCTGAACCAATTCATACCTGCCGGTTACCGCTTTAACCAGTGCATCTACCGTATCATCATCTATCTGGTTTGAAAGATTCCTGGCAGATATCCAGTTCTTGTATTTTCTGAGCTTGTCGTTGGTAAATTTATCGGCCAGTATCGTATTGAAAATAAAGGTAAGAGTCCGGGAATGCTCCCTGAACCCATTGGTAAGTGATTCGTGTGCGCGTTTTCTCAGGCTTCGGTCGGTGTTGTGCAGTTTGCTTAGCACTTCCTGCTCTGTGAGCTTTTCACCGTCAAGATGAAACCTCGCCGCACCAAGTGTTTCATCAAAGAACCGGGTCCATGCCGCCCGTCCGGTAACAGATTTTGCACTCATTACCTGTTCAGCCTCCTCGCCCAGTGTGTGCTCCTTGTACTGCCGGGAAACGCGTAAATAATGTTTCCATTTTACGAGTTCTTCAGATTCGATCAGTTCAGAAGCTCTCTCCTCATTTAATTTCAGCCATTCCACATTAAAGAAAACCAGCATCTGGCTCACTTCCGAACCAAGCTCATTGGCTTCCTGCAGTAACTTTCCAAGCGCCGCATCTTCGGTATTGACTGACCAGCTCAGGTAGGAAAATGAACCAATTTTACCAGCGATCTGAAGAATGTTTTCGTATTTTTCCATGGCACCGGCAAACTCAACCGGGGTGAGTTCTGCAATTCTTCCGCGGTATGTTTCACTGAAATCCCCGGCAAGCTCTGCAACCTTTTTTTTATCATTTTCCAGTGAATCAGCAGTGGCTGAGGGATACAAATCCGATAAATCCCAGTGAATGTTTTCTGCACCCGATAGTGCTTTTTTCTGTGATGAACTCATCTAATGAATACGGTGATTAATTTTAAAAATTTGAACTATGAATATAAACAAAGTGCAGGCCACGATAAATTTCAATTTTCCATATCAGTAACTTAAAACGGTTTTTAAAATTCGTCGTATTTTTAGATTGTTTTGATTAGCTTGAATTTTCAAATCAATGCGGGAATAAAATTGAATCAATTCACCCTCTTAGGCGTTATCAACCATAACAACATCTAATTAGAAGACACTACTGTTTTGAAATCACTTGAAGCCATTTTCGGACCCAACTCCGCTCTTGTAGAAGAACTATATAAACAATATGAGGAAAACCCGTCATCGGTTCCCCAGCACTGGCGAAAATATTTTGATGAGATGGACGGGAAAGAATCCGTGCCATCTCCCGATGAAAACGGATTGCCGGCAGTAAAAGAAAAGCCGGTTCCCGCAGAACCGGCCAAACCTGCTAAAAAAGAAGAACCCGAGGAGGCTGAACCATCCGTACCAAAGGGAGCAGAACTTCATAAAATTAAAGGAGTTGCGTCAAAAATTGTGGATAATATGGATGACAGCATCTATGTTCCCACAGCTACATCCCTTCGTGTGTTGCCGGTAAAAATGATGTCGGAAGACAGGACAATTATCAATTCTCATCTTTTAAAAAGGGGAGAACCAAAAGCTTCATTCACACATTTAATAGCCTGGGCTGTAATCCAGGCATTAAAGGATTTTCCAACCATAAATTCTTCTTATGCCAAAAAAAGCGGCAATCATTACAGAATTATTCAGGAACAGGTAAATCTCGGAATTGCCGTTGATCTTGAATCGCGCGACGGCTCACGCAATCTTGTTGTACCCAACATCAAGGGTGTTCATAAGATGAATTTCAAAGAGTTCCTTTACGCTTATTCCGATCTCATTGATAAAGCACGAAAAGGGAATCTTGAGATCTCTGATTTTGAAAATACAACGATCAGTATCACCAATCCCGGAACCATAGGAACGGTTTCTTCCGTGCCCCGCCTGATGAAAGGGCAGGGTGCCATTATTGCCACTGGCGCCATAAATTATCCCGCAGAATTTCAATCCATGTCGCAGGATGTGCTTAACCAACTGGGTGTGAGCAAGGTGATGACCATAACCTGCACCTACGACCACCGTATTGTACAAGGCGCAGAATCAGGGATGTTCCTTCAAAAAATTCACTCCCTGCTAAATGGAGAGGAAAAATTCTACCACCAGATTTTCACAGACCTCAACATTCCCTACGAACCTTTCCCATACGGTGATGACACCTATTCCGGCCTTCTGAGCGGAAAAGGCAACACTCTTGAAGAAGACCGCCGGGCAATCGCTGTATGGCGACTAATCAACATGTACCGCATGCGCGGGCATGTGATTGCAAAACTCGACCCGCTTGGGTCCGAGCCCGGGAGAAGTCCTGAACTTGATCTTGAGTATTATGAACTCACCTTGTGGGACCTTGACCGCGAATTTTTCTGTGACGGGCTTGGCGGCCAGAAAATTGCAAAACTACGTGATATTATCCAGCTGCTGCGGAATACCTACTGTGGCACCATCGGGGCTGAATACATGCACCTTCTCGATCTTGACGAGCGCAAATGGCTTCGGGAGACCATGGAATCAACAACAAATACACCGGAACTTGATAAAAACGACCGGAAGCAGATTCTGCATAAACTGAATCAGGCCATGGCGTTCGAGCAGTTTCTCCATAAAAAATATATTGGCCACAAACGGTTCTCCCTCGAAGGGGCGGATACCCTGATCCCAATGATGCACTTTTTGATCGAACGCGCCGGGAATAATGATATTGAAAAATTTTTCCTTGGCATGGCACACCGTGGAAGGTTAAATATCCTTGTTAATATCATGAACAAACCATACCGAAAGGTTTTCGCTGATTTCGAAGGGAACATTGACCCGGAAACGATCCAGGGTTCAGGTGATGTAAAATACCATCTTGGCTCGAAAGGATCGTATGAAACAAGCGACGGGAAAACCATAGAGGTTGAATTGTTGCCAAACCCAAGCCATCTTGAAGCCGTAAACCCTGTTGTGGAAGGTGCTGCACGTGCCAACCAGGACCATTATAACGGGGAAAATGCCAAGCAAAAAATTGTACCCCTTCTCATGCATGGCGACGCTGCATTTGCCGGGCAGGGTGTTGTTGCTGAAACACTGAATATGTCGCAGTTGCGGGGTTATGAAACCGGGGGAACAATACACATCATCATCAATAACCAAATCGGCTTTACTACGCTGCCTATAGATGCCCGCTCTACAGAATACGCATCCGACCTGGCAAAAATGATTTTAGCCCCGATTTTCCATGTAAACGGGGATGATCCGGAATCAGCGGTTCATGCCATTAACCTGGCACTCGACTACCGGCAAAAATTTAATAAAGACGTTGTTATTGACCTGATCTGTTTCCGGAAACATGGCCACAATGAGGGTGATGAACCGGCATTTACACAACCCGGACTTTACAAGGAGATCGAAACCCATCCCACAGTGAGAGATATTTACCTGAAAGAATTACTTCGAAAGGGTGAATTTACGGAAGAAGAAACACAGGCAATTTTTGACGATTTCGAAGAACTCCTGCAGCAGGCTTTTGAAGATGCCAAGAGTTCTCCTCCACTCGAAATAACCGATAAAATGCTGACCCGTTCCGAAGAGAGCCAGAAAGACAGGGAAACTTTCCCTGATACAACTTACCCGGCCGAGGAATTAAAGGAGATCGCTGTTAAACTGAATACCGTTCCGAAAGAGTTTGACGCAAATCCAAAACTTTTACGTCAACTCGCCAAACGTGCCGAAGCGGCTGAAAATGACGAGCAAAAAATTGACTGGGGTTTTGCCGAAGCACTGGCTTTCGGTTCGTTGCTAAAAAATGGACATACCGTACGCCTCACTGGTCAGGATGCTGAAAGAGGTACTTTTTCGCACCGCCATGCCGTACTCCATGGCACCAATACCAGGCACAGTTTTATTCCCCTGAACCATTTGGAGGAAAAACAGGCCGCTTTTTATCCATATAACAGCCATTTAAGCGAATTTGCCGCACTTGGCTTCGAATTTGGATATTCGTCTGCCATCCCCGATGCACTGGTTATCTGGGAGGCACAATTTGGTGACTTTGCAAATGGTGCCCAGGTGATCATTGACCAGTTCATTGCCTCTTCTGAGGCAAAATGGGGACAACGATCAGCCATTGTAATGACACTACCTCATGGGTATGAAGGCCAGGGGCCCGAGCATTCATCAGCAAGGCTCGAGCGCTTTCTGCAGCTATGTGCAGAAGACAACATTCAAGTTGTAAACCTTACCACTCCCGTTCAATATTTTCATGCACTCAGAAAACAGGTGCTTCAGAATAAAAAGAAACCGCTTATCATTATGTCACCAAAGAGCCTGCTTCGCCATCCGCTGGCAGTATGCAGTGTAAGTGAACTGAGTGAAGGCAGTTTCAGGCCGTTTATTGATGACACAACGATAAAAGATACAAAATCAGTAAATCGTCTTATTATTTGTTCAGGTAAGGTATACTACGATCTTTATAAAGAAAGAGAAGACCGGAATTTAACCAATATAGCCATTACACGCCTTGAACAGTTTTATCCTTTCCCTGACAAAGATATCAACAATTATCTGAAAGAGTTTAACCATGTAAAAGAAATTGTTTGGTGCCAGGAAGAGCCCAGGAATATGGGAGCATGGACGTTTGTAAATCCGAGGTTACAGGAGATATTGCGAAAAGGCCAAAAACTGACTTATGCAGGACGGCAGGCTTCAGCATCGCCGGCATCCGGTCAAAAGAAAATACATGATGCCGAACAGGAACGCCTGATCAGGATTGCGCTCGGGATATAAAAAATAGTTCGGATACCGTAGCCCGGGTCGCGCCGCAGGCATCCCTTCGGGGCTGACCCGGAAA
>RECI01000044.1 GCA_007694095.1 Balneolaceae bacterium | reverse complement strand
ACACCAGATTTCTCAAGGGCTTTTGTTCCGAGTATCCGTACCGGGAATGTCGCAGTCTTTGATCTGGAAACCGGCGAATTGATTGACCATGTATACAGCGGTGCAGGTGCCGAAGGAATTGACGTGAGTCCCGATGGCACTGAAGTATGGGTTACCAACCGGGCTGATAATACCATAACCATTTTTGACACACAAACCCTGGAGGTGCTGGCACAACTGCCTTGTGAGGATTTCCCGATCCGTGCCAAATTCACTCCCGATGGCAGCAGATTCCTGGTAAGCAATGCCCGCTCTGGTACTATTGCTGTGTTTGATGCAGTAAACAAACTCCATATGACCGACATTAAGCTTACACCGCCTGTACCTGCCGATACTGATGCCGAACGTTATTTTGCCGACTTTGAAGGAACATCCATTCCCATCGGATTGGTAATCCCTGATAATCGTTTTGCCTATGTTGCCAATACACGCTCTGATGTGGTTACTGTTATTGATATTGAGAAGCTTGAAATTACCGGTCATTTTGAAGCCGGTAACGAACCTGATGGTATCAATTTTTCACACCTGAAGCCGGAATGATAATTGAAGGGGCCTGGCCCCTTTTTTTATAAAATAAAACTCATTCGCTGTCTGCTAATTTTCTTTATTTTAGCCCCGCTAATCTAACTTTCAAAAAACATGAAGAAACAATATCTCTTTGTGCTGATGGCTTTGTTTATCAGCCTGATATCCTTTAATGTCGCCTCGCAGGAGGCTTATTTTATTTCAGACCCAACGGTTTCGCCCGATGGAAAAACAGTTGTTTTTGTGTATGAGAATGATCTGTGGCAGGTTCCTGTTGCCGGGGGCACCGCTTACAGACTTACAGCCCTGGAAGGGCAGGTTTCTGTACCCAGATTCTCTCCAGATGGCAGGTGGATTGCTTTTACATCCACCCGCGATCGCAATGCCAATGTACATGTAATGCCCGCCGGGGGCGGAGAGATCCGTCAGTTGACATGGCATCAGGCAGCTGATTTTGTGGATTCATGGTCGTGGGATTCGGAATATATCTATTTCCATTCCGAAAGGGAAAGCATGAGTTCGGTTTACAAAGTACCATTAAATGGCGGTACACCGCAGGCTTTGTTTGGGTTCAATTATTTTAATGTTGAGCACCATCTTGTTGAACATCCCAAAACGGGAGCCTATATTTTTACTGAAAGCTGGGAGAGTCTGCGGTTTCCTGAACGAAAGCGCTACCGGGGGGAACACCGGCCCGATATCTTGTCCTATAACCCTTCAACTGATGAATTTGAAAATTTAACCGATTATGAAGGGCAGGATCTGTGGCCAGCCATTGACCGGCAGGGAAATCTGTATTTTGCTTCTGACGAATGGAATGGTGAATATAATCTTTATACTTTTCGTAACGATGTAAAAACCAGGTTAACGGATTTTGAACGTTCCATTCGAAGACCCCAGGTAAGTGCCGATGGAAGCATCATTGCTTTTGAGAAGGATTACAAACTCTTTGTTTATGATGTAACCTCAGATAATGCATCTGAAGTTGATGTGCAATTGTTTCAGGCACCCAACCTGGAGCGCGAGCAGAGTTTCTCCGTAAAGGGAAATATCAGCCATTTTGATATATCGCCCGATGAAAAAAAGATTGTATTTATTTCACGGGGTGAAATTTTTGTGTCGGATATGGATGGGAAATTTATCCGCAAGATGCCCATCAAATCAACCGAACGGGCACTGGAAGTTAAATGGCTCAATGACAGCAAAACTTTGCTCTACACCCGCACGCATAACGGATGGGCAAACCTTTTTACCATCAGTGCCGATGGTAAAGGCAATGAAAAGCAACTGGAAAATGTGCCGCAAACCAGCCGTATGCTGGCATTGAGCCCTGACAGGGAAAAAGCAGTTTATCTGAGTGGGCGCAAACAGGTTAAACTGGCTGATCTGAAAAACCTTACAACAAAAGTACTGGTTGAGGATGAATTATGGGGTTTCCAGAATTCTGCACCTTCATTTTCACCCGACGGCGAATATGTTCTGTTTACCGCTTTCAGGAATTTTGAACAGGATGTAATGATCCATCATATCAAAACAGGCGAAACCATCAATCTCACACATTCGGGTGTTTCGCAGCGGCAGCCGTGGTGGTCGCCCTGCGGCAGGTATATCTATTTTGCAACGGACAGGGTTACCCCCAACTATCCGAGAGGCAATACACAAAACAGCATATACCGCATAGCATTGCATCGCTTTCAGGAGCCTTTCCGCAAGGAAAAGTTCGATGAGCTTTTTGCCGAAAAGAAAGATAATGATACATTACCACCTGTAATTTCCATTGACATGAACCGGATTGAAGAGCGTTGGGAACAAATGCAGGTAAGGGGAGGCGTGCAATGGTCGCCCCAGGTTTATAAGCAAAAAGACGGACAGGTCATGTTCTTTAGTTCCAATCATGATAAGGGAGAGTTTGCACTTTGGAAAATGGAACTTAAACCTTTTGAAGAAAGAAAGACTGAAAGAATTCAGGGCCCGAATCCTGGAACAAGCCCGTGGATTGTGAATGTAAAAGACAGTTTCTGGGTACTGGCGGGAGGTAATATTCATAAACTCAATGCAGGAAGTAGTAAAATGGATGCCATTGATATTGATTATACTTTCAGCCGGAGACTAGATAAAGAATTCAGGCAGGTATTTCAAGAAACCTGGACCACCATGGAAGAAAACTTTTACGATGAAGATTTCCATGGAATTGACTGGCTTGCTACCCTTCAGCATTATGAGCAGTTTTTGCCGTATATAAGAACCAGGGATAATCTCAGACTTTTACTGAATGATATGCTGGGCGAGCTGAATGCTTCTCATTTGGGCTTTTCCAGCACAGGTAAGGAAGAAGAGCCGTTCTTTAAGGGCGAAACTGCAGAAACAGGTATCATTTTTCAGGAAGAAAATCCCTACGCAGTTGATAGAATCATTACAGCATCAAACCTTGACCTGAGCAGGCCACTTGTAAAAACCGGAGATATTTTGATAGCTGTTAATGGAAGAAATATGGAGAAACACAAAAACCGCGATGAATATTTCTATTTTGCTTCACGCCCCAATGAACTTGAACTTACCTTCCGCCGTGGCAGCAATGAGTTTGTAGTATTGACCAGGCCCCATACTCCCGGGCAGATCAGTAACCTGCTTTATGATGAATGGATACGCTCAAACCGCGAGTATGTAAGAGAAAAATCTGAAGGCAGAATCGCCTACGTGTACATGAAAAATATGTCAGCTCAGTCACTTGAACAGTTTTTAATTGATATGACTACTTATGCGGATAAAAAAGATGCTCTGCTGTTTGATATTCGTTTCAACCGCGGAGGGAATGTGCACGATGATGTTTTGCAGTTTCTTTCTCAAAAGCCTTACCTGATGTGGAAATACCGCGGCGGCAAGCTGGCACCCCAACCCAATTTTGGTCCTTCAGCCAAACCCATGCTACTTGTTATTAATGAGCGCAGCCTGAGCGATGCTGAAATGACAGCCGAAGGTTTCCGCCAGCTTGACCTGGGCAAGATCATCGGAGTGGAAACCTACCGCTGGATAATCTTTACTTCGGGTAAATCATTTGTAGACGGTTCTTTCTGCCGTTTGCCCAGCTGGGGTTGTTATACCCTTGATGGAGAAAACCTGGAGCTCACCGGTGTAGCACCCGATATTGTAGTGTATGAAAATTTTCATGATCGTTTGCATGGCCGGCAACCACAACTTGACAGGGCCATTGAAGAGTTATTAAAACAGCTCTGATCAGGGATTGCGGGGAAATTCAACTACCTCAAGGTCTTTGATGTTTTTACCGACGATAGTAAACCGTAACATGGTTAATACTTTATGAAAACCACTTCTGCCTGCAGCCCCCGGGTTCATATGCAGGCAGTTGTGTTTTTTATCATGAATAACTTTCAGAATATGCGAGTGGCCGCTTATAAAAAGCTGCGGTGGTTTGGTTTGCATGATTTGTCTCACCGCAGGAGAATAATTGCCTGGATAACCACCTATATGTGTTATTAATACATCCACATCTTCACACCAAAACCTCAAAAATTCAGGAAACTCATTGCGGATATCTGTTCCGTCGATATTCCCGTATACTCCTCTTAAAGGTTTTATTTCTTTGAGTGTATCAACAGTTTGAATATCTCCAAAGTCACCGGCATGCCATATCTCATCGCAATCTTTGAAAATTCTGGTTAGTTCAGGATGTAAGTAACCGTGTGTATCAGAAAGAAGTCCAATTTTACGCATCAGCAATTAAAATTCCGTTTAAAGGCCATTAATTAATAATCATACAATTTTTTGGCAAAAATAAGGCTTTAACCGGGTTCAATGCATTAATTTTGTATTTTA
>RECI01000143.1 GCA_007694095.1 Balneolaceae bacterium | reverse complement strand
GTAACGCTTCCTTTTAAATTAATATTCAATATTTTAGGGCTGATTAAGAATATAATATCATTCTAATATGCCCAAAACACGGAAAGATTTTCTCAAAGAAACCGGCTTTCTCGCAGCTGGTATGGTGACGGGAGGTTTCGGTGCCCGTACTTTCACATCATCAGCGTATTCAGGTAAAACCGCCATATTGCCCGGCAGTGAATCGAGTGCCGATCTCGTAATTATTGGCGGGGGAACCGGCGGATGTGCCGCGGCTCTGTCAGCATTAAAACTGGGCCTTTCGGTTATTATGACCGAACCGACCGACTGGATTGGCGGGCAGCTCACCTCACAAGCCGTGCCTCCGGACGAAAATCCGTGGGTGGAAGATTTTGGCGCTTCACGGAGTTACCAGCAATATCGCAGAGATGTACGGGATTACTACCGAAGAAATTACCCGCTAATAGATTCACTGAAGAATGAAGAGTTTTTAAATCCGGGAGACGGCTGGGTATCGCGGATTGCACATGAACCGCAGGTTTCAGTTGCCGTACTGGAGGCTATGTTAGCGAAATGGATCAGCAGCAGGCAGCTTCGAATCCTCAGGGAACATGTTCCGGTTACTGCGGAGACAGTCGGTGATCACTTTCGATCAATCACGGTTCAGAACGCCAATACCGGCAGTCACCTGTTGTTGACAGCACCCTGGTTTATTGATGCTACCGAAAAGGGTGATTTGCTGAAACTTGGAAATGTGGAGTATGTACTTGGTGCGGAAGGACGCGATGAAACCGGGGAGCCGCATGCGCCTGAACAGGCAGACCCCGGTAATGTTCAGGCGTTCAACCTGTGTTTCCTGCTGGAATACATTGACGGAGAAAATTATACCATAGAACAGCCGCAACAGTACGATTTTTGGAGAAATTATACACCAAATATCTCTCCTCCCTGGCCAGGCCCGCTGTTCAGCCTTACCTATACCCACCCTATGACACTGGAACCCCGTACCCTTCCGTTCGACCCGCTTGACCAAGACGGCTGGTGGGCGTACCGGCAGGTATTAAACCACAATAATTTTGAACCCGGTTTTTATCGTGGGCCTATAGCCTGTATAAATTGGCCGCAGCATGCGTACCTCGAGGGTAAACTCGTTGATGAACCTGAAGATGTAGTTCAGCACCATCTGAACCAGGCTGTACAGCTTAATTTGTCGCTGATTTACTGGCTGCAAACAGAGGCACCGCGTCCGGACGGTGGTTATGGATGGCCCGGATTGCGGCTAAGGGGTGATATTTTCAACACAAAACACGGCATGGCCAAACATGCATATATTCGCGAAAGCCGGCGAATCAAGGCAAAATTTACTGTACTCGAGCAGCATGTAGGAACTGAGGCAAGAATGGAGGAAACAGGCCTGGGCAGAGAAGAAGTCCGTGCTTACGAGTTTGAAGATTCGATAGGTATCGGTGCTTACCGTATCGACCTGCACCCAAGCACGAAAGGGAACAATTATATAGACATCAGTTCACTCCCTTTCCAGATACCTCTTGGTTCACTGATTCCTCAAAGAGTACGAAACATGATACCGGCCTGCAAAAATATCGGTACCACTCATATCACAAACGGGTGTTACAGATTGCAGCCGGTGGAATGGAATATCGGGGAATCGGCCGGGGCTTTCATCGCTTTTTGTAAAAATAATAAACTTGAACCGCACCAGGTATATGAGCAAAGCAGCCGTGTTCGTGAATTCCAGTCAATACTGACGGATCTGGGGGTAAGGTTAAGCTGGCCTCAGGAAAAAGTGCATGCATTGTAAGACGGGAATAATTTTATTTTGAGATGCTGGAAGTTGAGAGTTTGAAAAAATTTCGAACACTGAATATCGAATGTTGAACGCCGAAGTTATTTCGATTACTGGTATAGCTCAAGTTCCGCAATATGTCAATTAAAGCTTGTAAACGGTTTTTGGTTTGTACCCAAATTAAGCAATAGACGACAAAGACTTCCGAAGTCTCTCTTCATTTTACTAAAACTTCGATTTTTTTATATCTAAGGGATTCTTTCACAACTCCGAAAGACTTCGGAAGTCTATCGCTTAATCCGGGTTGAACTCTTCGGGGTTCTTCCCTGTCTGATCGTGTACTGCATCCGGGAAAACCTGTCCTGTATCATTTGGCTCTGTATGTAAGAACCCAATAACACGAATTCATTATCAGCCGTCAGGCGGATTCCCGGGAGATAAAACATATGTAAAAAATTTACATACCTATAGTCTTGGTGATTTCCTTAATTTGCATATTCTTCCGATGTATATCTGGTCTGCCAGCTGGTGGCACGGGTTCGTTAAAGTATCTTGCTGCCCCCTTGCTTCAGCCCATTAAAATAAAATTCTACCTGGTAATCCCGGTTCAAAATCAATAAGATATAAATAATGGTTGGGAAACAGCCCGTATCATCATATTTTTACTATTCTGAAAATAGTGAAATTGACAATTATTAGAATAGCAGAATTTTCTGCTATTTCTGTTTAATAAAGACGAATAAACAATTATTTATGAAGAAGAATTATTTATCCAGGGAAGGTTATGAAAAACTGGACAAAGAATTATACGACCTGAAAACACGCGGCAGAAAAGAAATTGCAAACGAAATTGCCGAGGCACGTTCGAAAGGAGACCTTAGTGAAAATGCAGAATATGATGCGGCAAAAGAGGCCCAGGGCCACCTGGAAAAGAGAATCGCCGAACTCGATAATATATTGGCTACATCAACCATCATCGATGAAAAGAATATCAATACATCGAAAGCCTATCTGCTTTCTACAGTGACTATCCGGAACCTGAAAATGAAAAAAGAAATGAAATATACACTGGTTTCAAAAGATGAAGCAGATTTTAAACTCGGAAAAATTTCAGTCGATTCTCCTATCGGAAAAGCTGTTCTTGGAACAGAGATTGGACAGGTGGTAAAAGTCAAAGTGCCGGCAGGCACACTCGAGTTGGAAATACTTAATATTGAACGTTAACCAATTAAAAAAATAAAGTTATTCAGATGAAAATTGGAGTTATTGGTACAGGGTATGTTGGTCTGGTAACGGGAACTTGTTTTGCCGACAGCGGAAATGACGTGATATGCGTGGATATTGACGAAAACAAGATTCAGCGTATGAGGGAAGGTAAAATTCCGATTTATGAACCGGGGTTAAGTCATGTTTTTGAGCGTGCACTGAGGGAAAACAGGCTGATATTCACGACAAACCTTGAAGAGGCTTTTGAACAATCCGATATCCTTTTCCTTTGTTTGCCCACACCACCAGGGGCAAATGGTCAGGCCGACCTGAGTTTTGTATTAAATATTGCTGACAAACTGGGAGAATTGTTCAATCAGTTTCCCGGATATCGTGTGATTGTGAACAAAAGTACAGTTCCGGTTGGTACAGCAGACAGGGTTTATGAAAAGATATCTGCCAAAACGGATGAAGATTTTGATGTGGTAAGTAACCCGGAATTTCTGAGGGAAGGGGCTGCTGTTGAAGATTTTATGAAACCGGAGCGTGTTGTAATCGGAACCGGAAGTGAAAAAGCTGCTGAAATGATGACGGCTCTTTATGAACCGTTTGTAAGAAGCGGAAACCCCATCATTATAATGGATGAGCGCAGTTCCGAGCTGACCAAATATGCTGCTAATGCCATGCTTGCCACAAAAATCACATTTATGAACGAGATCGCAAATATTTGTGAACGGGTAGGCGCCAATGTTGATAATGTTAGAAGAGGTGTGGGGACCGATTCCAGGATTGGCCAGCGGTTTTTATTTGCCGGTATTGGTTACGGCGGTAGTTGTTTTCCAAAAGATGTTCAGGCTATCCATCATACTGCGGGTGAATTTGGATACGATTTTAAGATTCTTGATTCCGTGATGAAGGTTAATGAATCTCAGAAGGTTTCTATTGTAGAAAAAATGAAAAAATTTTACAATGGCAATCTGGAGGGGAAAACTGTGGGTGTGTGGGGGTTGTCTTTTAAACCGGAAACGGATGATATCCGTGAAGCGCCATCTCTCTATATCACAAAAGAACTTGCCAAATCCGGTGTTTTTATGAAAGCGTATGACCCGGAAGCTGTCGATACTTTCCGTGAAGCGGCTGCAGAAGAAACACTTGCCAAAATGGAATTTATGGATGACCGGGATTCGGTTCTGGATGGTATCGACGCACTTGTTATTTGTACTGAATGGAACGAGTTCCGGAGGCCGGATATGAAGAAATTTGTAAAGAATATGAAAACTCCTGTTATTTTTGACGGACGCAACCTCTATGATTTAAACCGTGCCGAAGAAGCAGGCCTTACATATGTAAGTGTTGGAAGGCCAAGTATTAATGCTTAACCCGGCGGGCGCTGCCGGCCAATCAGAACTAAAAACTTGGAATCGTTTTGAATAAAAGAGTACTTATTACCGGCGGGGCCGGCTTTCTGGGTTCACATTTATGCGATCGGTATTTTAACGAAGGGTGGGAGGTAATCTGTATAGATAACCTGATAACAGGCTCTACCGGCAATATAACACATCTGATTGGCAAGGAAGGTTTCACTTTTATAAAATACGATGTAACAAACTATCTTGATGTTGACGGGCCGCTTGATTTGATTCTTCATTTTGCATCTCCGGCTTCACCGATCGATTATCTAGAAATGCCTATACAGACCCTCAAAGTTGGTTCACTCGGCACACATAAAACGCTGGGACTCGCAAGGGCAAAACAAGCACGCTTCCTGCTTGCTTCTACCAGCGAAGTGTATGGGGATCCGCTCGAACACCCCCAAAAAGAAACGTATTGGGGAAACGTGAATCCTACCGGTTATCGGGGTGTATATGACGAAGCCAAACGGTTTGCCGAAGCAATGACCATGGCTTATCACCGGTATCATAATATCGACACTCGCATTGTACGAATTTTTAATACTTATGGCTCCAGGATGCGGTTGAGAGACGGAAGGGCACTCCCAACGTTTTTCAGGCAGGCACTTCAGAATGAACCGATTACAGTATTTGGAGATGGTTCTCAAACACGATCTTTTACGTATGTAGATGACCTCGTTGAGGGAATATTCAGGCTTGCCGAAAGCGATGAAGTAGAGCCTGTAAATATCGGGAACCCGCAGGAAATATCTATCATGGACTTTGCCAAAGAGATCATTGAGATAACCGGCAGCAAGAGTAAAATAATTTTCAAAGATCTCCCGGCCGATGATCCCCAAATACGTCAGCCGGATATTTCGAAGGCAAAACGTGTTTTGAATTGGGAACCCGTGACCAGCCGTAAAACTGGACTGCTTAAAACCTTGGAGTATTTTAAGGAGCAGGTTCTAACAGATGGCTGAAAAAAAACTGATTGATCTCTATCCCTACCGGCAAAAATATGAGAAGCCCGAGTATTTGCTTCTCAGAAGGGCAGCAGGGCATATTTATGAGGGACAATGGAGAATGATCGGGGGAAAAGTTCAGGAAAATGAATATTACTGGCAGGCTGCTCTTCGCGAACTCAAAGAAGAGACCGGGCTTTTACCCGAGTTATTTTGGGCAATTCCAAGTATTAACCGGTTTTATGAACCGGGAACCGATCAAATACATGCTGTTCCGGCATTTGCAGCCAGGATTTCTTTCGATGCAAAAATTACTCTCGATGATGAACATTCCGAATTTGATTGGTTCCCGATCGAAAAAGCAATAAAAATGATACTTTGGCCGGAACAACGACGTTTGCTAGAACTAACAGAA
Source organism: Balneolaceae bacterium (assembly GCA_007694095.1). Lineage (GTDB taxonomy): Bacteria > Bacteroidota > Rhodothermia > Balneolales > Balneolaceae > Rhodohalobacter. The sequence goes on along the minus strand of RECI01000143.1, from coordinate 57,201 downwards.
CATATTCTAACCTCCAATCAAATACTTGACGATTGGCTCGTATCTATCTGCTGACTTTATCATTTTTACTGTTACTGCCGTTTTTCATCGCTCAGGATGCTGAAGCGCAGTCAACTCGTTATGAGCTGCTGCCCTCACCCGATTTGTGGTACAACGATGTGGATGGAATCCGCGTGGGATTACGGCTCAAAGGCCAGGTACCGGGTACATTCGAAGACGGCCCACATCGTCTCGATGCAGGGGTATGGCTTGGGCTTTGGTTCCCGAAAGTTCCCGTTTCATACTATATGTCTTTCACAGAACCGATTCAGTCATGGTCGGAATATGGCAGTGAAGCAAGTATTCAGTTTATAAGCTCCATACGTACCGGTTACCATAACCACGGTGTTGGCTTCAGTAAAAGATGGCAGCAGGGTTTTGATGAGCGAAGATACCGGGAAGCGGAAATCTACAATTCTTTCGAAAAACGCTTCGACCATGAATACACCCCATTTCCACTGCTATGGTCAGACCAGGATAAATTTCTTACATCCGCATCTTTTGAGATTCAGGATGACCATTCCCTTGGCTGGTACACCATACGTGCCGATGCAAGTATGCAATATCTTGAGGAAGCATTTTCTCTGGCTGCAATTACTGCACACCAGCGGACAGATCTTCACGAATTTTGGGGTATCCGTCTGAGAGTATTTGCAGGGATATCATCCTCAAACACAACACCTGAATACTTATTTTCGAGAAGCATCAGGCCTGCTGCTCAATGGATGGGTAACGGGTTTACGCGTGCAAAAGGAACCATTCCAACAAGCTGGATGCACAGCGGGAATATCCAGGTAGCCGGTGGTGCAAATGTACGAGGATACACCAATCGGGACATTGATTCATTTAAACCATGCCAAAACGGAGAGGCTGATGGCGGTTGCAGTACAGAGCCCTTTCTTTTTAACAATGTGCTGGCGTTAAACGCTGAGTTCGATTACTGGAATCCGGTTGCCGTTGCTTTCAATAAAATTCCCTACATATCCGAGTTTCTGAGTTTCAGGTCTTACCTTTTCTTTGATACCGGAACGTCATTTGAAACAACGGTCAATGATACATCTACTTCGTTTTCCAATGCAGGTGCAGGTTTTTCGTTATCTTTAAACATTCCCGATTATCATGGAAAGCCCAGGGGTTTTGTACTGAGGTATGAGATCCCGTTTTGGTTATCGGACCCGGGGGATGAAGATTCGTTTAAACTGAGGCATCTTATGGGTTTCGGTGCTGTTATTTCATTCTAAAGGTTATATGTCGATCAGACTGGCGGCCATACTACTTTTCCTGTCAACAGTATTTATACTGATTTCCTGCACTTCGAGCAGGTGGGTTGTTACGGATCGGTATGCCATAGATACAAGCCAGGATCCTGAAGTCTTAAGCGAAAATAAAGTGCTTCTCCTCGATCGTGAGGCTACCATCGACAATCCTCTGATGTCATTTTCTGTTCATAGCGTTGTTGAAAAAGAATATATACAGAGGGTAAGGGCTGAAAGAACCATTCAGCAGTACAGGCCGAGATGGGCTTTTATGGCATTAGCCCTGACCGGTGCATCCTTTGCGGCCGTTGCAGCGAATTCATCTGCCATTATGCCGTCTGTATCGGGAAATCAAAAAATTGCACTCAACGTGACGGCAGGTATTCTCGCCATATTTTCTGTCACAAACTTACAGCCTGTAGGCGACCCCATTTTTACCGGGGAAACAGAACTGATGAGAAGAAGCGGCACGGAAATCAGATACGATACACTCCGAACGATTAACAGAAACAGTGAATTCATTTCATCACTTTATGTAACCTTTCAGGAAGATACCGTCTATTCACGCAATCATTTTCCGGTTCAAAATGGAAGGGTAGAGTTAAATCTTGCAGCCATCACAGATGGGATGGATGAGTCTGTAGACGGTGAGAGCATTCTTACTGTTATTGTCGGTTTTAATGACACATCAAATTTATACCGGGTAAGGGCTGATACGTTTCTGAAGCCGTATATCCATATTACAACCCCTGTTGCTGTTCTCCGTAACGCACCAGTTGTTAATGACCTCAATGTGATTACAGAAGTTGGTGCAGGAAGTTCACTCGAACTTATGGGGGATGGACCGGGAGATTGGTTCAGGGTCCGTTTTGGAGGATCCGAAGTGTTTATTACCCGTAACAGCGGTGAAATTGAGTGGTTTTCAGAGGTTTCTTCAGGTTCACCGGATATTTTTGAATTTGAAGAAATCCCATTCGGACAGGTTGATGTGGAAACATCCGTACCAATTTTAAAGAGGAATAATCCGAACGACCGTGCCATCATACTAACAAATGGATTTGCTGAAGGGGCTTACTTCAGGCAATATCTCGACAGAGACCACCGGCTGTTCGAGTTCTATATGAGATATGCACTGCAACTCGCAAATGATCAGATTTATGTAATCGAAATCGATTCTGATGAAACATGGAAAGATGAATTGAGGTCTGTGGCAGCGATGGATTCCACGGGCAATCTTTTCGTTTACTTTTCCGGTTACGCCACACTTACAGAAGAAGGCCGGATGTATATTGACTTCGCTGAAGAGCCGGTTGGAGATGGATTGATCACAGGTTTAATTTTTGATGAATTTGAACGGCTTAATCCATATTCAGTATATCTTTTTGGCGACTTTCAATTTACCATTCCACAAAGCAATGGAATACTGGTCCCGCTGCGTACAGCCTACACGTTTGCACTTCAGGAAACAGCAAACAGGCTTTTGAGGAGAATACCAAATTCCGTAATTGTATTCAGTAACCGGCCCGGACAAACATCGTCCATTTATACGGGTGCCGGCATGGAGAACAAAAGACATCACATATTTAACTATTATTGGGCAGATGCATTGAAAAAAAGAAACACCAGGATGTCGGCAATTATCCGCCACCTCGAAAACAATGTTGACTACACATCAAGAAGGCTTCATGACAGGCCGCAGGAAATTCTGGCCTACGGTAATTTTACACTTAATATCATTGATTGATGTCGGGCTGGGTATTCATTTTTTTAAGCTCAGTGTGTTCGGTACTGATTGCACATTTTTTAAAAATTATTGAGCATAAAAAACTGGGGACAATCCGGGTTTTAACTATCAATTATTTTATTGCAACAGTTGCGGCATATCTGATTTCATTCAGGCATGCAGAAATCCCCGATGCCAGCGGTGAGTCGCTTCTTTTACCGGTTTTAATTGCTGTTGCCGTCGGGGTGATCTTCATTGTTAATTTCTTTATTTATAGTAAATCAGTGTTTTACAATGGAGTGGGAATCAGTGTGGCAGCTATGAGAATATCCCTTATTATTCCGGTGCTCCTCTCTACGGTTATCTATTTAGAGGTGCTGGATTTCTATCAATGGCTGGGGATTCTCCTGGTTTTTTTCACACTGTTCCTCTTGCTGCCGGATAAAAGAAAAATGTGGCAGGAGCCTTTCAGCGTTGCCTGGCTTCTTGTTTTATTATTTATACTTACCGGAATAGGCGATGCATCACTCAAAATTTATGAAGCGGAATTTTCGAGGATAATGGTGAAGGAGCATTTTATGGGACTGGTTTTTTTGACTGCTTTTTTTGTAGGCATTATCTTTTTGGCAATGAAAAAGGACTGGAAATTTTCGAAAAATGAATTAATACTCGGCATCGGGGTCGGTATACCAAATTTGCTTGCTTCCATTTTTTTAATTGAAGCTCTTGAACGGCTAAATGGTGCAATCGTTTACAGCTCAGCTAATGTATTGACAGTGCTAGGTGGGACATTGCTGGGAATCTTCATCTGGAGGGACACATTTACAAAATTTCAATGGGCCGGTCTCTGTTTAGCTGTGATTGCAATTTTAATGCTGATTTAAAAAAAACTACATCTTGGATTTACATAAAAGTGATAACATCAGGCAAATAAGAAAAAAGATAAAAACAAAGTTATATGAGTCAGCTTAAAATAATCAGGGATAAAGCGGCAGGATTGAAAAAGAGAGTCCTGTTGCCTGAAGCAGCAACCGATATCCGGGTAATACTGGCAGGGATAAGGCTGTATACAGAAAATCTTGCGATTCCGGTTTTTTTAGGATCCGAATCGGCAATCCATAAATTAGCTGAAGACAATAACACCAGCATCCCGGCGGCAATTACAATCCTGCCTGTAGCAGATAATAAAACTGAACCAGATAAAATCAGCTACTTCAGAGAAAAGCTTTCCCATAAAAATCCAACAGATGAACAGATTCGTGCGATGAGTTCAAGTGCCCTGTTCACAGCCGGATGGCTCCTTGACAGGGGTGACGCGGACGCCGCGGTTGCCGGGTCTGTAGCTTCCACACCTGATGTAATCAGGGCGGCACTTCGTACAGTGGGTGTAGCAGAAGGTTCGTCAATTGTATCAAGTTCCTTTTTAATGGAGATGCCGGATGGCAATGTGTTTACGTATGCAGATTGCGCGGTAGTGCCCTATCCCAATTCCGCACAACTTGCTTCAATTGCCCTGGATGCAGGCAATACCCATCAGAAGCTCACCGGCTCTGAACCGGTTATTGCTTTTCTCTCATTTTCAACAAAAGGAAGTGCTATGCATGAATCCGTGGATCTGGTTCAGGAGGCTTTTAACAATGCAAGTGTGAAAAATAAAGGTTGGCTTATGGATGGTGAATTGCAATTCGATACGGCTTTTGTATCGGATATCGCCAGGCGCAAGGCGCCTGAATCCCCTGTAGGCGGTAAAGCGAATGTTTTTATATTTCCGAATCTTGATGCCGGCAATATTGCCTATAAAATTACGGAACGCCTGGCAGGTGCCTTGGCCACCGGGCCTATCCTGCAAGGCCTGGGCAAACCGTATATGGATCTTTCCAGGGGCTGTTCGGTTGATGATATTGTAAATACAGCCTGCGTAGGGGCACTATTGAGTGTATAAAAAAATCGCTCTATCGATCTGATAATCTCTATCAATTGGAATATTTTCCCAAATAGTGCTTTCTTTAAAACTGTTGTACAGGTTGCTTTTTGGCATGGGTGTGATTTTGATTATCTTTATTTATTCCAAATAAAGATAGTTCTCCTTTTAAAACTGAATAGCCGAACTTATAAAGAGTTCTGAATGTTCTAATACTGCAATTATTAAAGTTAAAAACAGATATACATATGAGTGAGACCAAGGCTCTCGAGTCGATGATTGGTGAAGAGTATAAATATGGATTCACCACAGATGTTGAATACGAAGATTTTCCGAAGGGGATCAATGAAGATGTAGTGAGATTGATTTCTGAGAAAAAAAATGAACCTGAATGGATGACAGAGTTCAGGCTTAAAGCATACCGGGCATGGACTGAAATGAAAGAGCCATCCTGGTTTAATGCTGTATATGAAAAGCCGAAATTTGACACACTCCAGTTCTATTCGGCGCCAAAAAATAAGCCGAAACTGAACAGCCTCGATGATGTTGACCCAAATATCAGGGAAACATACGAGAAGCTTGGTATACCTCTTGGAGAACAAAAAATGCTGGCAGGTGTGGCTGTTGATGCGGTTTTCGATAGCGTTTCCATCTTTACATCGTTTAAAGACAAACTTGCTGAAGCTGGGGTAATTTTCTGCTCCATATCTGAAGCCGTTCATGAACATCCGGAACTGGTAAAAAAATACATGGGCTCGGTGGTGCCGATCCGTGATAACTTCTACGCGGCACTCAACTCTGCGGTATTTTCGGACGGTTCATTCTGTTATGTTCCAAAAGATACCATCTGTCCCATGGAGCTTTCCACATATTTCCGGATAAATAACATGAACTCCGGGCAGTTCGAGCGGACATTGATCATCGCTGAAGAAAACAGTCATGTGAGTTACCTTGAAGGTTGTACAGCACCTATGTATGATGAGCACCAGCTGCACGCCGCTGTGGTAGAACTCATTGCTATGGATAATGCGGAAATTAAATATTCTACCATTCAGAACTGGTACTCGGGTGATGAAGACGGCAGAGGCGGAATTTACAATTTTGTAACCAAACGGGGCGCTTGCCGCGGCAAAAATTCAAAAATTTCGTGGACCCAGCTTGAAACCGGATCTGCCGTTACCCTGAAATATCCAAGTGTTATTTTACAGGGCGACAATTCAGTAGGTGAATTTTACTCTGTGGCAGTAACCAATAAACGACAGCAGGCCGACACCGGGACTAAAATGATCCACATTGGGAAAAACACAAAAAGCACGATAATTTCAAAAGGTATTTCTGCCGGAAACTCCAATAACAGTTATCGCGGTGAAGTGAAGTTCAGCAAAAAAGCCCACAACGCACGGAATTATTCACAGTGCGATTCAATGCTGATCGGCCAAACATGTGGCGCTCATACATTTCCATATATCGAGTCGTCGAACCCAACGGGTAAAGTGGAACACGAAGCCACCACATCGAGGGTAGGTGAAGAGCAAATATTCTACCTGCAGCAGCGGGGAATAAGTGAGCAGGATGCCATATCACTGATCGTGAATGGGTTTTGCAAGGAAGTGCTCAAAGAACTGCCAATGGAATTTGCAGTTGAAGCAAATAAATTGCTTGGCATTAAACTCGAAGGAAGTGTGGGATAAGAGAAATAAATGTTCTTCTATCCGGTCCGGAAGTGTAAACAACCCGGACATAACTTAAGAAGTGGCTAATCCAGGTTCATACATGGGCTTCCGCTGATCAAAAGTACTAATCAACAAGATATTAACCGAAATAAAACAAAAACATAAGATTCAAAATTGTGTTAGAAATCAGAAATTTACATGCTGTAGTAGAGAGTGAGGGAACAGAAATCCTGAAAGGAGTAAACCTCACCGTACATAAAGGAGAAATACACGCCATTATGGGCCCAAACGGAAGTGGAAAAAGCACGCTTGCAAAAGTTGTGGCAGGACATCCTGAATACGAAGTAACAGGGGGTGATATTCTGTTTAACGGAGAAAGCATTCTTGAACTCGACCCGGATGAAAGGGCGCATGCCGGTTTGTTTCTTGCTTTTCAGTACCCGGTAGAAGTTCCCGGAGTAACAAACACTACTCTCCTCAGGGAATCATACAATACTATCGCCGCATCACGTGGCCGGGAGGAGCTTGACCCTCTGGAGTTTGATGAATACATCAAAGAAAAACTTGAGATTGTTGATATGAATCCCGATTTCCTTGAGAGAAGTGTAAATACCGGTTTCTCAGGTGGTGAAAAGAAGAGAAATGAAATTTTCCAGATGGCTGTATTGCAGCCGGTACTCTCCCTTCTTGATGAAACGGACTCGGGGCTGGATATTGACGCGCTGAGGATTGTAGCAGATGGAATTAACAAACTTCATGGTGATGATGACGCCGTGGTTTTGATTACTCATTACCAGCGATTGCTCAACTACATCATTCCTGATTTTGTGCACGTGATAATTGGCGGCAGGATCGTGAAATCAGGCGGAAAAGAACTTGCCCTTGAACTTGAAGAAAAAGGATACGATTGGCTTGAATCACTCGCAACAGTAAACGGAGAGGCTAAATAATGACTGCTCATCCCACAAGGATAGAACCATCCATCCTGCATAAACTGGCCATGCACAGCCCCGAGCCTGATAACCGGCTCTGGACTGGCATACGTGAAAAAAGCATGATGCGACTCAACTCCACTTCGTTTCCTCACAGAAAAATTGAAGAGTGGAGATTTACCGATTTAAAAGCGATCACCAGGACGGAGTTTACCGGTATGGATAAAGCTGGCATGCAGCCTGCTGCCGGCATAGAAAAGTACTTCTTGCCCGAAGCCGACAGAAGCCGTCTTGTCTTTATAAATGGCCGTTTTCATGAAATTTACTCCTCGATCGGAGGGCTTGGTAAGGGTGTAACTGTTGGAAACCTGCGGAATTTTCCAAAAAATAAAGTGGTGCAGGAATATCTCAACAAACTGGTGAATTATGAGAACGATATATTTACTGCGTATAATGGCCTTATGTTCGAAGACGGGGCATTTATCCACCTGGAAAAAGGAGCGAAAGCAGAAGCCCCCATCCATGTTTTAAATCTCTATACCGATTCAGCAAAGCCATATATCGCTAACCCAAGAATGCTGGTTATGGCCGAAGAGGAATCGGATGTTACTATTATCGAAGACCATATCGGTTTGGGTGAAAACTCTTATATGACCATACCGGTATGCGAGGTAAAAGTTAAACAAAAAGCACATATCCACCACGTTCGTATTCAGAGAGACAGTATTAAAGCCATCCATATGTCGCGTCCCATTACATACGTGGAGAAGAACTCTGAATACCATTCGTACACAATAACACTGGGAGCAAAGCTTTCACGTAACGAGCCCCGCGTTATCCAGGAAGATGAAGAAGTAAATTTTACACTCGATGGACTTGTTTTAATTGACGGTGAACAAATTGCAGACACACACTCTGTAATGGACCACCGTTTCTCGCATGCGAACAGCCACCAGCTTCATAAAGTTGTAGTAAATGGCAGTGCTCACAGTATTTTTAACGGAAAGATATTTGTGAGGCGGGATGCCCAAAAAATCGATTCATTCCAGGAGAACAGAAACCTGTTGTTATCGGTAGACGGATTGGTGAATACCAAGCCGCAGCTCGAAATTTTCGCAGATGATGTTCTCTGTTCGCACGGTGCAACCATTGGAAATTTTGATCCGGAAGAAGTGTTTTATCTTCAAAGCCGCGGCATGACCGAAGAAAAGGCAAAAGAAGTTTTGACATACGCCTTCGCACTTGAAACCATCGAAAACGTAAAAGTAGAATCGGTGCATAAACTGCTTGTGGAAGAAGTTTACAGATATACCAAGGCAAACAGTAAGCCTAAACAAAAAAAAGTAACCATATAACACCATCAAACTTGTAATGTTTGCATTTTAAGCATTCCAGGGACGTTGCAAGGTTTAAAACAATATTCAAAATGAGCCAGGCTGTTCAAAAATATACGGCTGTTGATTTCGATGAAATCAGGAAGGACTTTCCTGTGTTGAGTCGGGAAGTAAACGGGCATCCGCTTGTTTACCTCGACAATGGTGCATCGAGCCAGATGCCGTCACGGGTTGCAGACCGGCTTGATCATTACCACAGGTTTGAACATGCCAATGTTCACAGGGGTATTCATACGCTGAGCCAGCAGGCCACAGACGCTTTTGAGGCTGCACGTAAAAAAGTGAGACACTTTATTAACGCAGCAGATGAACATGAAATCATTTATACCACCGGGACTACCGATTCAATCAACCTCGTGGCAAACAGTTACGGGCTTGCCCATTTTAATGAAGGCGATGAAATCATCCTTTCTGAAATGGAGCATCATGCCAACATTGTACCGTGGCAGATGATTGCGCAAAAAACGGGTGCAGTTATCAGGGTTATTCCGGTTACAGATACCGGAGAGCTCGACATGGACGCATACAAAGCGATGCTTGGTTCGAAAACCAAAATGGTTGCTGTTATCCATGTATCAAATGCACTGGGTACCATAAATCCTGTGCATGAAATAACGGCACTTGCACATGCTGCAGGAGCGGTTGTTCTGCTCGATGGCGCACAGGCAGTACCTCACCAAAAGGTGGATGTTCAGGAACTGAATGCCGATTTTTATGCTTTTTCATCTCATAAGATGTGTGGCCCCACCGGATTCGGAATTTTATACGGCAAAAAACATATTCTCGACGGAATGCCGCCGTATCGGGGCGGCGGTGATATGATCGACAAAGTATCCTTTGAAGAGACCACGTACAATATAGTACCATTCAGGTTCGAGGCCGGAACACCGCCTATTGCAGCATCCATCGGATTAAGTGAGGCAATTGACTATCTGAATGAGATTGGTATGGATAATATCGCAAGGCGTGAAGAGGAACTGCTGGAATATGGGATGGAACAGCTAAGCAAAATTGATGGCATCAGGTTTATTGGTCAGGCAAAAAAACGGGCTGCACTTATTTCATTTGTGTTTGATCATATCCATGCATCTGATGTGGGAACCATTCTCGACAAGCAGGGAATTGCGGTGCGAACAGGCCATCATTGCGCACAGCCTATTTTAAGGAGATTCAATGTGCCGGCAACAACCCGGGCATCCTATTCGTTTTACAACAACCATAACGATACAGACAGGCTTGTTGAAGGAATCAAGTATGTAAAATCATTTTTTGAATAAAAACAGTGAGATAATATGCCGAAAATTAAAGAAATAGAACGAACACCGAATCCAGATGCCATGCGCTTTGTTCTGGCCGAACCTTTGACCAATGGTGTGACACGATCGTACGAGAATAGTGGTGAGGCTGAGCATGATGAACTTGCCAAGGCTCTGTTCAGCATCGATAACGTGATTAATGTATACTATGTTGATAGATATATTACTGTAACACAGGATGGAAATGCAGTCTGGTCGGATTTGCTGCGAAAACTTGCTCCGCCAATCAGGGATGCAAAACCTCAACTAAACCTGGAAGCCGATGATGAAGTTCATGCATCAAGGGAAGTATTGGAAACGGATGACCCAAGGCTGATTCAAATTAACCAAATGCTGGATGAACAGGTAAGGCCTTATCTCCTGGCTGATGGCGGTGGACTGAAAATAATCGGGCTCGACGGCAACCGCCTTAAGGTTCACTACCAGGGTGCATGCGGAACATGCCCAACAGCTACTTCAGGAACTCTATACGCCATAGAAAGTATGGTTAAGCGGATTGATCCGGATATTCAGGTAATTTCGGTTTAACGAAAACAACTATTTATTTCACTTCATCTGAAGAAATACAATGTCGATCTCAATCACGGAACGGGCAGCACAACGAATACATGAGATTCGGAATGAAAAAAATTTAGCCCCGGTTTTGCCACTTCGGGTATCCGTGGTAAGCGGGGGTTGTTCAGGGCTTACATATAACCTTGACTTTGAGCCTGCAGAGACAATTACTGAAACGGATAAAAGTTTTGAAGAACACGGTATCAGGGTAGTGGTTGATATGAGAAGTTTTCTCTACCTGGCCGGAACCAGCCTGGATTATTCAGATGGCTTAACCGGAAAAGGTTTTCATTTTCACAATCCCAATGCCGCCCGCAGCTGTTCGTGCGGTGAATCTTTTTCGCTGTAAGGAGTGAGCAGTGAAAAGTATTCAAAGCGAAATTTGGTGCTGTTCCAGTCCCGATCATCGGGAATAAAGCGATAGCGACAGTCCTGGCACCCCGATGAGTAAACTAAAAACTCACAAGCACAGACCATCAGATAACCATATGTCAGAAATTGTAAACAAAGTAAAACTGTCCAAACTCCAGACGATTGATCTCGAAAAGATTGCAGTGGGAGTACATCTTTTTGAATTGGATTTGAAAGACTTTCTTTTTCATGGGTTGATCTTGAAAGAGGCCGATTTCCGGGAAAAAATGGAGGCTCATGACTGGAGCCAATACAAGGGAGGTTTTTTAACGGTATATTGTTCTACCGATGCCATCCTGCCAAAATGGGCATTCATGGTGATTGTTCAGCATGCCGATGAATTTGCAGAGGATGTGTTTTTTGGAAAAAAACAAATGGCGATAAGTGAACTTTTCAAGAGAAAACTGGATACAATCGACTGGCAGCAGTATGAAGGGAGTTATGTTCTGTTAAAAGGATGCAGTAAAATAGATGTACCGTCTGAAGTATACATGTACGCAACAAAAAAGCTTCTTCCTTACGTTGGCAAACTGATGTACGGTGAGGCGTGTTCAAACGTACCTGTTTACAAAAAAAAACGGGTAAAAACTGTTCCTGCTGAATGAAACATGCACTTATAACCGGCGCGGCCAGAGGAATAGGGCGGCAAATTACCGTTGAGTTGCTGAAGCAAAACTTCCGGGTCACAGGTACAGCGCGTGTTACCGGATTTCCGAAAGAGATGAGTTCGATCAGGTCTTTCAGGGGGATCCATACAGATCTGGCTGATCCGTTATTGCTTGGCGTAACACTTAAGCCGATTTTTGAAAAAGATTTACCAGGGGTGCTCGTTAACAACGCAGGAATATTCAGAAAAGCCGATTTCTCAGTTTCTGATGAAGAGTGGCTTGCCTCATGGGACGAAACCTTTCTGGTAAATCTCAGGGCATCTTCCCTGTTATGCAAGTGGTTCATCAATTCACACATCCAGCAATCTACCGGTGGAATCATTATCAATATCGCTTCAAGAGCCGCCTATCGCGGTGATAACCAGGAGTATGCCGCTTATGCTGCTTCGAAAGGAGGTATGGTGGCATTCACAAAAAGTATTGCACGGGATTTTGGCAAAAATGGAATTATTGCATATTCTATTGCACCGGGATTCGTTGAAACAGATATGGCAAAGGATTCAATTGAAGAGCTGGGGATTGACTATTTGACCCGCGAATCATCTTTTAATTCTCTTACCCAGCCTGAAGAAGTTGCCAGACTAGTTTCTTTCCTCGCTTCAGGAAAAGTAAAACATATGACAGGCTCCACTTTCCATATCAATGGCGGTTCGTATATGATATAATTTTAGTGAAAGTATAATAGTACGGTTGCTAGAAATATTAGGATTATCCATCTTCGGAAAATGTCAAATATAGCATAAGTGATCGAAATTTAAGCGGATTCACAACAATTTTCTGCAATGGTATCACGTGGGGGTGTAAATCAACTTTGTGTCTTGGCAATTATCGAAATATTTACAGGGTAGCTGGCTAATTAATTGTCTACTGCATATATGATGTTCATTTATACATGCATCAATTACAGTTTTCGACATGATTATCTATTGATCCCTAATGGATAAATAACCAAATCCCGGGTATTGAACAGTATCCGGGATTTCTTTTTTGCAAAAAAAGCAAAAAGAAAAGGCCAGAAGAGTTTTGCTTTAAAATAATTAACAAAAAAATTAAAGCAACTTTGTGCAAAAAATTATATGTTCGTCCAAATAGTAAACATTTTCAGTAAAAAATCTACTATTTGTAAAAAAAAGCGGTTCCAATTTCGGGAAATCAGATTCACAATGTATAATGGTGAGGCTGTTCAGTTGTTGGAATTTATAAGGGACAATTGACCAAAATTCGAAAGCTTAAATGAAGAACTGGGATCAGCCGGATAACGACCAGGAATTGTGGCAGGAATTTATTCTGGAAAAAGAAGAATATGCTTTCGAAATTTTATACAAAAAATATTATGAGTCATTATCGCGCTTTGCCTGGCGTTATGTAAAGTCGAAAGCTGTTGCAGAAGAGATCGTACAGGAAACGTATACAGATGTTTGGATTTCAGGTGATTCATGGGAAATTAATGGGTCTGTCCGGTCTTATTTTTATAGAATAGTAAGAAACAAATGCCTCAATCATATCAAACATCTTCAAATCAAGGAAAAATATGATCCAATCTGGTTAGAGGATTATTATCAGCAAGAAACCGGGTATATTGATGAAAGGAGAGAAAAACAGATTCGGGCTGCCATACAAAATGCCATTGAGGAATTGCCTGAGAGAAGCCGTATGACCTATATGCTTCACAGGCAAGATGGTCTTACATATGATGAAATTGCCGGTGTAATGGATGTTTCGGTAAAAACAGTAGAGTCTCAGATGTCGCGTACACTTAAAATTTTGAGAAAGAAATTGTCTTATCTATTGATTTGAATATTCTGATCATGAGTTATTCGATCACTGGAGGAGGCAAAAATTTTTATCATTTACAGGTTTACCCTCTCTTTTTACTGTTTCTGATGTACAATAAAATCCCCCGGTAACTGATTATTGCGATAATTACTTAACAATTAATTAATTGTTAAATTATCATAATCAGGTTAAGGGTGATAGCACTTTCAGTTGTTTCCTTTATTAGTTTGAACAGCTCAATTACTCCTGATGTTGACTGTGAAACAATATGATATTTAACACAAATTGATTCTAAGCAACGAAGTACATTGAGGCGGTAATTATGGTAACTGTTTGCAGGATGAATTATAAGAGAAAATAAATAGAGGCATCCGGTTGAAATCAAAAACTGAAAACAAGGGTATTATCGTAACGTATATAGCTGGTAATGCTTCTGTTGAAGAAAAAAAAATTGTTGAGGAGTGGATCAAATCTGATCCGTTGAATAAAGAGTTGATCCAGGATTTACAAAAAATCTGGAACTTAACCCCTCAGGAAGATTTTTCAGTTGACGTGGAGGTTGCATGGATGAAATTCCAGGAAAGAAAAAAGGCTATTCAACGGGCAAGATTCAATTCGGTGAAGGCTGAATCGAAAAGTATTAAACATTACAAATCAAGTGTTGGTTATTATAAATTGGCAGCATCAATTCTTGTAATAGCGCTTGCAGGACTGTTTGCATATAGCATATCTCAGAACAATATCATACAGGAGATAAGTGCAGAACAAAATGGATTTTACACCCTTAAAAAAATGGAAACAGATCGTGGTGAAAAAGCAAGAGTGCGTTTTAGCGATGGAACCGAGGTTATGCTGAATTCGGCAAGTCAGTTGCAATTTCCCCAGGAATTTAAAGGTAACAAGAGGGAAGTTTATCTCGATGGAGAGGCCTATTTTAAAGTAACGTACAACGAAAATAATCCATTTGTTGTACACGTCCAGGACGCTGTTATTGAAGTACTGGGCACGGAATTTAATATACGCGGATGGAGCGAAGATAATGAGGTCCAGGTTGTGGTTAGTGATGGGATGGTTTCTGTTAGTTCTTCAGATGATATGATAGAAGAGCCGGAAAAAGTGATTTTGGTAAAAGGTACCAAAACACAAATTTCAAGAGGACAAAACCCAAAACCTGCCGTGGGAACAGATGTTTTATATCATCTACTCTGGACAAGCGGGGGCATTCACTTTAATAATACACCTTTTAAGCAGGCAGTTCAGGATCTTGAAAGAAGGTTTGATTTGAATATAACTATCGCAGAAAAAAATTTACATGATATTCCATTCACCGGAACATTCCAATATGCGGAATTGAATGAAATACTTACGGTTATATCGGCATCTATGGGAATCGGTTTTACCAGGGAAGCGAAGAATATTGTGTTTTTTATTACAGAATAAATTTTTATTCTGTTTTCAATTTGCTCAATACTAACCAAATCTGAATTAATATGTCTACAAATGGTGATGGGACAGTAAACCGGAAAAAACTGTTTTCAGGCATATGCCTGGCTCTTCTGCCAACAGCTTTTTCTTTCGTTCTTGTAAGTAATGTTCTGCAACAACTAAAAACAGAATTTATACTCTCAAATGCTCATGTGGGTGTAATTGGAGGTGCTGCTCTTTGGGGTATGGCTATTGGATTACTTACCATCGGCCCGTTTCTTGAGAAAATTGGGTTTAAAAACGCTGCCCGAGGTGCATTTGTTTGTCACCTTGCCGGCGTTACCCTGTTTCTTGCGGCCTACCCATTTGCGGGTGAACCATACGCTTTTTGGATTCTTTTTCTTGGAGCTGTTGGATTTGGCCTTGGGAATGGTTTAATAGAGGTAACCGGTA
The DNA here is from genome assembly GCA_007694095.1 of Balneolaceae bacterium. GTDB lineage: Bacteria > Bacteroidota > Rhodothermia > Balneolales > Balneolaceae > Rhodohalobacter. Next base: position 41,659 of record RECI01000143.1, on the reverse strand, counting down.
ATCCGCTCACGGCTGCACTTTTTCCTGATAATAAAGTAACAAAATTAAATCACTTCCATGCATTCTTCCCTGGAGGAATGGTATTCGGCGGTTTACTCGGATGGGCAATGGTTCAAATCGGTGTGCTTGGGCCATTGAATATCGGTCACTGGACTTTCCAAATATCCATAGTTTATATTCCTGTTTTAATTTATGGTTATTTACTTCTCACAGAAAACTTTCCGAAAACGCTTATTGCCGAAGCTGGTGTTCCAATCAGGGAAATGTTCAGGTATACATTTACACATCCATTAATCTGGGGTTTAATATTTCTGAAAATGATAAGCCTTGGTCTTGAAATGGGGCCAAGCCGCTGGATTCCTGAAGTATTGCAGGCAGCCGGTGTGCATGGAATGCTGGTCTTTGTTTGGATAAGCGGAATAATGATGACTTTAAGGTTTTTTGCAGGCCCATTTGTAGAAAGATTTTCACCACCTGGTATGTTGCTGGGAGCATCAATATTTACAGCAATTGGCCTATTGTTGTTCTCTTTCATAGAATCCGGAATTGTGCCGCTGATGATCGCCGCTACATTTTTTGCTGTAGGTATTACATTCTACTTCCCAACAATGGTTGGTTTTATGAGCGAACGGTTTCCTAAGGCAGGGTCACTCGGTTTGATTTTGCTGATGGGTATGGGTTTTGTCGGTGCCGGAATATCGAATGCCGTAATGGGTGAAATCGCTGACAGGTACATTCCGGATGCCCTTGATGAACAGCAAACTATTCTCATACTTGAAGAAATTGACGACCGGTTTCCCGGATATGTTGCACAAGCCAGAGCTGCAGGCGGAGATACTGACAGGTTAATGGAACTTGGTTTTACACAAGCCGATGTCGAAACTGTTCTGAATCTTGCACAGCAATCATTGAGCTACTACAGAGAAAATAACGAATTTCATGGCAGGTACACAGCTGATACAATGAGGGCATTGCTGGATTCCGGAATTGCACAGGAACAGGAATTAACAGAACGGGCGTTTGCAGTGCTTCGACCGGCCGATAATTACGGTGGGCGTGTTTCCTTCCTTTATGGTGTTCCTTTTGCTTTTCTGCTTGCTATTGTCTTTTTGGTAGTCTATCTGAAAGACAAGAAAAAAGGCGGGTATCAAATTGAAAAACTCTAGATCATTGAAATAGAAATTTTTTTAGCACGAAATTTTCAAAAGCAGGCTCAATAATTCGGGCCTGCTTTTTTTTTGGATCTCTGTTACGTTATAGTGATCAGGTTTCCAGGAATACGCTGCAAATTACATAATACAGGATACGGGTTTTGTGTTTTGACCTTGATTTAATTTATAGAAAACTGCCATGGTAATGGTTTGGCATGTACATCTGTGAAGGCATACACCGGCTTCAGTTGAAGCTGGATATACACTGAACAAGCCGAACCAGTATCCAGTATCCTGAACCCCACGCACCACAGACTGCATTAAATAAATGGATTGGACAGCAGAACAACAAAATTGTTTTACAGAAACAATTTTGCAGTGAAGGATGCAGGGTGTAACGTTTTCAAATTGTCTGATATGATGAATGGTAAAACGGCAACACTTTTATTCATTCTGTCAAAGTGATGAATGCCTTGTATAAAATTCATTTCAACAACCTTCAATCTCTAACTACTAATAATGGAGTTGTTTCCATGAGAAAACCAAAATGCAGATGTATCATAAAAACCTTCACGCTTCTGACTGCTTTGTTAATTGCAGTTGCTGCTGATAATCATGCACATGCGTCTGTTCAATTTCAGCCAACATTAACAAATCAGGAACAATATTTTGCAAACATCATAGCGATGCAAAATATGTTCTACAAAACAGATATAAAGGAAGAAATAAGCCTGAATATTCAAAATCAGCCATTAATTAATGCCCTCCATGCAGTTGCGGCACAAACCGGAATGAAACTCACTCTAAGAGGTGATATCATTCCTGATGTGAACGTTACTATTATTGAAGAGGGAATATGGGTGAGTAATGCACTGGATAAAATTCTGAGTAATACGGGGCTTGATTTCCGATTTTCCCAAGAAGGTTATCTGCTGATTGTTAAAAAAGAAGAAGCAGAAGAAACTGTCATTATCCAGGAAACAATAAGTGGTGTAGTTAGAGATGCAACAGATGGAACACCAATTCCAGGAGCAACCATAGTGATTCAGGGCAGTGAAGAGCTTACCGGTTCCCTGATTGGAACAAATACGAATCCTAACGGAGAATTTGAAATCAGTGTTCCGGAAGGGCTCACAACAATCCTTATCACATCGGTAGGGTATATAAATAAAACGGTTGACATAGGTTCGTCCACTGTAATTATTATCGAACTTGATAGGGCTGTAGAAATGCTCGACGATATAGTTGTGGTTGGATATGGTATGCAGCGTCAGGAAAGAATCACTGGCTCAATTGCCTCCGTGCGTTCTGATCAACTCGATAATCAGCCCATCACAAACTTATCGACTGCACTGCAGGGACAGGCATCTGGTGTTGAAATTGTAAGGGGTGGGGGAGCCCCCGGATCAGGCGGCGCCATCAGGATTCGCGGTACCGGAACAGTTAATAACGCCAATCCGCTTATTGTAATTGACGGTATGCCATCCGATTTGCAGAGCCTTAACAACATCAATTCAGATGATGTGGAGTCGATTGATATCCTGAAAGACGCATCTTCTGCCGCTGTTTATGGAAACCGCGCTGCAAACGGTGTAATTTTGGTTACAACTAAAAGAGGCCGGTTCGATCAGGATCTTCAGGTTCGGTTTAATACATCCATTGGTTTTTCAAACCCAATAAATACAATTGATGTACTGGATGCTCCAACCCTGGCCATGCTGAAGCGTGAGAGATATGTGAATGACGGGCTTCCCATAAATCCAATTTGGGAGGATCAAACATATCAAACTCAACGTACAAACTGGCAGGATGAACTTCTTGGCAGAGGTTCTATCCAGGATTATAACCTTTCAATACAGGGTGGTACACGTAACTCGTCTTTCTATATTTCCGGTAACTATGCAGATGAGCAGGGAATGATGAAATCATCCTTTTTTGACCGGTATGGATTGAAGATCAATTCAAATCACAGGGTTGGCAGTCGTATTAATCTGCGACAAAACCTTTCGTTAACACGCACCAATGGCAATTCATTAAACACACTATCGGCACAAACCGGTGTTCTCTGGAGTGCCATCCGCTTTCACCCGGGTCTGCCCGTTCAATTCGAGGATGGTTCATACGGTTCTTCACAAATCAGTGGTGAATTCGGTGATATTAACAACCCCATTTTTACAGTAGAGCAGGATTCCGATTCAAACACGGAAAGAAGAAGGGTTCTCGGAAATGTTGAAGCCGAAATTGATCTCATTGAAGGATTCTCTATTCGAGGAAGCGTAGGTGTTGATTACGCAATAGATGATTCGTACTCATTTGAACCAATTATTAACCAGCAAATCAGGGCGCGTTCTCAAAACCAGTTAAACCGTTCTTTCAGTGAAGGAACCTCGGTTTCTTCTGAGTTGTTCCTCCATTTCCGTCGTACAATCGCACAGAATCATGATATCGATGGCCTTGCTGGAATTGTTCAGGAGACCTACACAGGAGAAGATTTCTCTGCAGCCAGGAGGGATTTTGCCGACGAATCTGCAACACAGCGTGTGCTGAATTCCGGAAGTAGCGTCTTCGGGGCATCTGGTACAACTGTGGAAGATGCGCTGCTTTCCTACCTCGGCCGCGTAAACTACGCTTTTGCCAATAAGTATCTCCTCACAGCGAGCATCCGTTACGACGGTTCTTCCCGCTTTTCTGCCGACAACCGCTGGGGGATATTTCCAGCTGTATCAGCAGGATGGAGAATTTCAGAGGAAAGCTTTTTTGATAATTTCAGAGATGTTATCAGTAATATGAGATTAACGGCTGGCTGGGGGCGTTCAGGCAACCAATCCATTGCCCGGCACCAGTTCCTTGGATTGTATGCACAGAATGCTCAATACAGTTTCCAGGGTGCACAGATACGCGGCATCAGTCAGACCCGGATTCCTAACCGTAATATCTCCTGGGAAACGGTAGAAATGCTCAACTTTGGTGTGCATACACGTTGGTACAACGACCGCGTTAACGCATCGATTGAATACTTTATCCGGGATTCAAAAGATGTACTTCTTGCCCCCCCAATACTCGCAGTATTAGGTACAGCTTCCGTGCCTGATGTAAACGTTGGCGAGATTCGTAACCAGGGGCTTGAGATTGAACTGGGATATTCCGGTCAGGTTGGTGAAGTTAGTTTTTCAGTTTCCGGTAATGCCTCTTTTATTAGAAATGAGGTGACAAACCTTAATGATGATTTCCTTAGCTCGGCAACTTATGGAAGGCCAAATCAGGAATTAGCAAGAACTTTCCAGGGGCATCCGATCGCCACGTTTTATGGTTGGAGAACAAATGGAATCTATCAAAATCAACAAGAAATTGATAGCGACCCTAATATTGCCAATGACTCGAGGAGAGCCAATATCAGGCCTGGCGATGTTCGGTTTGTTGACCTGAATGGTGACGGAATGATCACAGCCGACGATCGTGAGATTCTTGGCAGCCCGCATCCTGATATGACTTATGGGCTTAGTTTGTCATCAGGGTACAAGAATTTTAACCTGAACCTTCACTTTGTTGGAGCAGCAGGAGTTGAAATTTTTAATGCTGACCGTATGCAGGGACTCGATCCAACATATCCGTTCAACATGTATGCTGAAACTATAGACAGGTGGAATGGCGAGGGTACAAGCAATTCCATTCCAAGGATGACTACACTCCGAAACAACCTTAATCACAGGGCATCTGATCTGTTTATTGAAAATGGAAGTTACTTCAGGCTTAAATCTTTTACACTTGGTTATGCACTTCCAAACAGTGTTACAGACGTTGTTGGACTGAGAGGAGTTCGCTTCTATGTAACTGGTATCAATGTGTTTACCATTACACCGTATTCTGGAATTGATCCTGAACTTGGCTACACAGACGGCAACCTGCAGCGTAATGTTGATTATGCCCAGTATCCGCAACCGAGAACATGGACATTCGGCACTGTGATAGATTTTTGATAAATCTGATAATGTATAAATCCCAAACAACCAAGAAATTACAGGATAAAATGAAAACTTTAATAACATCAAAACATATGAATTGGAGAACATTATTGTTAATGTTCGTGATACCCGGTTTGTTTTTCGTCATGTTCGGCTGCAATGAAGGAATACTTGACGTACCGCCGTACGGACAAACAACATCTGAAGATTTTTGGCGGAACGCCGATGATGCCGAAGCTGCTGTTAATGCGATTTATGCTCCGCTGGCAACAGGTAATCTTTGGGGGCATCGTATTAACACACTACTTGGTATACCTGAAGACGATCAATACAGGGCAGGTGACCACGGAGTGCATTCAGATATCGAAAATTTCACTTACGATTCCTCTCACCCCTATTTTGAAAGTACCTGGAGGTCGATGTATGAAATCATCAATCGTTCGAACGACATCCTGATCAACGTTCCAAACATAAACATGGATCAGGGCATAAAAAACCGAATTCTCGGAGAAGCACACTTCATGCGTGGTATGTCATACTGGTATCTTGCAAAACTATTTGGAGGAATGCCGCTCATTCTTGAACAGGATGTAATCGATAATGAATTTAATAAACCGCGTGCCACACTTGAGCAGACACACGCGCAAATTGAATCAGATCTTTTGCAAGCCGCAGAATTATTGCCACTCACGCATTCAGGCAACAATGTTGGACGGCCAAATAAAGGCTCAGCATGGGGTTTTCTAACCAAACTCTATACATTCCAGGAACGTTTTCAGGATGCCATAAATACCGGCAATCAGGTAATTAGCGGACCCTATCCGTTGGCTTCTAACTTTCAGGAAAATTTCAAGATTCAAACGCAATATAATCCGGAAATCCTTTTTACTGTTGCCGGATCTCAAGGCTGGAATGCACCGGCACACCGTATTTACAGTGCGCCAAGGCCATGGGGCGGCTGGGATTTCCATGCACCATTACCCAATCTTCTTGAAGAATACGAAGACGACGACCCAAGACAGGGGTATTCAATCATGAGGCCCGGAGATGTATTTGATTTAGGTGGAGACAGGGGGGAAACGGTATATACAGCCGATTTGTCTCCTACTACAGGTTACCATTTTCAAAAGTTTTCGGAATGGAGGGAGGCCGGTGGACTTAGTGGTGATAGTAATATTCCTCTTATGAGATCAGCCGAAGTATACCTTTATGTTGCTGAAGCAAAAATCCGGCTTGGCCAAAATGGTGATACGGAACTCAATGCAGTTCGACAGCGAAGTGGCCTGGCTCCTGTATCGAATGCTACAATGCAGCACATCATTCATGAAAGGCGTGTAGAACTTGCAGGTGAAAACAAGCGCCATTTCGACCTGATGCGATGGGATAAAGCAAACATAGTGGATATCGTCGCCATCTACGGCGAAGACAGAGGCCCGTTCGATCCTCCCCGAAATTTTGTGCGACCGCGCCATTATTACTATGCTGTACCTCAAAACCAGATTGATATCAGCGGCGGGGTACTTGAGCAAAATCCCGGCCATTGATCTGATTTTTTGACTTGTTTACCATGGGAAGGTTTTTGATATCGGTCTGATGGCGATCAAAAACCTTCCTTTTTATTTAGTTGAGTTTTTGCAGTATTCTGGGAACTGTAAATTAGCACATTGATCCGGAATCAGGTAAGGGTGAACAGTAATCTGCTTGTCATACAATTGTTCGACGTGATTAGCCCTGGAGTTCCATTAAGTTTTACTGAAAAATTTTAGAATTGTAGCATCATTCGATAGAAACTTTCATAACCTGTTTTTTTAATGCATAATAAATATCGTGTCTTTTTAATTGTATTAATCTGCTTTCTGCAAGCTTGCGGTAAAACCGAAAGAGAAATCACCTTTCCCTACAATCCCGATGATTACATTACCTGGTATGTAGCCGGCGGTGATAAAGCAAACAGCCAATACTCATCGCTTCAGCAAATAAACAAAGGCAATGTTCATAATTTGGAAGTAGCGTGGATTTACAGAACCGGTGATAAAACGGACCGGTCAACCATTCAGGCAAATCCCGTAATTATCGGGAACAGGATGTACATCAGCTCTCCCGCCCTTAAAATTATTGCGTTAAACGCTGAAACCGGAGAAGAACTCTGGAGCTTTGATGCAGACGGCCCTAGTCATGCCAACCGGGGTGTAACCTACTGGACTGACGGTTCAGAAGAAAGAATATTCTTTACACGTGGATTCTATTTGTATGCTCTTGATGCAAATACCGGTATGCCATTTCCGGATTTTGGAGAAGAGGGCCGGGTTGACCTCCGACAGGGCCTCGATCGGGAACCGGCGGAAGAGCTTTCTATCAGCCCCACTTCTCCGGGAATTATTTATGAAGATTTATACATTTTAGGCGGAAGGGTACCGGAGGGGCCACAGCGGCATACACCAGGCCATATCAGGGCTTTTAACGTCAGAACCGGTGAAATTGAATGGATTTTTCACACAATTCCCCACCCGGGGCAGTACGGATACGAAACATGGTCGGAAGATTCATGGGAAATACTAGGCGGAACCAATAACTGGGGAGGTATGAGCCTTGATGATGAGCGGGGAATGGTGTTTGTTCCGCTGGGATCGCCATCCTACGATTTTTATGGTGCCGACCGTATTGGCAAAAACCTTTTCGGAAATGCGATCATAGCGTTAAACGCAGCAACAGGTGATCTGATCTGGTATTTCCAGACAACGCACCACGATTTATGGGATTACGATCTATCAACACCGCCAAATTTGATGACAGTTTACCACGACGGAGAATTTGTTGATGCCGTTGCCCAGGTTACAAAAACCGGGATGGTTTTTCTTCTGAACCGGGATACAGGCGAATCACTATTCCCGATAGAGAACAGGCCGGTACCCCCATCCACGCTTTTGGGAGAGCAGGCATGGCCCACACAGCCATTTCCCGTAAAACCGGAGCCGTTCTCAATGCATGGATTAACGGAGGATGATCTTACAGACCTTTCACCCGAAAAAAATGCATGGGCACGCGAGCAATTTCGTAAATACAGTTCCAGGGGGATTTATGATCCGCCAAGCCTGAGTCCGGGTACAATTATCATGCCGGGACTGCACGGTGGTGCATGGTGGGGAGGCGCGGCGCACGATCCCTCAAGCGGAATTATGTATGTGAATGCCAATAATATTCCATACATAATGCCTATGGTGGAAACCGAAACCCTTCAACTGGGAATGCTGTCTTTTGGTGAACAGCTCTATACAGCTCACTGTGCCGTTTGCCACGGTTTTAACCGTGAAGGAGTGCCGCCATTTCCCGAGTTACTCAATATAGAAGAGAATATTTCAACCGATGAAGCTGCCTCTGTAATTGTGGAAGGGAGGGGAGCAATGCCGCCACTTTCACTCAATGAAAATGAATTGAATGCCATCATCTCATTTTTGTATGACATCGAAACCAAAGAAACTGCTGATGTAGATGCACAAACGTCAAATATTCCCCCGTATGTTCACAGGAATTACTACCAGTTCCGTGATGAGGAAGGTTTTCCTGCCATTAAACCGCCTTGGGGAACCTTAAATGCGATCGACCTCAACCAGGGTGAAATTCTTTGGCAGGTTCCGTTGGGCGAGTATAAACAACTTACTGAAAGGGGGATACCGCCAACCGGTACACAAAACCTGGGAGGCCCGGTGGTTACGGCTGGAGGACTAATTTTTATCGCCGCCACCCGCGACAGAATGTTCCGCGCTTTTGATAAAGATACCGGTGAAATTTTATGGGAAACCGAACTCGAAACCGGTGCATTTGCCACACCAAGCACTTATGAAATTAATGGCAAACAATACGTGGTGATCGGTGTGGGTGGTAACTGTCTCTATTGCGGGCAGGGTCACCGTAAATTGGTTACTGAGCCAGGTGATTCATTTGTGGTTTTTGTGCTGCCGAACGATTAGTGCCTTTAAATTTATATTTTGACCAAAATTGGAAGAAATTTCAAAATCCAGGCATCAAATTTCAAACATTTTTTACCAGCAATTCTGGCTTTATTGTTCCGAAAAATCAGATAAAAATTGATATTAGCAATTTGGAATTTGGAATTTGTGCTTCGGGAATTTCGGTACATCCGGGTTAGGTTTGAGGGATGGATCTCCCATTCATGTCATCACATGTTTATGTTTTATTCTCAGTATTCAACACGAATTTTACTCTCAATGGTTGTAATATTTTGTTTTACATGCCAGGGATGTAAAAGCGGTAAAGATGTTCCTTCTGAAATGTTCGAACTATTGAGATCGTCTGAAACGGGAATCTTATTTGTAAACCAGGTGGATGAAAGTGTAGATCTGAACATTGTCACTTTCGAAATGCTTTATAACGGTGCCGGGGTGGCCATTGGTGACATTACCAACAACGGATATAATGACATTTTTCTCGCCTCGAATATGGGTAAAAGCCGCCTCTTTCAAAATGAGGGTGGTTTTCGATTTATCGACATTACCGGCCAATCAGGGATCCAAACGGAAGGGAAATGGGCAAGCGGTGTAACACTTGTTGATATCAACAACAACGGCTTGCTGGATATCTATATCAGCTTTGGCGGGCCGTATGCTGATCCCGGCCGCCGTGCAAACGAACTCTACATAAATAACGGCAACGGAACATTCACCGAAAGTGCACGGGAGTTCAGGATCGCTGATACCGGATTTTCGACTCAGGCAGTTTTTTTTGATTATAATAAAAACGGGTTTCTTGACCTGTATGTACTCAACAATGGCCATGGTGATGTACCTCCCAATGTGATCAAACCAAAACTGCTTAACGGGGAACATATCAACACCGACAGATTGTACAGGAATAATGGTGATGGAACTTTTACCGACGTATCAACGGAAGCAGGAATTCTGATTGAAGGCTACGGGCTTGGTATTAATGTGTTCGACATCAACGGGAACGGATGGCCGGATATTCATGTGGCCAATGATTTTCTACCGAACGACATCATCTACATCAACAACGGCGACGGCACATTCACAAACCGGGCAGCCGATTATTTTCGCCATCAAAGCTATGCATCGATGGGTACAGATTTTGGTGACATCAACAACAACGGCCTTATGGACATCATCACCTTAGATATGCTGCCGGAATCGAACCGGAGGCTCAAGCAGATGTATGAATCCGCCGGTTACGAACGGTATCTGTCCCAGCTAATAATGGGATATGAACCACAGGTAAAACGGAACGTACTGCAACTGAATAATGGCCTTACCCCACTTGGCCACCCGGTGTTTACGGATATTGCCCCGTTGGCCGGAGTTGAAAGTACAGATTGGAGCTGGTCAGCCCTTTTCGCAGATATTGATAATGACGGCTGGCTGGACCTGATGATAACTAACGGCTTGCCGCGCAATCCGGCAGATAATGATTTCTCGAAGATTAAAATGGACATCCTGAGAAACGGTGTATTTGACCGCCGGATGATGGAGCGGCTTTATGATGAATTACAGAACCTGGAGGGTATTTTTGAGAGAAACTATCTCTTCAAAAATAACGGAGACCTTACGTTCAGCAATGTTTCCCCGGAATGGGGATTTCGGGAGCCTACATACTCCACCGGTGCGGCATTTGCCGATTTGAACAATGACGGACGTCTTGACCTGGTCATCAACAATATCAACCAGGAAGTGTTTGTTTACAGGAACCTCAATGAAAACGACAACAATTATTTACAGGTGAAGCTCTCAGGCCCCGGGCACAACCGCCAGGCTATAGGTGCAAAGTTGTCACTTTATTTCGATGGTAGGAGCCTGCATCACCAATATTCCGTATCTCGTGGGTATCTTTCAGCAATGGCAACACCCGTGCATTTCGGCCTGGGATCTGTAACGGAAATCGATTCGCTGGTTGTGATATGGCCTGATGATCAAAAGCAGGTCGTGAGTACACTGCCTGTAAATAGTGTGACGAATGTAGTTTATGGGGAGCAGTCATTATTCCCGGTTCACTACAGAAATTCTGCAGCAGTCAAAAAACCTCTTTTTAAGAACATTACAGAAACTGCCCGTGTCGATTTTGTACACGAGGAAGATAATTTCATTGATTTTAACATACAGCCGCTCTTGCCCCATAAGTTTTCAAGAACCGGCCCGGGAATTGCCGTGGGTGATATCAACAAAAACGGGTTGGACGATTTTTTTATCGGCGGGGCTTTTGGACAATCGGGAAAAATTTTCCTGCAGAACGCTGATGGTACATTTACGGGTCAAGATATTGATGTTGGTCCTGCGTATGAAAAAGATACCGGGGCGCTCTTATTTGATGCCAACGGGAACGGCCATCTTGATCTCTATATAGCCAGTGGCGGCAGTGAATTTGCTCCTGGATCACAGTATTACCGAGACCGTCTCTATTTTGGCGACAGCTCCGGAACGTTCTTGCATTCACCCGATGCATTGCCCGACATCAGGGCGAGCACTTCCGTTGTGATTGCAGCCGATCTGGATAATGATGGCAATCTTGAACTTTTTGTCGGTGGCAGGGTGGTGCCAAATCACTACCCTCAAAAACCGGAGAGTTTAATCCTGAAGTTCTCTGACGGTAAATTTGTAGATGTAACGGATACAGTTGCGCCCGGGCTGAAGAATACAGGGATGGTTACTGCGGCTATATGGTCGGATTATAACAACAATGGCTGGCAGGATCTGATCCTGGCAGGCGAATGGATGCCAATAACTGTTTTCGAAAATCGCGGTGGCCACCTGGTAAATGTAACCGAAAATCTTGGCCTGGCAGAAACTGTAGGATGGTGGAACAGTATCACAGCAGCTGATTTTAACCAGGATGGTTATACAGACTATGTGGCCGGAAACCTCGGCCTGAATTCCTTGCTTCGGAACAGGGAAGAAGGCCCTGTACAAATACATATTAATGATTTTAACGGCAATGGTATTGTGGATCCCGTTATAAGCCAGATCATAGCAGGTGAACGCCACCCGATTCACCTGCGGGATGATTTTATGATGCAAATGCCGGAAATGGCCCGCCGGTTTCCAACCTATGCATCATACGGCGAAGCAGCACTGGGTGATATTTTAACTGCCCGTCAATTGAACGAGGCACAAAGTTACAGCATCCACACATTTCAGTCGAGCATCATTCTAAATCGGGGGGGGAAAGATTTTGATGTAAAACCATTGCCAATTGAGGCTCAGTTTGCCCCGGTTTATGGGATGATTTCGGGAGATTTTGACGGCGATGGTTACACGGATATTCTTCTCACAGGAAACTCGTTTTCTACTGACGTATTTATTGGCCGTTACAATGCCTTCAGCGGACTGATGCTGAGGGGTGACGGCACCGGAAATTTTGAGCCCATTGGCTATGATGAGAGTGGCTTTTTTCTGGACCAGGATGGAAAATCATTGGTAACGATTGGCGGTTTGGCCGGAGGGAAACGGGTATTGAGCGCAAGAAATGATGGCCGGGCTGAAATGTTTGAAATCGTACATTCTGATGGTTATAAGCAGTTAAGGGCAGAAGAGTCCGAAACATCGGCAATAATTACTTTTCAGGATGGAAGTCAGGAAAAAGTGGAATTTTATCGCGGATCAGGTTATTTATCACAATCTGCGAGATCGGTTTTTTTGACCGGGATGATGCGGGAAATAACGTTCTTCGATTCAGCAGGAATCACCAGGACAATCACACCTTAATTACAACAAAAAATACCATGCTTTCAAACAGTCAATATATCATCATTTTTTTAAGCCTTATATTTTTTCTCATTTCAGCCACTTCATGTACTGAGACAGGCCGAACTTCAGGTGGATCAACCACAATCAATGAACCAATGCGGGTGATGTCTTTCAATATCCGTTTCGATAATCCGGCTGATGGGCCCGATGCCTGGCCGCATCGTAAGGATTTTGTTGCCAGCATGTTCCGTTTTCATAAAAACGACATCGTTGGCACTCAGGAAGGGCTTATCAACCAGCTTAGGGATCTTGATGAAATGCTGCCGGAATTCGATTGGGTTGGAATTGGCCGTGATGACGGCGGTGAAGCCGGCGAGTTTTGTGCCATCTACTATAAATCCGACCGCTTCGACCTGGTTGAAGATGGCACCTTCTGGCTTTCCGAAACTCCGGATGTGCCCGGCAGTATGGGATGGGATACTGCCATCACAAGGATTGTGACATGGGCCCGCTTATACGACAAAAAAAACGACAGACGATTTATAGTTTTCAACACCCATTACGACCACAGGGGCCAGGAAGCACGCCGAAACAGCTCTAAACTGATCCTTCAAAAAGTCTCTGAACTTTCTGGTGGCGATCCTGTGATTGTGATGGGCGACCTGAACGCTGTAGAGAGCCAGGATCCATACAAAATTCTTGCCGATCCGGAACTCGGACCTGTAAGAGTGGAATTGTTCGATGGGTTTTACCACTCACGTTACGGCCATCATGGGCCTACATCAACATGGAACGCGTTCCGGGAAATTTATCCCGACCGGCGTATCGATTATATTTTTGTAGACACGAATTTTTCCGTAATTCAGCACGGTATTCTTGCAGATATCCGCGATGGCCATTTCCCGTCCGACCATCTGCCTGTTGTGGCTGATCTTGAATTCAAGCATTAAACCCGGAAAATGTATTAGATAAGGTGCTTATTTTCAGCTATCAGCTAGCGTCTTTCAGCTGAATGCTGATAGGTGACAGCTTTCATTTACTCTTAGACAGCTCTTTAAAAATTTAAGTAAGAATCAAAAAATCAAGGACACTATTGCTCAATTTAGAATTAAAAATACCATAAAACAGAAACCAAACTCCTGAACCTATGAATAACCAGATTAACCGCCGCCAGTTTCTTAAATCCACCACTGTCCTTACTGCCGGCCTTAGTGCAACCACGGCAATCGGTTTATCCTCAGCTATAAAGAATGAAGCGAAACTGCCTGAAGCTTGTGATGATGATTTCGTCTCCATTTTTAATGGAAGAAATTTGGATGGATGGCACATTAATGGTGCAAGCTGGAAAGTGGAAAACGGGACGATTGTTTGCGAGCAGGATCCTCCCGGTTCAGGAAACGGTGGAGTGCTGCTAACTGACAAAAAATACAGCGATTTCGAACTCATACTTGATGTAAAACCTGAATGGGGATGCGATTCAGGGGTTTTTCTTCGCTCGGCACACAATGGCGACTCTTACCAGGTTTACGTTGACTATCATGATGAACCCAACAATGGCGGCATTAGCGGATTTTTGTACGGGCAGGGAACAGGAGCCTGGCGCACCGAACCGTTCAGGCATTTTGGTGTTTTTGATAATGACGGTAACCTTGTTGATCTTGAAATGAGGCCATTTGATCTCTATCCGGATCTTGATGAAAACCCAGACCGTTATGCCTGTACCATGGAACAGTGGCGTGCTGCATGGAAACTAAATGAATATAATGAACTTCGCATACGCTGCGAAGGCAAATACCCTATTATTACCACATGGATTAATGGTGTAATGATCGGCAAATTCGATGCAGCTGCGAATATCCACCCGCGTTTTGATAAAGAGCGGGTTTATGAACAGTTAGGCGATCAGGGACATATCGGGCTCCAGGTTCATGGCGGGATTTCATGGTGGGCGAAAGGCCAAAAAGTGTACTGGAAAAATATCAGGATTAAAGAATTACTTTGATTAAATGCCTATATTCCAATTATGAAATCGTTTTCATGGATATTTATATCAGGATAAATCCCAAAACGTGCATCCAGCATCCAGTATCCAGTATCCAAACAAAATAGCTACGGTAGAAAAGGATCAACAACAGAAATCATTAAACCTAAGATCGAATGAATTCAGTAAATAAACTTAAAAATTACATTAATGGCCTGTGGAGAAACTCGGAATCAGGCCAAACCGGGGAAGTGATAAACCCGGCTACCGGGCAAGCAATAGCGAACGTGCCGATCTCTTCAAAGCAGGAAGTTGAAGAGGCCATTCTTGCAGCCGAAACAGCTTTTGATGAATGGCGCCGTGTACCTGTAACAAAGCGAATCCAGTATATGTTTCATTTTAAAAACCTGTTGGAAGAGCACGCCGACGACCTGGCCAGAATCATTACAAATGAATGCGGAAAAACGTATAAAGAGAGCATCGGTGAAATTCGCAGGGGTATCGAAAACGTAGAAAATTCGTGCGGCATGCCTATGCTGATGCAGGGAACCAATAACGAGGATATCGCTACCGGAATCGACGAACACATGATTCGCCAGCCGCTGGGTGTGGTAACGGCCATCACGCCGTTCAACTTTCCGGCGATGATCCCCTTATGGTTTCTGCCATATGCAGTCGCTTCAGGGAACTGTTTTATCTTGAAACCAAGTGAAAAGGTGCCAATGTCGGCCGTTAAAATCTTCGAGCTGATCGATCAGCTGGATCTGCCGCCCGGTGTGGTGCAGCTTGTTAACGGTGATAAAACGGCGGTTGATGTTTTGCTGCAACATCCTGTGATAAGAGCGGTTAGTTTTGTCGGTTCAACACCGGTGGCAAGACATATTTACACCACGGCATCGGCTAACGGAAAACGTGTACAGGCACAGGGCGGGGCAAAAAATATGGTAATTGTACTGCCCGATGCCGATATGGACATGACCACACGCATCGTTGGTGATTCAGCATTTGGCTGTGCAGGCCAGCGCTGCCTTGCGAACTCTCTTGCCGTTACGGTTGGAAGCGCCAGGGACCCGTTCACAAAGGCCATCACGGAGAAGGCCGCGAGCCTCAAAGTAGGGTATGGCCTCGATAATGATACCGAAATGGGGCCGGTTATTTCGGCACAAAGCAGGGAGCGCGTTTACGGATATGTTGAAACCGGGGCAAAAGAAGGTGGCCGCATCCTGGTTGATGGCCGCGGTAAGAATGTTGAATCGTACAAGGGTGGTTACTGGGCATACCCAACCATCATGGATGACGTTGCTCCAGGTAGTTCCATAGCCAAAACCGAAATTTTTGGTCCGCTGTTTGGCCTGATGCATGTGGATACGGTGGATGATGCCATCGATCTGATCAACAGCCAGACATACGGGAACATGGCATGTCTCTTTACAAGCAGCGGTGCTGCAGCAAGACAGTTCCGGTACGAAGCGAAAGCCGGGAATATCGGGATTAACATCGGGGTGGCAGCACCCATGGCCTACTTCCCGTTCAGCGGCTGGAAGGAGAGCTTTTTCGGAGACCTGCACGCTCAGGGGCATCATGCTGTGGAGTTTTACACGCAGACCAAGGTGATTGTGGAGCGCTGGATTCGTGACTGGGACCGCAAATTCTAACCTGCTGTTTTCAATGATCAGAATTTGTTGTTGTCTCATAATTGCTGTAATTCTGTCCCTTCAGCCGGAAATGTTGAAGGGACAGCAGCCAGAGAACCCGGATGTTTTTTTAATTGCTCACCGTGGCGGTGTTGTAGATGAAGATCACGCCGAAAATTCGCGGGCAGCCATGCTTTCAGCGATTGAGCGGGGTTACTGGATGCTTGAAGTGGACATTCGTGAAACGCGGGATGGAAGGGCAATTCTTCATCATGATGCTGATTTCCTTCGTTTTTATAATGATCCCCGTCGAGTTGAAGAAATGGACTGGAATGAAATCAAACAGCTCCGGTCATATATTGACGGCGACAGGCCGATTCTTTTCTCCGAAGCCGCTGAACTCGCAGCAGGCCGCACAAAACTTATGCTCGATGTAAAAGGGAATGATCTCTCTGAAGGTTTTTACCGGGAAATTGAAGAGGCGCTGATCCGGCACGGACTCGTGGAAACCACCTACATTCTCAGCAGTGCCCAGGCCAAAGAGTATTTTTACGATCGCACCTCGCACTCCATTGGCTTTAACGGCATGGTGGAAGCGGCGAATGCCGGAGAAGATGTGAGTGGCAGGTATCACCTCTTTATGCTGGCAAGTCAGTTAACCGAAGAGATGATCAAAAAAGCAGATGAATTGAACGTAGTTGTAGTGGCGGCTGTGAACGAATTCAGGTATGTACAGGCGGGGCAAGATACATGGGAGGGCGCCAAACAGGATGTGGAGCGGCTGCTTAGCCTCGGGGTTCAGTATTACCAGATCGATTCGGTGTATGAACCGCTTTTTAAATGATAATTTTAACCTCAATTTGATTAATAGTTGCCACAGATGACACAGAGTTACACAGATAAACCTTTGTGATAATCATTGTGGCAAAACAAAACGTATCTGGACTGATTCATCTGCGTTAAAAATTAAAAAAAAGTGCATCAATTATTTACAAACCAACTGTTATGAAAAAAAGTATTCAGCATACCAGTATCATCATAATCAGTACTATAGTCTTGTTTCTGGCTGTCTCATGTTCATCAAATCAAAACGGTGAGACTAATAGAGGAATTAACGGGATCGACCATGTTATTTTTATCGGGGTGGATGCACTCAGCCCCGATGGAATCCGGAATGCCCACACCCCAAATATTGACTATATGATGCAAAACGGGGCATCCACCCTTACTGCCCGGGCAGTAATGCCTACAAACAGCAGCCCGAACTGGGCGTCTATGATTATGGGGGCAGGACCGGAGCAACACGGTATTACGTCGAACAGCTGGGAACAGGACGACTATCAGATTACGCCAACCACAATGGGCCCGGGAGGTTTTTTCCCCACTGTTTTTTATGCACTGAAAAGCCAAAAACCGGGGCTTTCCACAGCATCATTCTACGACTGGCCGGGATTCGGCCGCCTTTTTGAACACGATTTTGTGGATACCATTTATATGCCCGACCTACCCCGTGAAACTACCGAAGACCGGGTTTTATGGGCGGAAGATACCATGCATGAAGCCAATCAACACATTCTGGCCGAACGCTCCAATTTTCTTTTTATCCAGCTCGATCATGTGGATCATTTCGGACACCGTTTTGCTCACGGTTCACAGGAATATTACAATTCCGTTCAGCATGCCGACAGCCTGATAGGGACTACACTTGCTGCAATCGAAGAGAGTGGTATAAAAGGGAGGACTGTTGTGATGATTTCTTCCGATCACGGAGGAGTAGGCACTGGCCATGGAGGGTCAACCGATGATGAGATTCTGATCCCATGGATCATATACGGCGCAGGTGTTACAGTGGGCAAAGACCTTGGGCCATTTATCAATACCTATGATACCGCCGCGACCATTGCATATATTTTTGGTATTGAGCCGCCTGAAGGCTGGATTGCACGTCCTGTAAAACATGCATTCACACATGATTAAGGATCTGTTACATGTTGATTAGATATAAATCAGGAAAGCAAAATTATTTCTCTGTTGTTCTGTTACGTGATTACTCTAATCTTCGGTTTCGCCCACCCCTCTGCCATTTAATTACCAGTAAAACCATATTAAAAAAACTGTGATGTTGATATGAAAAAAATCCTGTTTTCTCTAATTATTCTCATTTTTGGAACACAGCTATTTGCACAAAATCCATTAAAAACGGAAAATGTTTTCCTGATAACATTAGATGGGTTACGCTGGCAGGAACTCTACACCGGTGCGGATGAAAAACTGATTTCCCACGAAGACTATGTGCGCAATTCTGAAGATCTTACAGAAGCATTTTGGGATGATGACCCTGATGTAAGGAAGCAGCTGCTGATGCCATTTTTCTGGAGTGTAATCGTGGAAAAAGGGCAGCTTTACGGTAACCGTGCATTTGGTAACAGGGTAGATGTGGCCAACGGGCTTAATTTTTCCTATCCCGGTTATAGTGAGATTTTGGTGGGTTATGTTGATGAAGAAATAAACAGCAATGCCAGAATTCCGAATCCCAATACCACTGTTCTGGAATTTGTGAATAATCAGCCGGGATTCAGGGGTAAAGTAGCCGCTTTCGGTTCCTGGGATGTTTTTCCCTATATCATTAATAGCGAACGAAGCGGAATTCCCGTAAATGCCGGTTTTGACCCGGTTGAAGGGGATGATCTCACCGATCGGGAAGTATTTTTAAATAAACTGCTTCACCAGATTCCCAGCCCGTGGGGTACGGTTCGGCTCGACGCATTCACACATCACTATGCTGTTGAGCATATCCGTAAACATGAACCGCGCCTGGTTTACATTGCATATGGCGAAACCGACGACTTTGCCCACGATGGCAATTACCAGGCTTACCTCTATTCTGCCCGGCAGACAGACGCTTTCATACGTGAACTTTGGGAGATGGTGCAGTCCCATCCGGTTTACAAAGACAAAACCACCCTTATTATCACCACCGACCATGGCCGGGGTACCGATCCCATCGATCACTGGCGGCATCACGGGTCTCGTATAGAAGGCTCAGAAGAAATCTGGATTGCCGTTATCGGCCCCGACTCACCTGCAACCGGCATCGTCAAAGAACCGATGCAGCTTTATCAGAAACAGGTAGCAAAAACGGTGGCCCGGTTTCTTGGGCTTGAATACGTTAATCAAAAGCCCGTTGGGCCGGTAATCGAATCTGTTTTTAACCCAAATTAAGCAATAGACGAAAAAGACTTCCGAAGTCTATCGCTTAATCCGGGTTTAAGTAATTGGCAAGATTATTACCGCCAGTACTAACAGAAGCGATATAATCTGTATCATTATCCGAAATATCATTTATTTACAGGATATTATTCTGTATATTGACAATATAAACAGGATAAAATTCTTCAAATGTCTGTTAAATTAGATTTGACTGATCGGCAGATTATTGAGTTGCTTCAGGATAACGGCCGGATTACAAACAACGATCTTGCAAGGAGGATTGGGCTTACCACCACTCCAACCCTCGAACGGGTTAAGCGTCTGGAAAGAGAGGGAGTTATCAAAGGATATACTGCCTGGATCGACAGGGAGTCGGTTGATAAAGGGTTAACAGTATTCTGTTCAATCAAACTATCAGTTCACCAGCTTGGAGAGATGAAAGAATTTTCGAAACACATGGGTGATTTGCCCGAAATTCTTGCCTGTTATAACACTACGGGAGAGTACGATTACCTTCTTCACATTGTGGTAAAGGATACCAAAGAATATGAACAATTTCTCAGGAAAAAATTAACACAGGTGCCGGGAGTAGAACGTATTTATACAAGTATAGTGCTTTCGGTATTGAAAGAGCAATCAAAAATATTGGTGACGGAGAATGGAAACAGAGTTGAAACAAAAAAGAACTCTTGAGTCGATATGCGCCCGGGCAGATCATCCCGGTAATGATCCGTATGGTTCACATGTGATGCCCATTTATCAGACATCTGCATTTACGTTTAAAAATGCTGAAGAAGGGCGGCGTTTTTTTGCACATGAAGAGAGCTCAGCAACACATAGCTATTCAAGATTGGGTAATCCGACTGTTGAAAAGGCTGAGCAAATCATTGCCGACATGGAAGGTCTGGATATAGAAGAAAAAACAGAGGGTATGCTTTTTGGATCAGGAATGGCAGCAATTACAACGGGTATCATGGCAATTGCTTCCGGGAAAAAAATACTGGCACAAGAAACTCTATATGGCTGTACTTCTCAGTTTTTACAGGAAAATGCCCCACAGTTTAATATTGAGGTGATTAATATCAACCCAAACGACCTTAATTCTTTGGAAGTTGCTTTAAAACAATATGATGACATTTCTCTTGTTTATCTCGAAAGCATTGCAAACCCGACCATGCGGGTTTGTGATCTAGAAAGAATTACGGAATTGGCTCACGCAGCCGGAGCCTTCGTTATGGTTGATAATACTTTTGCCACACCTTATCATATGCGTCCTTTAAAATGGGGTGCAGACATTGTGGCTCATTCAACAACAAAATACATAAATGGTCACGGTACTATCATAGGTGGCGCACTTGTGGCAAGAAAGGGATTTTTTGAACATTCAAACATGAAAACGTATCGTAAAAATTTTGGCGGTATCGCAGGTCCGTTTGATGCATGGCTCACCCTGATGGGTTTAAAAACCTTTCCTCTCCGGATGAAACAACACAATATAAACGGGAAAAAGGTGGCGGAATTTCTATTCAGACATCCCAAAATACATCGAATCTGGTATACAGGCTCAGCAATTCACCCTGATGCTGAAATCATTAAAAAACAAATGATAAACGGTTGTGGTGGTATGATTTCTTTTGAATTGGATGGAGGTCTTGACGCCGGTATTGAATTGATGAATCGTTTAAAATTTGCATCACTTGCCGTGAGCCTTGGCACTGTTGACACACTGATTCAGCATCCGGCTACCATGACTCATGCTGTTATGAAAAAGGAGATCCGTGAATCTGCAGGAATTACAGACGGATTGGTCCGTATGTCGGTTGGAATTGAATCAGCTGAGGACATCATCGCGGATCTTAAACAGGCATTAGATTAGCATATGATATATTTGGTGTTACAGCTGTTATGATTTAGGAACTACAGGAATCGTTATGTGTACTGAATTGTCCTGATTGTTAATTTGATTCACGGCCAACAAAACTAAAGGCTATCAGCCGTCAGCTTTCAGTTTATACTTTGAATGATATACGTAGAGAATGATTGGCGCATCGGTTATGTTAACATGTGTGTATGTAAAAACAGTGAATGGATTAAATCAGAGAATTATGGAACCAACGATTAAGCAGATTAAAATTAAACTGAATATACCCGAGAGTGCGGCGCGTTATTACGAGCTTCAGTCAAAATGGGAAAATGAAGGTGGGGCAACGCCTGTATCACAAGAACCATTTCAGCTTGATCTCCCTTTCGAAAAAGGGGATTTACTCAGAGTAGTGAGCGGAGTTGTGGATATCAGAAAGGGAGAAGCAATTTATATTGTAGATGTTGAGAAAATTTCAGAAGAATAAAAATGGGGTAACTCCCAAGCAATTCGGCATCGTTTTTCCCGTCAAATCAGCCTATATTTCACTTAAAATAAAATGAAATTTTGGTGAAATGAATCTGACCCCTAACCTGCTGATCAAAAACGTAAAACCTGTGGGCACCGGCTATCAGGGTGAAGAAACCCTTGACCTCAGGATCAAAGACGGAATTATTGTTGAAATATCTTCCGGGCTGGATCAAAATGATGGAGAAGAACTCTTTGACGGCGGCGGCGCTTATGTTAGCGGAGGCTGGATGGATATGCATGTTCATTTCAGGGAGCCGGGTTACGAACACAAAGAAACAATCGAGACGGGTTGCCGTTCGGCCATGTTCGGGGGTTTTACTGAAGTGGCCTGTATGCCCAATACCAAACCGGCCATCCATACACGTGATGTGGTGGAGTTTATCAAAAATAAATCCAAAAGACAGTTGGTAGAAGTACATCCTATCGGCTGTGTCACCAAAGAGCGGGCCGGTAAATCCATAGCTGAAATGGCCGACATGAAAAATGGCGGTGCAGTTGCCTTCAGCGACGATGGCGACCCGGTTTATAACTCACAGGTGATGCGTGTGGCACTCGAGTATTCTTCCATGCTGGGCGTGCCGATTATCAACCACGAAGAAGATTTGGATTTGTCACGGCCTGGTCACATGCACGAGGGCGAGGTATCAGCCAGGCTTGGTCTCGAGGGAACTCCCTCCATAGCTGAGGAAGTAATGATTGCCCGGGATATTTTCCTTGCCGGATTTACCGGCGGGCATGTTCATGTTGCACACATCAGTACACGAAAAGGTGTAGATCTTGTTCGAAAAGCAAAAGCCGACGGCCTTAATGTAACCACGGAAGTTTGTACTCACCATTTCGATCTTACCGATGAAGAGGTGGAACGACGGCGGTTTGACACAAATGTTAAAATGCACCCGCCGCTGCGAACACAGGATGATGTGAACGCAATGATCGAGGGCTTGGTTGACGGAACAATTGAAGTGATATGCACCGACCATGCCCCGCATTCCATCGAAGAGAAGGAGGTGGAATTTATATATGCGCCAAATGGGATCATCGGACTGGATACTGCCTGGAGTATTTGCGTAAAACGATTATTGCAGCCGGGTGTGCTTTCACTTCCGGAAATACTGGAAAAACTGGTTCAAAATCCCCGGAAAATATTAAATATTGAAGTGCCACGTTTAGAAGCAGGTAATAAAGCGAATCTTACACTGTTTAATACAGACGAGGAGTGGATTTACTCGGCCCGTGTGGTTAGGTCAAAATCAGGAAATTCACCTTATATAGGTGAAAAACTTACAGGCCGTGCCATTGGTGTTTACAACAAAGGACAATTTTGTGTAAATACGATAAATAAATAAACGTTCTGAATTTAAGAATAACCCGAATCTGAAAATGTGTATGCCTTCATAGGCCATGTATTCTTTAAATTATTGATTTAATATCAATCTATGAGGTTCTTTTTTTTGCTTGGTCTGCTGGCCTGTTTTCTGATTTACTTACCCCCTGATTCTGCTGCTCAGCAGAATCTAGAGGAGCTTGAAAAGCTTCAGATCTTTGATCATTTTGGAGTGATACCGGACGAAGAATTTTTTTACGAGCCAGATCATTCCTATCCATACGAATACCTTAGAAAACAGTCATTTGTCCGGTTACCTGAGACAGGCCGGAATCTTGTGGCTATGATTGATTACCTGATTCGCATCAAAGTATTCAGTGATGATCCGTTTGATATTGCCGAAGCAGCAATGGTGGGCATCCCGTTTTATTTTGCCGATGATATTGAACGGATTGTGAACCTGGAGGGAATCACTCATCATACCGATGGTACTAGAAGCTATCTTCAACGGAATGACACACGTATTGTGGATTTAAATTCGCGCTACAAAATTATCGAATTCGAGATGCCCGATGTTCAGAAAGGTTCCATTATCGAATACAAATACACACTTGAAAGGCGGTATATTGAAGAACTGCCCGATTTTCACCTCTCACACCGGGTCCCGACCCGTCAGGCTTCATTTTACCTGCAAAATTCAAATTTTGCACGTTACGAAACGGTAAAAGAGAATGTGGATTTTGAATTAAAGTATGAAGAGCAGCGTGTGGATACCAGCAGCGTACCGATGATTTTCACATACCGGCGTCCCGAGCCGGTATATATCCAGAAATGGAGTGCAGGTAACATCCCGCCGCTGGATGTATCGAGTTATGTTTCATCTATTGACGATATCCGTTCTAAACTGCGCTTTCAGATCAGTGAATTCGGGCAGCCCCGGCAGCCTCTTGAAAACAGCTGGGAGTTTGTTGCCGCGCAAATTTTACGCAATCACAACCCGTTTTACTTTACAGACAATTACACGGCACTGATGACGCTTGGTAGTGATATTGCTGAAGAATCGCCATCCGATACAGCAGCTATGACAAATATTTTTAAAACTGTAAATGGTTCAGTTCAATTTAACGGACAGCGTTCTGTGTTTGCGGATGGCAGCCTGGATCATGTGATGGCAGGAGAACCGGCTACCCAGGCGGAGATAAACCTTGTGCTGCTGGCAATGCTAAGAGGTGCCGGGCTCGACGCCAAACCACTCTACTTTTCTGCTCGTGAATTCGGGCGCATCAACAAATCTTTTCCATCACTTTTTCAGTTCAACAGCATGCTGATTGTAAGTGAAATTGACGATGAAACCTTTTTTATGGATGCATCCTTTCCGCACAGCCTGCCCAACCTGATTCCGGTTGATTCTTACAACGAACAGGGGATGGTACTCACAGAAAAAGCTCATCAATGGATCGATATAACACCTGACCGCAGCGTTTTCAGCCTTGATATTTTTGTGGATGCCCGGCTTACCCATGATGGCTCGCTCACCGGCAGGCTGGAAGCTGAAACGAGAGGATATCCATCTCAGCAAATTCGCCAGAATATAGAACGCGGATCATCCCTTCGTGAAATAATTTCCGAAACATTTTTTGATGTGTACAGCGATGCAGTGCTGGAACAAAACCGGATCACCATCGACGGGCAGGACAACGACATAGTGCGCGTCGAGACTAATTTTACCATTCCCGATTACGCGATCACATTTACTGAGGGTATCGAATTCCGGCCGATGATTGTGGGATACCTCTTCAGAAACCCATTTGAATCAACAGAACGGAGGGCGCCTATTACGCTGGATGCGCCAGAATTACTAAACATTCACTATAAAATTGAACTGCCCGACGGGTTCTCATTTGATGTATCCGGCGAAACACGGACAACCAGCCTTGTTGGGGCACGTCTTTTTGAAGAATATCTTACAGAGCGAAACACCATCGAATATTCCTTCGATATCGAAATCAATCGGAAGGAGTTTCCGGCCGACGTTTACAGCCAGTTAAGGCGTATGTATGCACGCTGGGTTGATTTAAGCAACGATGTCTGGTTTATCGAAAATCAACGGTTATGATACTTGCCATCGAAACATCAACACCGGTTTGTTCCGTTGCTCTTGCGATGAATCCGTTAAGTGTCACAGAAGAACGAATCGAAGGGAAAGGTGTTCATTCAGAATATACATTCACATTTATTCGAGAACTTTTAGACCGCCACAATGCCGGCATATCAGATCTGGAAGCTGTCCTTTTCAGTAATGGTCCCGGCTCTTATACTGGGCTGAGAATTGGTGCCGCTGCGATAAAAGGACTCCTTTTCCGGCAACATGTACTACTCTACACGCTGCCAACACTGCTCAGTTTTGCAGTGCCATACATTGATGCACCTCCTGGTATCATTCACTCCGTTATTGATGCGCGACGGGAGCATCTCTATTATCAAAAAATTGAAAAAACACAGGGCGGTTTACTAAGAATCACAAATCCTGCGGTTCGTAAGATTGATGACCTGGAGCAGGAAATAAATAATCATGAAATCATCACAGGAACCGGCTGGGATCGGTTGAGCCCGGAAATCAGAGAGGGGATAAGGTGTCATGGCACAGAAGCCATCACTGCAAAAAACCTTATTTTAGGCTGGTACCACCCGCTTATTAAATCCCATTTTGAAAAAGCTGATGTAGAAAGGTTTGAGCCGGATTATCTTACCATGAGCCAGGTGAATAACACGAGTGTTGGTTGATCTCTCTCTGTTTTGATTAGGAATCTACTAACCGGGATAAACTGAAATTTTCCACAAAGTGATCCCTTCGGGGCAAAACACAAATTCCAAATTCCAAAATGTTTGAATTTTGGTGCTTGTTTTTTGATTTTTTTACCATTTTTGGCAAGAAAATTAAATTTTAAAAACACTGGCACTTGATAAGCCATTTTTTAAAATTTTTGATTAATGATTTTTGCTTCGGGCTTTATTCGTTATTTTAGGAGTTCTAAAACTTAATATATCGTTATGTCGTGGTTTAAAAGAAAAGACACTAACATTCAAACAAGCAAGAAAAAGGATATGCCGGAGGGGATCTGGATTAAAGTTCCCACAACAGGTGAAACCATCCACCGGCGTGAACTTGAGGAAAATGTGTGGGTTGACCCGCTCAGTGGTTACCACTTCAGGATAGGGAGTCAGGAATATTTTTCATTTCTGTTTGATAACGGCAGTTATAAGGAAATTGCAGGTGACATTCTGCCAACTGATCCTCTTGAGTTTGTAGATCGGAAAAAATACTCCGACCGTTTAAAACAGACACAGGAAAAAACCGGCTTAACTGATGCGTGCAGGGTTGGAGTCGGTAAGCTGGACAAACGCGATGTCATAATCGCCTGCATGGATTTTGCATTTATTGGGGGCAGTATGGGTTCGGTTGTGGGAGAACGCCTGCGAGTGGCCATCGATCATGCCCGTGAAACAAAAACCCCATTAATCATCATATCACAGTCGGGTGGAGCCCGAATGATGGAGAGCGTATACAGCCTGATGCAACTTGCAAAAACTTCGGCAAAGCTTGCCCTTCTTGAAAGAGAGAAAGTTCCGTTTATATCAGTAATGACCAATCCAACCACAGGAGGGGTTACGGCCAGTTATGCCATGCTGGGCGACTTTAATATAGGTGAACCGGGTGCGCTGATCGGATTTGCAGGGCCTCGTGTAATACGCCAGACCATCGGGAGAGACCTGCCAGATGATTTCCAAACCTCCGAATATTTGCTTGAGCACGGATTTCTCGATTTTATTGTGAAAAGACCCAAACTCAAAAAGAAAATATCACTGTTATTAAGAATTCTGGAGAATAAATAATTGATTGAGTTCCGGTTTTATTCCGGTCTTCAATTCTGACTCATCAAAAAATCGAATATGAGATTCGCTGATTACGCCAAAATTTATGTCAATGCGGGTAATGGCGGGAGTGGCATGGCCCATTTTCGAAGGGAAAAATTTGTCCCAAAAGGTGGGCCCGATGGTGGCGATGGGGGCAAGGGAGGAGATGTGGTATTAAAGGGAAATGTTCAGCTTAACACATTACTCGACCTTAGATACCGGAAATTTATTAAAGCGAAGCACGGAGAACATGGGGGCAGTTCACGAAAAACCGGGAAAGACGGTGAAACGGAAATCCTTGAAGTGCCGCTTGGTACCATCGCTTATGATGCTGATACGAAAGAACGAATCGGGGAAATAACCAATGACGGCCAGGAGCTTGTGATTGCCAAAGGGGGAAGAGGTGGCCTGGGGAACTGGCATTTTCGAAGTGCCACAAATCAAACCCCTCAACACGCGCAGATGGGTGAAGAGGGTGAGGAACGCACCATAGAGATTGAACTGAAACTGATCGCCGATGTGGGCCTCGTGGGTTTTCCGAATGCAGGCAAGAGTACCCTGCTCGCTGCCATGTCGGAGGCGAAACCTAAAATCGCTGATTACCCATTTACAACGCTTGAGCCAAACCTTGGCGTGGTAACATCATCCGATTACCGCAGCTTTGTGATGGCAGATATCCCGGGAATCATCGAAGATGCCCACGAGGGTAAGGGACTTGGTCTCCGCTTTTTGCGGCATATCGAACGCAATAACCTGCTGCTTTTCATGGTGGCATGCACGTCTGACGTTGAAGCTGAGTATACTTCCCTTCTTCGTGAATTGAAAGAATACCGGCCCGATCTGCTTGATAAACCACGCCTGCTCGCAATCACTAAAATGGATTTAAAACCGGGCTACCAGCTCGATAAACCGGTTCAGATTGAGGATAATATTGAGTTAATCGAAATTTCATCTGCCACGGGGCACAACATCGAAATATTAAAAGAGAAAATTTGGGAGAAGCTAAAGAGAATTGAAAAGGAGGAATCATTATAGGGCACTGCTGGCACTTCAGCGGATTTCTGATTTAGGGTTGAGGCGCATCAAACTGCTGCTGGACAAAAGCGGGGTGGATAACGCGTCAGATCTGTTCAGATTGAAGATGCGCGATTTTTTGCGCATTGACGGAATCGGGGAAACTGTCGCAAAAAATATTACAGCCTTTAAAGGCTGGGATGAGGCTGATGCCATACTGGATAAAACGGAAAAACTTGGCGCCGGTCTGGTTGCCATAGATGATGAAGATTATCCAGGTTATCTGAGGCATATCTACGATCCACCTGTTCTTTTATGGATAAAGGGTGACAGAAATGTACTCGACAAGGATGGTGTTGCCATCATTGGAACCCGGAGGCCGTCTGTATATGGAATGGAACAGGCTGAACAATGGGCTATAAAGCTGTCAGAGGCGGGTTTGTGCATCAACAGCGGCCTGGCTTACGGAGTTGATACCATCGCTCATAAAAGCACTCTAAAAGCAGGCGGGAAAACGGTTGCGGTATTAGGTTCCGGGATTGATGTGATATACCCGGCGAAAAATAAACCCATCGCAGACCGGATCATTGAAAATAGTGGCGCAGTGATAACAGAATACCCACCCGGAACTGCACCTGATGCAGTAAATTTTCCCGGGAGAAACCGTATTGTAAGCGGGATGAGCCGGGGAGTATTGGTAATTGAGAGCGGTATTAAAGGTGGCAGTATGATCACCGCCCGATATGCACTGGATCAAAACCGGGAAGTTTTTGTGATCCCCCATCCGCTGAATTATGCAAGGGGCAAAGGCTGCAATTATCTTATAAAAACGGGACAAGGCAAACTTGTACAAAATCCGACAGATATTTATGAAGAAATCTCAATTCATTCAGAAGTTAATGCAAAACAGACAGTTTCCGCTGCATCAAAAAAATGGGAGTCGCTGGAGTTAGGTCAACAGGGTAAAGATATTTGTTTGATTCTTACCCGAGGTGATCTTCATATTGATCAACTCTGTGAAGAAACCGGTAAACCCACCTATCAGCTTTTACCGTTACTGCTGGAGCTGGAAATGCTCGGTGTGGTAAGGCAGAAAGCCGGAAAATATTTCGGGTTATGTTGAAATCAACAGTACCCCGGGTCGTGCCATAGGCATCCTTTCAGGGCTGTCCTGGCCAAACGGATTCGGGAGTAAAAAAAATTGATTGATACTATATGATTTGTGATATACCGAAGAACCGATAGAACGAATGACCGAATTTTTTCCTATTCGTAAATAGGACATTCAGTTCATCGCAAATCGAAAGATGAACAACATGTTGGCATAAACAGTGCAAAAAGCTTCTAATGTTGAGTTAAAAATTATCCCGTAAAGAGAACCTGAGTTTGACACGGGATCTCCGTATTTTTAGCAGATCAATATAATTTGTTAGTCCTGTTTGCGGTACATGATATGCTTCGAGTTCACGATGTTATTTTATCTGAAGATATAGCCACGGCAAAATTTGCCTGTAACATCAGCCGGTGTAAAGGTGCTTGTTGTGTGGTTGGAGATGCCGGTGCTCCTGTGAGCAAGGATGAAATTCCTGTGCTCAGAAAAGCGTTTAAACAATTAAAGGATGAACTTTCACCGGAAGCTGTTGATGTTGTTGAAAAGCATGGTGTGGTTCAGGGTGATACAAAGAAGGGATATGAAATATCCTGCATCGGATCGGGTGAATGCATTTTTGTGCAGAAAGATACTCGCGGTGTAGCTACTTGCGCAATACAGCGGGCTTACGATGAAGGTCGGTTTTCATGGGAAAAACCGATTAGCTGTCATCTTTACCCGGTTAGGTTAAAACATATTGCAGGCTTTGATTATGCCAATTTTGAGTACATTCCCGAACTCTGCTCGGCAGGACGCCGCTGCGGTGAGGACAACGGTATTTACCTTGCCGATTTTTTGAAAACATCATTCGAACGCCGGTATGGAGAATCCTGGTATCAGGATTTTTTAGAAGCTTGTAATGAAATTAGAAATGGTATGGCCAAATAGATGCTAAGAACAAGGCAGGACATATCACAAAAGCAAACGCTCCAGCAAAAACTGAGTCCTCAACAGATACAGTTTGTTAAACTGCTCCAGCTTCCAACCATTGGCCTTGAACAGCGCGTAAAACAGGAGATTGAAATTAACCCGGTTCTGGAAGAAGCAGATCCGCTTCAGGATGAAAGATTGTCTGAATTGGATACAGAACAGGAATGGGAAATAAAAGAGAATGAACCGGAGAGTGAAGAGGCTGACACGGATATTGATCCTGTTGATAAAAATGAAGAAATAGACTGGGATTCTTTTATACAGAATACCGAATATGATGGTAACACTTATTCGGTTCCGCAATGGGATGAAGAGTGGAGAGATCTGCCCAACCCTTATCATGAATCTCTTCTTGAAGAACTTGAGCAGCAGGTAAGTTTGCTAGATCTAAACGATGATGAAAAACTGATTGCCGACCAAATACTTGGTTCGCTTGATGAGGATGGTTATTTTCGCCGTGATCCTGAGGCAGTAGTGGATAACATTGCTTTTAACCATGGAAGGCTTGTGGAACGTGCAGTTGTGGAACATGTCCGAAAACAAATTCAGCAGCTTGAGCCGCTTGGAATCGCGTCAAGGGATTTGCAGGACTGCCTCCTTTGCCAGGTTAAATATTCTGATACTGACCCGGTAGTTCGCCGGAACGCAATCCTGTTGCTGGAAAATGAGTGGGATGCTTTTGAAAAAAAACACTTTGATAAGCTGAAAAACAGGCTAAATATTGACGACGAAGAACTGAAAGTTGTATTTGACCTGATAAGAGGATTGGATCCACGCCCGGGAGCAGTGCTTAGCCCGGACGAAGACACCCGGCAATACATTGAACCGGATTTTGAAGTTTACTTTGAGCCTGCAGGCGATGATATTTCCGGAGATGGTGAATTTGTGATACGCCTGAACCAAAGGAATGTACCTGCGCTTCGAATATCACCCGAATATAAAATGATGTGGGAAAATCTGAAGCTAAAAAAAGAGAGTGAAGGAAATGATGCCCACACAAGGAAATTCATCAAGGATAAAGTGGAATCGGCACAGTGGTTTATAGATTCAATCCGCCAACGCCAAAATACCCTGATGAAGACAATGAAAACCATCGTAGCTCTCCAGGAAGAATTCTTCAAGTATGGTGAAGGCTTGAGACCGATGATTCTAAAAGATATCGCAAGAAGAATTCAGATGGACATTTCCACGGTTTCAAGGGTGGTTAATGGGAAATATGTTCAGACCCATTTCGGCGTTTTTGAACTTAAATACTTTTTTAGCGAAGGGTTGGAAACCGAAAGCGGTGAAGATGTGTCGAGCAGGGAATTGAAAAAAATTCTTCAGCAGGTAATTGAAAATGAAAACAAGAAAAGACCCCTGAGCGACCAGGCGCTTACTGATATCTTAAAAGAGAAAGGTTACAAAGTTGCGAGGCGAACGGTTACCAAATACCGGGAAAGCCTGAATCTGCCGGTTGCGAGGCTGAGAAAACAAATAATGTGAAAGTTGATCAGGGAATCATAATCAGCCAGTACAATGGTTCAAAGATGCTTGGTGTAAAGAAAAGAAAAAGTATAAGGGAAACAATGAACAGAAAGTGAACTCCAACGGTTAGAAAAATATTCAGCGCTATATATTTATACAGGAATCGTGCGCTGTCAATAGCTGCCACATTGTAACTTGTGAACCATACTATAACTGAAAGTGATGAAAGAAGGAGAACCCATACTATAGCTGCATCAATTTGAACCAAAAGTACAAGCAGCGAAACAAATACCAGGTTCAGAGAGAGAGGCCAGGAATATAGATGAATAACCTGTCCCGGAGATTTAAGTGATTTATTTAGCAGAAAAATCCAAACGAGAGACAGGAAATGCACCAGTATGGCAAGTAAGGTGCCAGCAATAAACAGCGTAAATTCAGGTATTGGCTGAAAGAATATTGCCGGATAAAAATCTGTAAGCCATTTCCAGCCGGTTTCACTGATGAAATAAATTCCAAGACAACAAAAAAACAGACCATTCAATGCGGAATGTTTTAGAAGCATGATTATTCCCGGTATCAAATTTCTCAGCCGGTTCTCCATGATATCTGCCACAAAAAACGGGTGATTGAAAAAATACCTTACAATAAAAAAAGGATATGTGGGCTGATAACGATAATGAATAACGAAAGCGGCAAAAATCAGGAACAGAAGTATTACACTGAGATTTGGATCAGGCATACCATCATCATCATCAGGCAAAGGGAGGATTATTTCTTCACCCCGGGTATGTGCGGAAAAGATAATTGCGATATCGGGCTGTGCAGAAAGCCGTTCAAAAAACCAGTCGGCCGGTAAAATAATGATGCTATTTTCAAATTCAAGAAGCCGGTTCAGCACGGTTTGGAGTGAAGCGACTGATTCGGGGGTATTATGAGAAGGCCTGAATTGAATTACCGGGCTGTGAAGCGTGTCAGGAACCTGCGAAACATATACAGTAGATACAATAAAACTCAAGCCATCAGGAATGGGTGGAATATTTGAATGGGCCGACCTGTAATAGAAAGGCTTTCCAATCAGGCTGCTTAATGAATCACTAATTACAGTTAAACCCCTGTGGAATCGACCGCTGCGGTCATCAGGGTAGTTGAACAGGCTTATCGCTGCAATTGAATTCCCATTTAATGCAGCAGAAGACCTGTAGTGAAATTCGATTTCATGGATCAGTTTGTCGGTATCTTCAAGTTGATGTGGGGTATAATACCAAAATGGCGAGTTCAACAGGAAATAGAAACCGGGAACACGAATCTCACGGATATGTGTTGGATGATCAACTTCGAGTAAAGTGATTCCAATACTTCGTGCAAGTTGAAGCTGTTCGGTAGTTGGTATTGATTCTTCACCACCCGAAATACTCAGTGCAATTCGGTTTGTCCCCGTTATGATCTGATCAGCCGGAAATATGGCAGCAATTGGTGTTGAAGCAAACCAATAAATAAAAATCAGTGAGATTAGCTGCAAGCCGGCACTCTGTTATTTTTTGATTTCTTCGATTTGTTCGATCGGGAGTTTGCGGGTTTCTTTAAAAGTTGAAAGCACAATATTTGACCGGGTTCGCGTAACGCCATCCCACGTCTGGATGAGGGAGAGTAGTTTTTCAAGAGACTCGGTATTTTTAGTCCGGACTTTCAGTACATGTGAACCATCACCTGTTATTGAATGGCATTCCAGAACTTCTGGATGATTCGTGACCTGCTTTACAAAAACAGGATATCTTTCTGATCCGTCTACTTCCACAAAAATGAATGCGGTGATATCAAAATT
This sequence comes from Balneolaceae bacterium, assembly GCA_007694095.1. Taxonomy (GTDB): domain Bacteria; phylum Bacteroidota; class Rhodothermia; order Balneolales; family Balneolaceae; genus Rhodohalobacter. The sequence continues at coordinate 7,998 of RECI01000143.1, read as the reverse complement.
AAATTTTTTGGCATCCAGAATAGCATTGTAATTTGAAATAAGTCCCTTCTCTTCCAGCTTTCTCATCCGTTCAGAAACTGAGGGTACCGACAGGTGCACAATTTCGGCGATCGTATTTCGCTGAGCGCGACCGTTTTCCTGTAAATGGTTTAAAATTTTGATATCTGTTTCGTCCAATTGATTCATTATATATAATTCCTAAAGCCTAAAATTTCTAATTGAAATCAAAATTAACTTTAATTAGTTAGGAAAACAATCTCTCTGGGTGTGAATTTTGCAATTATTTTCTTAAAAGATATCTATAGCTGTTTTTGCCACCCCCAACGGGATCCCCATGGGAGAAGGCGCGAAGTCACACCTGTGTGCAGTAGCACTTCGGTGCGCAGGCACAAGGGTTCACAAAGATGAATAAAACTCTTTATCAAGGTTACAGGCAAAATTTATTCCACATGCCCCCCATAAACCCCTTCGTGCACCTTTACGTCTTAGCGCCTTCGTGGCAACAAAACCGCAAGATTTTTTCTCAAAACTAAAATGTTTGACCAAAGGCTCAAGTGGTCAGTTCTTCATGTATTCATAAAATAATTTTAAACGGGTATATACTCCTCGTATCTTTATAGCTTTATTGGAATCTGATTATAACATACAATTTCATGCTTGATATCAATTTTATCCGTGAGAACCGTGAACTTGTGAAACAGGGGATGGTTAATAAAGGGGAAAAAGACAGTGCCGCTGTTGACCTTGTTTTGGCGAAGGATGAAGAATGGCGAAAAACCGTCACAGAACTTGATCTTGCACGTGCCGAAAGTAACAAAAAGGCAAAAATGATCGGCCAGCTGATGGGCCAGGGGAAAAAAGAAGAAGCCCAAAAACTGATCCGTGAAACCGGTGACAGTAAAGATAAAATCAAACAGCTTGAAGAGTCGTTATCTGTTTTGCAAAATGAGCGGGATGAATTGCTCTACCAGATTCCCAATGTACCCGATGCTTCTGTTCCGGTAGGCAGGAGCAATGAAGATAATGTGGTTTATTCGACATGGGGTGAACCCGTTAGTGAAGAGTGGAGGCTGCCACACTGGGATATAGCCGCGGAAAAAAAATGGATTGATTTTGACAGGGGCTCAAAAGTGACCGGTGCAGGTTTTCCTTTTTATGTGGGACCGATGGCACGGCTTCAAAGAGCATTGATAAACTTTTTCCTGAATGAGGCGGTTGAATACGGATACACGGAAATACAGGCGCCCTATTTTGTAAATGAGGATTCAGCCCGTGGCACAGGGCAGATTCCGGACAAGGAAGATATGATGTATACCGTGCCGCGCGACGGTTTTTTTGCAATTCCAACGGCAGAAGTTCCAGTGACCAATTTTCACCGTGATGAAATCCTGTCGATGGATGATTTACCGATCTATTACACTGCATACACCCCTTGCTGGCGAAGGGAGGCCGGAAGCTACGGTAAGGAAGTGCGCGGTTTGAACCGCCTGCACCAGTTTGATAAAGTGGAACTGGTGAAATTTGTACATCCCGATAGCTCGGATCAAGAGCTGGAAACCCTTCGGGAATATGCTGAATCACTGCTTCAGAAATTGAATTTGCCATATCGCACACTTTTGATGTGTACCGGCGATATGGGTTTTACCCAAACCAAGAAATACGATCTTGAGGTGTGGAGTCCCGGCCAGCAGAGATGGCTGGAGGTAAGCTCATGTTCCAATTTTGGTTCATTCCAGGCCAGGCGGATGCAGCTTCGATTCAGGAACGAAAAGGGTAAAACCGAGATGGTTCACACGCTCAACGGATCGGGCCTGGCGCTTCCCCGTGTGGTTGCATCCATCCTGGAAACATACCAGACCGGTGCGGGTGATGTGGTGATCCCTGACGTTCTCCGGCCTTATATGGGTGTTGATAGGATTTAGTATAAATGTTCGGCACGAAAAATGGTATGATTGCTTATGCCATTTTGCCAGGCGTGTATAAAACTTCCCAATGAACCGGAAACGACTCTTTAACTGACTATTTGTATCTGATTAATAAATTAATTTTTATATCATCTTTCATAATTTTTTTCGTTATTAAACAGACTTAAACCTGGTACCTTTTTTAATTATTATGATTACCCTTTCCGAAATCAAACAGATGACTAAAGAGGAAAAACTGCATTTGATGGAAACCATTTGGCAGCACCTCAGCATCGATGAAGAACAACTTGAGGTACCTCAAAGCCACAAAAAAATGTTAGAGCAACGGGCAGCAATGGCAGAACAGGGAGCAGCTGAATTTCTGGATTGGCAACAGGCAAAAAAACATATTAATAAAGCCGTTCAATGACGATTCGAATCCTGGATCTTGCCAGAGATGATCTCATTAATGGGTACCGGTTTTATGAACATCAAAGGTCCGGCCTTGGCAGTTACTTTCTTGAAAACCTTTACAATGATATTGAGTCGCTAAAATATACTGCTGGTGCCCATCTTATTATTCATCATAACTTTCACAGAGCACTGTCTAAGCGTTTCCCCTGGGCCATTTACTACACCCTGGCAGGACAAACCGTTTACATTCATGCCATTACCGATTGCCGTCGCGATCCCGATTGGATTGAAAAACATTTAGATCAAGCCTGATTTATTAAACTTTTTCCATTTTTCCCGTGCGGTTGCTAAACCAGACTGTAATATGGGCTTGTAGTGGCACAATTGCCGTTGGCTTCAGCCAACGGACAGGGAGTTGGCACCCCGGATTGGGTTTAAGCCCTTCTTGTCGAAATATCAAGCCAAAGCAAAAATTTCTTCTTCACGGAAGTTTAGGAGCAGTTCGAGGATGGGAGCCATCTCTTTTTCGTCCATGATGGCCGCGCGCAGTTTTTTTCCGTTACGTATTCCCTTCAGGTACTGTCCGTAATGCTTTTTCATGATGATGACACCGTATCTTTCTCCGTGGTGGTCAACAGAAAGCCGAAGCTGCTCAGCGCAGAGCTCCAGCCGTTCCTGAATCGTAGCTTCAGGCAGCAGCTCACCCGTTTCGAGGTAGTGGCGTGACTGCCGGAAAATCCAGGGATTGCCGATTGCGCCGCGCCCAATCATCACACCATCCACACCGGTTTCATCAAACATTTTTTTAACGAGATGAGGTGAAGTCACATCACCGTTACCTATAACCGGAATTTCAAGGCCGGGGGTTTGTTTCAGTTTTTTAAGCCATTCCCAGCGGGCCTCACCTTTATATTTTTGAGCCCGTGTGCGTGCATGAACAGTAAGTGCTTTAACCCCGAGATGCTGAAGCATCAATGCAACTTCCTGGATCCGGATGGTATTATCGTCCCATCCCAGGCGGGTTTTTACGGTCACAGGCAGGCCGCCGGCAGCGTTCACCACCGTTGCTGTCATCCGTTCCATCATGCCCAGGTCTTTGAGGCAGGCTGATCCTGCTCCCTTCTTAACAATTTTAAAAACCGGGCATCCGAAATTGATATCAATCAGGTCGGGATTATTGGCAAGGGCCACTTTTGCAGCCCCTTCCATAGCTTCCTCACGCCCTCCGAATATCTGGATTCCAAACGGGCGTTCTTCCTCTTCAAATTGCATTTTATGGATGGCGATATCAGAGTCACGGATTATGGCTTCGGAGCTTATGAATTCGGTGTAGACAATATCAGCCCCCATCCGTCTGCAGATCTGCCTGAACGGAGAATCGGTAACGTCTTCCATAGGAGCGAGAAAAAGCGGCTTATTGCCAAGTAGTATATTTCCGATTTTCATATCTGCTATGTAACGAATGATGTCAGGAAAAATTTAAAGAACACTAAAATAACGGTTTTTGAGAAACCGGACTAAATTGTTTAAAAAAATAAAAATCAAAGCGCTTCCACTACTCTGATCAACCTTATTGAATAGCCTATTGTTGATTTAACCTGTATATTAGAGTGTTAAACAAAATTGCTAAATAAAACAACAGGAGTATTTAAAAATGTCAATTGCAATATCAAGTATAGAGGAATTACTGGGGAAAGATGCTGAAGTTTTGCTCACCCATGTTTGTAAAACCATTCCCAAAGAAAAACTTCATGTTCCATCACCAACCTATGTTGATGATGTATGGTACCATTCTGACAGAAATATCAGGGTTCTTCACAATCTGCAAAGAATGTTCGACAGCGGCAGGCTTGCCGGAACCGGTTATCTTTCGATTCTTCCCGTAGACCAGGGAATAGAGCATAGTGCCGGTGCGTCTTTTGCCAAAAATCCAGCTTACTTTGACCCGGAAAATATTATTAAACTTGCCATCGAAGGTGGCTGTAACGCAGTTGCTTCTACATTTGGCGTATTGGGTGCCATGGCCAGAAAGTATGCCCATAAAATTCCGTTTTTGGTAAAAATTAACCATAACGAATTACTTACTTTCCCGAACAAATTCGACCAGATTATGTTCGGAACCATTCAGAAAGCGTATGATATGGGTGCTGCTGCCGTTGGAGCTACCATCTATTTTGGTTCGGAAGAATCTTCACGACAAATCGTTGAAGTTGCTGAAGCATTTGATTACGCTCACGAACTCGGAATGGCAACCGTTCTGTGGTGCTACACACGTAATAATGCATTCAAGGTGAATGGCGTGGATTATCACTCATCCGCCGACCTTACAGGCCAGGCTAACCACCTGGGTGTTACCATCGGAGCCGATATTGTGAAGCAGAAACTTCCGGAAAACAATGGCGGATATCTTGCGCTGAATACAGGCAATTCCAGCTATGGTAAACTTGATCAGCGCATTTATGATGAACTGACAAGCGATAGCCTGATCGATCTTACCCGATACCAGGTTGCCAATGGTTATATGGGACGTGCCGGGCTGATCAACTCAGGCGGTGCATCTGGAAAAGACGACTTTGCTGATGCTGTAAAAACTGCTGTAATTAACAAGAGAGCCGGCGGTATGGGCCTCATCAGCGGGCGTAAAGCATTCCAGCGGCCAATGAACGAAGGTGTTAAACTTCTCAATCACATCCAGGATGTTTACCTGAGTGAAGAAATCACATTGGCTTGATCCAATTATTTACCATGCCGGTTAAATAAAATAACCGGCATGGTTTAATTCCTGCCTTTCTTTGTGCGATATTGTACATTAATTTCACACAAACTTTGTGTCTGATATCCAACAAAATAATTCTGCGTCCGGGCCGCTCATTTCGTTTAAATACCTGGCTATATCCATAAGCCTGAGTATTATCAGCATGGGGATAGTGATCTATCTCACATACACGCCTGGCATCCTGGAACACCTGAAACCGAAAAGGTTACCCGGCCTTGTTCTTGCCATCGCGGTTACATTGCTGAAAGTTTATTTTTCTGCTGCTAAAATTCGTTTTTTGGCCGATAAAGCCATATCCAAAATGGCTGCCATGCGAATTGCTCTTACCTGGGATTTTGCATCAGCCGTTACACCTTCAACCATTGGCGGGGCTCCGGTAGCAACATTTGCCATGACGAGAGAAGGGATCAAACTGGGCAAATCATCGGCAATTGTACTTTATGGGGTTTTACTGGATCAGTTCTGGTATGCACTTGCAGTACCCATCCTGGTGATATCCAGCATCTACTTCCAGGTGCTTCCGGAAGAAATAGGTCTTGTTGGAAATATTACTATGATCCTGATTTACATCAGCCTTCTGGGTTATGGAGGCCTTCTGGCGTATGGGTTGCTGATCAATCCAGCGGCATTAAAGAAAATCGTAAACGTGGTTTTCAAGTTGCCTTTTCTCAGGAAATATTCAGTGAAAGTGAAGGCAGAGGCTGAAAATCTTGAGAAATATTCAATCGAACTGAGAAAAAAACCATACAGTTTTGTTCTCAAGGCGTTTATTTTATCAACTTTGAGCTGGCTTTGTCGAATTGCTATTCCGGTTATCGTAGTATTGAGCTTGCTGCCGGCCAATGAAATTCTGCTGGTTTTAAGAAGCCTGGCAATGAATCTTGCATTCCTTGTGATTCCTACACCTGGGGGATCCGGAGGGGTTGAAGGGCTGTTCGCTATTTTCCTCGGTCCACTAATTGACAGAAGTGGCTTCATTGGGCTGGCAGTTTTTGTGTGGCGAATTATTACGTATTATATCAGCATTGGTATCGGAATTATTGCAATGTTGTGGTATGTGAATGATTCGGTAGCGCAAAGACTTGATGACGAGAATAACTAACCTATTTTTAGTTCTTGGCGAAAGAAAAAACCTATTTTGAGTGTGGCAGCTGTGGCCATTTATCCCCAAAATGGCTGGGTGTATGTCCCGGTTGTGAAGAATGGAACACCTTTTCTGAAAAGAAAATCGTTAAGGAACATACGAAAAAACACAAGATTGATATCTCATCACCGGGTGATGCAGCCATTCGCTTGTCAGAGGTTAAGCTGGGTAACCGGGAAAGAATCTCTACAAATTTGCAGGAATTTGACCGTGTTCTCGGCGGTGGGCTAACACGCGGTTCATTTTCCCTGTTGGGCGGCGACCCTGGGATCGGAAAAAGCACACTGATGCTTCAGGTAGCTCACAAATGCCCCGGTTTAAAAATTTTATATATAGCCGGAGAAGAATCAGCTTCACAGATTAAACAGCGTGCCGGACGCATTGGCCTGAACGGGGATAACCTCTACGTAAGTTCTTCAACTGAAGTAAAGCATGTAATAAACCAGGCCCGGTCTATACTGCCCGACCTTTTGGTTATTGACTCCATCCAGACGCTCTTTAGCGATGAACTTTCAAGCCTACCCGGCAGTGTACAACAGGTAAGGGAATGTTCCGCGTTGCTGCAGCAAATCGCCAAAAAAGAGAATATCACCACGCTGATGATAGGCCACGTAACCAAAGAAGGAGATATTGCCGGACCGCGAATTCTCGAACACATGGTGGATACGGTACTGCAGTTCGAAGGCGATAAAAATCACCTGTACAGGCTGCTTCGATGCGTGAAAAACCGGTTTGGCCCTGCCCAGGAAGTGGGTGTTTTTGAGATGAAAGAAGGGGGACTGGAGGAGGTGAGTAACCCTTCGGCATTATTTTTATCAGATACCACAAATGATGTAAGCGGAAATTCCATTACCTGCATCATGGAGGGTACCCGTCCCATTTTGGTTGAGGTTCAGGCGCTTGTATCACCCAGCAGCTATGGAACGCCACAACGCACTGCCAGCGGGTTCGATCAGCGCAGGCTTTCATTACTCATTGCAGTACTTGAAAAAAGAGCAGGGTTAAGTTATACGGGGCAGGATGTATACCTGAATATTGCCGGGGGACTGAAAATCTCTGATCCGGCGGCAGATCTTGCCGTGGTTTCGGCACTTGTTTCCAGCCTGAAAGACAGGGTAGTAGATAGCAGTACACTGTTTATCGGGGAAGTAGGACTTGGCGGTGAGGTGAGGAAAGTATCGTTTCCAGAGCAGCGGCTGAGGGAGGCCGCAAAAATGGGTATGAAGAAAGCAGTTACGCCAAATTTTAAAGCCGATGTTGCAGATGGTGTGACCGAGATGAAAACAGCGGCTTTTATATCAGATCTTTTTTAAAAAAGCTGTATTCAGCTTAGTAGTTTTCTCTGTGACGTCTTCTTTCTTCACGGACACTCTTTTTCATCGCTTCTCTTTTTTCTTCAGAAGGTTTTGTAAACTGCTGACGCTCTTTGTACTCATTGAGAATGCGTGAACGTGTAACCATTTTTTTGAAACGGTTAATTGCCCGGTCAATGCTTTCGTTATCTTTTACGTTAACTCCGATCATATATATGTTGTTTTTTGAATTTTCTACAGACACCCAATATAAAAAGAGTTTTCAGAAAAAAATAGTTTTGAATTTTAAAAATTTTACACCGTTTGGGATTGGGTGTTTTTTATTTGACTGTATATTGATTTGTGTCCCATTGGTATGGGAAATTACATTATCTATTTCCTGATATTTATAGATGTTGCCGTTTCACCAATCGTTCCTGACGGAACGAAAGAATGTGCTTGCTTCTT
>RECI01000219.1 GCA_007694095.1 Balneolaceae bacterium | reverse complement strand
ATATCCAGCTCTGTTACCATCACATCCAATCCCAGCCCGGAAAAGGCAGTTATTGTATTTTCGATTTCCTGAAGATTTGGCCAGTCCAGGCTGAAATGGCCTTGTGTACCGATTCCTGTGATGGGCGCCTGATGTTCTTTCAGGAACTCAATAAGCCGTAGTGTTCCTTCACGTTTGGATGGGTTCTCGAGTGAATAATCATTGTAATAGAGCTCTGCATCGGGATCGGCCTCATGCGCATACTGAAATGCTTTTACCAGGTAATCTTTCCCAATGATGCGATACCAGTACGTATCCCTCATAGAACCGTCATCAACTATTGCTTCATTTACCACATCCCAGCCGTGTACACGGCCTTTATAACGGCCTACAACAGTATATATATGATCCTTCATCCTTTCGAGCAAGGTATCCCGGCTAAGAAGCCCTCCTTCTTCATCATAAAATACCCAGTTTGGGGTTTGACTGTGCCAAACCAGAGTATGCCCAACCACAAACATGCCGTTTTCTTCAGCAAGTTCGATCATCGCATCGGCAGCTTCGAAATTGTATACCCCCGGTTCGGGATGTATCCGCTCCCACTTCATCTCATTTTCTGCGGTAACGGCATTAAACTCCCGAATGGCCAGTTCCTGCCCGCGCCTGTCTTCACCATAAATTTGACGTGAATTCAGTGCAGTTCCGATCAGAAATGAATTGCCGAATGCCTCTTGAAGTGTTGGCTGGGTTTCATTCCGGTTATCGGCCTCAGAACCACAGCATGTCAATAATATGATTATTGTGATATAAAAAATTGTTTTCATAATAAGTTGCCGTAATGTTTAATTATCGGTTAAAAAAATTATGCGTCATTGTTTTCTTTTCTTGCAAGCAGCTCTTCTTCAATTTTCACCATCGTAATATCCCTGAGTGGGTAATAGAGCATAATTGCTCCCCCAATAAACCCGAAAATGGCCGGATAAATGCTCATAAGCAGGCGGATCCCCAGAATTGTATCTTCTGCCTGCTCGGCCAGCGGGATGAAATTGTGAAATTCGAGCATCCATCCGGTTATAGCACCGCCAAAGGTTAACCCCAGTTTCAGTGCAAACAATGAGGCTGCCATAATCAATGCTGTAGCCCTCCTGCCAAATTTCCATTCGCCGAAATCTGCTGTATCCGTATAAATAGCCCATTGAAGTACGGAAACTGAACCAAAAAAGAAAGAAACAATTACGTTCAGTGTATACATCAGAATGATATTATCCGGCTGAAGAAAAATGAACAGGCAGGAAAAAAATGCACTCGATATCAAAAAACCCGAATAGACAAATTTCTTATCGATCAGCTTGGTGAATTTTTTTGTTAAAATCGCACCTATGAGAGTTGCAATCGTACCTGCTGTGATAAACGATGATGTAAAAAGTGTATAGGTGAGGTCGATATATTGGCCGAATAGTGCAAGCTGCTGGTCACCAACATAATACCTGAAATAGTAGGTAGTGGATGAGCCTCGCATCACAATATAGGTTAGCTGAAAAATTGTCGCTATTCCAACAAAAACCCAGGGTTTATTCATGAACAGGTCTTTGAGGTCGTGCCTGACTAAATTTCGTTTCTCTGTTTTGGGAGATACCCTCTCTTTTGTCAGGTAAAATGTACCAAAGAGCAATGCAATGGCCAGAAGGCCATAGATCACCATTGTTAGCTGCCAACCAAGGGTTTCATCCCCGCCGCCAAGGTAATCCACAAGCCCGAGTGTAGCTGCGCCAACAATTATCTGTCCTCCAAATGCAGCTACAAAACGAAACGAGGATACTTCAGTTCTTTCCATGGAATTAGGCGTAATAACGCCCATCAGTGCGGAATAGGGGACGTTTATAGCAGTGTATATCATCATCAGCAGCATATACGTGGCATAGGCGTATACCAGTTTACCCGTACTCCCAAAATCCGGTGTTGTAAATGTGAGTACTCCAAGCACAGCCAGTGGAACAGAAAAACTGAGAATATACGGGCGGAATTTGCCCCATCGGGTTTGTGTTCTGTCGGCAATCATGCCCATAACCGGATCGTTTACGGCATCCCATATCCGGGTAACAAGCATCATCGTCCCCATCGCAGCTGCCGGAATTCCGAATACATCTGTGTAAAAGATTGGCAAAAATAAAATAAATGTCTGGAAATAGAGATTCGATGCCATATCACCAAGGCTGAACCCCGCCTTTTCTTTAAAGGATAATCGCGGACGTTCGAGCTTTATCCCATTTTCACCTGAATTTTTCAATTGATTTTTATTTAGTTAGCATTATCAGATTATCTTACTATTTCATAGGATGAAATTATTACCGCAATTTTACATTTGACATTAAACTACCTCCAATACCACTTTTTGCAAATCGGTATCCATGGATGATGTCCCTGCCATAATTTCAAACTCGCCCGGTTCCACAACATAGTTCATATCGATGTCATAGAAAGCCAGTGAATCGGGTACAATCGGTATCTTCACGTGTTTGATTTGTCCGGGTTTAAGATGCACCTTTTCAAAGCCCTTCAGCTCCTTAACCGGTCGGGTTACTGAACTTACAAGATCACGTATATACATTTGAACAACTTCAGTCCCTTCCCGGCTGCCTGTATTCGTGATATCAAGCAGTAGGCTTGTTGACTGATCTCTTTTTATTTTCTTATCCGCTAAACGGACATTTTTAATTTCAAAATTTGTATAACTCAATCCATAACCGAATGGATACAACGGCGATACATCATCATTCAAATAACCCCTGCGGTCGGATGGCTTGTGATTATAATAGCAAGGGATATGCCCAACAGAACGGGGGATTGTTATAGGAAGTTTTCCGCCAGGATTAAATTCACCCACGAGAACATCGGCCACTGCACGGCCCGTTTCCTGCCCAAGGTACCAGCACTCAAAGATCGCCTCTGCATTATCTTTCAGGAAGTTGACCGATAATGGACGGCCATTGAACAGGAAAACAACCATTGGCTTACCCGTTTTAGCGATGGCTTTAACGAGTTGTTCCTGTCGTCCAAAAAGGTTGATGTCTGTCCGGTCTCCCATATGGTTTCTTGACCATGCTTCGCGGGATGTTTGCTCATTTCCACCGATAGCGATTACAACTATATCCGATTTTTCTGCCACTTCTACTGCTTCAGAGATGGCAACCAGGTCTTCTTCTTCGGTTGGCAGTACGATCTGGTCCTTATTCCATGAACCGCCTGCCGTTATTTTACACCCTTCACTATAGAGTATCTCAGCTCTTCCTGAAATTTTACTTCGGATTCCATCAAGTACTGTTACCTCATTTTTGGGAACTCCGCTGTATCCACCCAGCAGGCTTCGGTGGGCATTTGGCCCTATTACCGCAATGGTATCTATTTTATCAAAATTAATGGGCAGCAGCCCGTTTTCATTTTTCAGTAGTGTGATGCTTTCTCTTGCAGCCTTCAGGGCCATTTCGCGGTTCTTTTCTGATCCGCAGATTCTTTCTGCTTCATCCGGATCAACATAGGGATCATCGAAAATACCGAATTTGAATTTCCAGTAGATTAGCGGCCATACCAGATCATCAATCAGTAATTCATCAACGGTACCTTCTTTTACAAGTTCAGCAAGGTGCATATAGCAATCCGGTTCCGGCAATTCCATATTCACCCCAGACTTTACCGCAAGTGCTGCGGCTTCCTTTTTATCTTTTGCCACGAAATGCCCGTGTGTATCGGGACGGTGGTTTAGTTCCCAGATTGCGTAATAATCAGATACCACAAATCCTTCAAAGCCCCATTCATCCCTCAGCACATCCCGAAGCAACCACTTGTTTGCGTGCGATGGCACGCCATCGATTTCATTGTATGAAGCCATCACGCTGATTGCTCCCGCTTTCTGCAGTGCTTCTTTAAAAGGTGGAAAGAAAACCTCACGCAGCACCCTTTCCGATACATTTACAGGTGCACAGTTCATTCCGGATTCAGGATCGCCATGAGCGGCAAAATGCTTCAATGTTGCCATTACGTTTTTTCTGTTCCGGAAAGATCCGTTTCCCTGAAAACCGCGAACAGCAGCCAGGCCCATCTGCGTAACTAAATACGGGTCTTCTCCAAATGTCTCTTCCACACGGCCCCAGCGCGGGTCACGGGAAACATCCAGAACCGGGGTTAGTGCCTGGTGCCCTCCCCTTACACGTGTTTCCTCTGCTGCCATGGCATAGAGTTCACCTGTCAGGCCGGGGTTGAATGTGCCGGCCAGTGCAATTGGCTGAGGAAAGCTTGTGCCTTCTTTGGCTGCAAGGCCGTGAAGACACTCTTCATGAAAGATTACCGGTATCCCAAGGCGCGAATTTTCGATGAAAAATTTCTGTATTTGATTGGTTAACTCAGCCATTTCGCGGGGTGTAGTTCCACCGCCTGTATCGCTTGGCCTTCCAATCTGTCCTATGCCGACACCGTCCTGAAATGATTTTTTTGCCTTGGCAGAATCGAATCTTCCATTCTCATCCAGGAAAGTCTCATATTTCCCATTCCAGATACACATCATCTGGGTAATTTTTTCATCCAGAGTCATACGCGAAAGAAGGTCATCTGCCCTTTCCTCCGGCGACAGCTGTGAATTCTTATATCTTTCTGAATTTTTTTTCATGTAGTGTCTAAATTAATACCTGTTTATTTCTTATCGGCCATACCAGTGATCGGGCACATAAATGATATGTTCCAGTTCCATATAATATTGTAAGTCATGTTCCGGTTTTTCATAGTTCCCGGGAATGGCCATATTTGAAAATGTTTGAAAATAGAGAACGCACGAGTCTCTCCATCTCACCGCATCTCTTTCCTGGATTTCCAGGAGTGCCTTAACATGTTGAAATCGCTGGTCATCAATAAATCCCTCCAACTCATCCCATTTTTTGCGCATCCAGCGAACCTGATCCACACCTTTATAATATTTATAAACCATCTCTTCCCAAAGTGTCCGCCCGCTTTGCATCGGATGATCCCAGCTTACGTGATGAAACCAAAGAAGGAATTTTTCAGGTATTTTTTCCACATCCCGAAAAACTGCTGCAACCGGCTCATGATACTGCTCAACAGCATTTGAACCGGTTTCGGTTCTGTCGAACCCGATTCCGTATTCTGTTGCACGGTGATAGTAGGCCGATGTCCAGTCCTGACGTGGAGCCCTGTGATGCCATGGAGCCGGCCCGTAATGGTGTCCCTGCGCGTAGAGGTGTGTCAGACCTAAAGGGTTACGGTAATTAACTCCCGCTTCGCGCGATATCATCATGATCTCCTTTACCGGCACAACAACATCATAATTATTGGAAAATGTCATCCTGATCCACTCTTCAGCGATCTCTTCCGCGGTAAGGGTATGGTCCCACGCCAGCCGCCCGAACGCATACCAACTCGATTGCACAAACGGATGCCCTGTCCAGTTCCGGTCCGTGCCCGGGTTAATAACCCCGGCCATACCAGTAAGCTCATAATCAAAAATCGAGCCATCCACAATGTTGGCAACAGCAGAACCTTCCCCTTTTGCATAGGTATCCGCTTCAAGTGCTTCCTTGAAAAGAGTGCCCTGGTATGCAAGGTGGATGTTAAAGCCAAAGTATTCCTGCGTTACCTGAAGTTCAATCATAGTGTTCGTTTCGGGCAGCGCGCCAAATAACGGGGAAAACGGTTCACGCGGCTGAAAATCAATCGGCCCGTTTTTCACCTGCAGTATGACATTTTCTTTGAATTTACCATCCAGCGGAACAAATTCGTCATAAGCTTCCCGAAACCTGTCATCCTGTTCCGGGTCGTACACAAAAGCCCGCCAGATGACAATGCCACCATGTGGTTCCAGGGTGTCTGCAAGCATGTTTGCACCCTGGGCATGATTACGGCCGTATCCATGCGGGCCGGGTTGCCCCTCAGAATCTGCCTTCACCAGAAAGCCGCCAAAGTCGGGGATATAGCTGTAGATTTCTTCGGCTTTTTCTTTCCAAAAGCGTATTACTTCCGGATCTAACGGATCAGCGGTTTCAAGCCCGCCAATCCGCACCGGTGAGTGAAAATTAATTGAGAGAAACATCCGAATCCCGTACGGCCTGAAGATATCTGCGAGTACAGCTGCCTTTTTCAGAAATTGATCCGTCAGAATTCTTGGATCCGCATTTACATTATTGATCGCTGCAGCGTTTATTCCGAGTGAAGCGTTAAATCGTGCATAATCTGTATATCTTGGATGTTTATATTCCGGAAGCGTTCCCCATTCCCATAGTGAAAGACCTGCATACCCCCGTTCTACCCTCCTGTTTAAATTGTCCCAATGGTTAACGATTCGATATTTGACCCGCGGGGCACTCTGAAATGAAACACCATCCAAATTCTGATTGGTTTGAATTTTTCTCAGAAAACCGAACGCGCCATAAAGCACACCAATATCTTCATTGGCTGCAATGATAAAAATTCTTTCACCGTTATATTCAGTTTCTTCGATCAGATAACCTTCATTACCCAGCCCGATTAGCCGGCTTTCCAAGTTTAATGAAGCTATTACATCAGAATTTGCGGGTGTACCGGCTACAACACTTCCTTCTCTGACAAGCTCATCTACCCTAACTTCAACACCAAGAAGCCCGTTAAGACCCAATACAAGCTCTTTCGATACAGCATTCATCGTAGGGCTATCAGCAACAGGGTAAATCGATGCGATCAGCGTTCTGTATTCAGACAGAAGCTTCTGGTTTTCAATCATATGGTACCTTAACCACATCTCGTAACCGTCTTCAGCGTACAACGGCTTCACACAGGATAAATAAAAGATGATAACAATCAGAATGGAAGAAAATGTTATGGATCGCATAATCGGTTTTTTTATGATGTCATTCGGTTAATAATCATCATTAAACTTCAGAAAAATTACAATCGATTGCACAGCTTTATTTGATTTTCTTTCAACATATTATTGTCGCGATATATGTAAATAATCCAATGCAGCCATCTGACGAGATTTCCAAAAAATGAGCCGCTTAAAATGATTTACCTGATTCATTTTCGACTCGTCTGATGGCTTTATTCAGCAACTGCGATTTTGCTGAGCACACGTCACTTATATATACCGTGTAATATCAGGATACCCCGACGAATTTTTTTCAATGAAAGAGTAAACGAAAAACGATTCTATTTTCCGGCCGGTTCGAATGTAAATTCTTCGATAACAGGCTCCGATTCAATCGTCTCATTTGGCGCCACTTTCCACAGCCAGAAGATTCCGGCTAACATCAATAAAAATGAAAAAAGTGCGATAGCCTGCCGTATGGATAGGATATTAAATTCAAGGATAAGGGCTGCCGCTGTAACAGAAATAGATTGCGCAAGGGTAAAGAGCAGCCACTCGGTACTGAATACGCGGCCCCGGTAAGTATCGGGGGTTCTTCTTTGCAAAAGAACTGTGCTGAAAACCCAATTGGAGCCGGATGCCATGTGTGCTACAATCACGAAAATACTCATAAGAATTACTGACTCAAGTCCGCTTACCGCCGCATACATGAGTCCGCTGAAAATCATAAAGAGACCGATAGCCCTTATCCAGCCTGACTCTTTTCTAAAAATTCTCCTTCCCAGTATTGGCCCTATTCCGGTTCCGATACCCCGCGCTGCATATAAAATTCCCAGCCCGATACTTCCCATCATGAGTATTTCCTCAGCAACGATTATCAGCATATAAATTAATGCCCCCATACACATGGTATATGTACCTTTTGCTAAAGCAGGACGCAGCACATACCTGTTGTTTTTTAAAAACCGAAAGCCCTCCCCAATCCCTCTCAGCGGATTGCGATTTTCATATTTTTGTTCAACAGTCATCTCTTTTTGAGGAATAGCTGCCCTGTAGATAAAAACACCTGATACCATATATGTGATTGCATTTATCACAAATACCGCATCAGTTCCCAGATAGGCCGTAGCAAATCCGCCAATGGCCATGGCGGTCGTGAAAATAATACTCCATGAAGCTGCTGACAGGATGTTTGCGATAACAAGTTCCTTCGGAGTAGTGACATTGGGAATGGAAGACGTTTTTGCAGGTTCAAAAATAGCTGAAAATACCATCTGTATGGCTGTGATGACGTATGCGAGCCAGAGTAATTCTGTTGTGGTTATCAAAATGAAACCAAGAACCAGAATACCCCTTGCAACATCGCTGAGTATCATAAGATGCCGCCTGTTAAATCTGTCGGTGATGAAACCGGCGATCGGAGATGATAAGGCAAGGCTCAGCATCTTTACTACAATAATGAGTCCAAGGAGAAGTTCAGATCCGCTATATTTTTGAATTATGGCATAGACTGCAAGTAGTCCGAACCAGTCGCCAAAATTAGATACAATCTGTGCCAGCCACAGTCTTCTGTAGTTTGAATTAGTTTTTACCAGGTCGATGTATGGCCGGAATTTATCTCTCAATTATGATTATTTCACTCCCGTGCTTCCAAAACCACCATCGGAACGGTCGCTATCTGGTAGTTGGTCTACATCAACCGGCTCGGCTCGTAAAACCGGTGCAATGACCATTTGGGCTATCCTGTCGCCGTGATGAATGGTGAAATCTATATTCCCATGGTTAATAGCCAATACTTTAACCTCTCCCCTGTAATCGGAATCGATCGTGCCGGGTGAGTTAAGCATGGTGATGCCATGCTTCCAGGCAAGCCCGCTTCTGGGCCTTATTTGCGCTTCATAACCGGGTGGCAGGGCCATTTTAAAACCGGTCGGAACAAGAACCCTTTCCCCGGCTTTCAGGATCAGCGGCTCAGTAAGTGCTGCCCGAAGGTCCATACCGGCGGCTTCCGGTGTCTCGTATTGAGGCAGGGGCAAATCGCTGCCGTGTTTAAGTTTTTTAAAATATATTTTAAGGGGTTCCATGGCGCTCATAAGAAATTAAACGTACTCTGACATTACCAAAAATAACACGTACATGCGCCTCAACCGGTACTCTCAGGTCATCGGTCGAAAACCACGACCTGAATTGGCCTCTGAAGCCAAAGGGGCCATCCACGTCCGCTGTGCCTTCACTCATATATGTTTTAATCGGCTCATCAAATGCATCATAACTGCGCAATTCAATAGTTGGACTGCTACGGGCTCGTACATATCCCAATTCATTTTCTATATAGGCAGGCAGTTCATAGGGAGTTCTGATTCCGGCATACATCCGTGAATAATAAAAAACAACATCCCCGCCACTGGCAGGCTCAATTAATTCGAGCGATTCCATGAATTCACCTTTTTCATAAAAATGGACAAGATTTTGTTCCCTATCGAAAATAATTTTTGCGCTCTCGTACTCTTCATCATGCACATCATCGCGCCAAAAAACGTGGCTGTAAGGCCATTTTTCATTGAACTGAAATATATTCTCATAATTAACTATCCGTGTACCCACGAATAGTATCCTGTTATTCGAACGAATTCTTGTTCTCATGTGGTAAGCCTTCTCGCCGTTTATTAAGGTATCCGGCAGTAATTCCACATCCACCCAGCCAAGAGTGAGAAAACCATATTTCACTTCATACTCAAAAACTTCCCGGGCATCCATAAGCATTTGCATCGTAGGGGGTGAATTTCTCTCGAATGTGAGTTTTGCTTGTGCGAAAGTGTAGTGAACTGGCAGCAGCAGAAGCACAAGAAATGCCGTACTAAATAATAAATGCTTCAAATGCCTCCTCATCATATCCAACCAAAATGGCTTCATCTTTTATTAATACCGGACGCTTCATCATGGTTTGATGTTCGAGCAGTTGTTCAAAAAGTTCCTCATCGGTCAGATTCATCGTATTCAGTCCCAGTTGGCGATACTTCATTCCTTTTCGGTTTACCAGCACATCCAGGCCTATTCTGTGAACAAACTCTTCGAGCTCCTCCCGTGATAAAGGCTCCTTTTTCAGGTCATAAAAGTGAAACTCAGCTTCCTGTAATTCAAGCCATTTCAGCGTATCACGGATTTTGTTGCAGTTTTTGATTCCGTAAACTTGTATCATAATTTTTTAATTCTTTAAACGTGTAAAATACGAAGTTTTAACTTTGATTTTATATGATTTGGCCTCTTGCCCCAATATGTAAAATGTTCCAATGTTTATTCAGCAACAAATAAAATACAAGTTATTATTATCCTTTTCACTGGTTATCACAATCCTGGCGGGCTGCAGCCAGAACGACAGCCAAAGGGAATTTGAAAGAGAGGCTTTTAACCGTGCAAGCGGGATTACTCAAACCAATGACCGGGGAGAAATTATTGATGGCAACCGCGATCCAGATGACTGGCGTATTGCCCCTTTTTTCCAGGGGCTGGTTATTGTGGATCCCGCTTTTCCAAATCCTGTACAATCAAATGGCAGGATTTTCATCAATATACAGGTTACAGGAATTGATGCCGTTTCCGGTTTGCGGGCATTTGTACTCTATGACACCAACAACATTCGCTTTTTGCATGAAGAACCATCCAGCCCCCTTATGACAGGCCTTTACACCATTTCCCTGAATCCGCTTTCGATCGCACAATTTCAGGAAAATCCACAGGGGATTTACAGAATTATTCTCGAAGATTTTAGCAGAAATATCATCACTTATGGTGATATTCAAATCAAGTAATTCGCGGGGTTGTTCCACAATACAGGTACCAACTTTTCTAAGATGTTGTTAATTATATTTTAAGTATAGACAGAAAGTTACGTTTCCTGTTTGGATTTTCATTCGTTATATTGCGAATGTATAGTATAACATGTCACTAAATTGTTATGAGCACTGACGAACATTCCATATCGCCGCGACGGTCAAAAATACTTGAGGTATTAGAAGAAGCCGGAGATGCCCTTCAAATCCGGGAAATTGTAAAACGAACCGGCCTCGATTACGGAAATGCCAGAAGCGCTCTCTCGGAAATGGTGAACATGGACCTGCTTGCCAGGGTGCATCGCGGGGTTTATGACCTTCCGCACAGGGTGGAAAAGAAAGAGATAGAATCGCCCGATCATCCGCTTCATAAAATACTGCTGAACCAGCAGATCCTGAAAGTGCTCTTGAATATTGTTATCACAAACAAAGCCTTGATGGAAGCCCTCCTCTTGGGCCAACAGGAAATTATCCAGGCATTACGAACCATCAGCCCAAACACTGAAGAAGGTGAAGAAACCATCAAAAACCTCGAAGAAATTTTTGCCAGGAGAGTAGAGTGGCATTTTGATGTAGCTGCCGAACAGGTAACTGCGCAATACACCAAACTTCCTGAAGAAGTATTTGATGTACTCGTTGCGCCGCTTACAAGAGACAAAGATTCCAAGAAAAAGATTTTTGACCCCTCAGCTTCTCTCTCCAAAATCAAAAGGAATAAACGTCCGGTAAAACGTAAATCCGAAAAACCGGAATAGCCTGTTTATAACAATCGTGACAATTGTCACATTCTGTTTTCCTTACACTATTTTTTCTTCAATTTCTTTCTGCATGAAAAGATTTTGTCATATGTAACAGATAAATAATCATTTATAGTTTATATCCTACCCTATTCAGCCGGATTAACCGGTTTTATTTTTTTTTGATAAAATGACGTCACCCACTTGTTACCTGACAATTCATCACTTATATTCATCCCTCCCCGTTCCTGATTACGGGATAAAACCTGACAAGAAATTCAATCCAGTTATGGCATATATAAACATACCTCAAGGAATGCCCGGAATTCGCGGCTTGATGGCTTTCCGCCCTGAAACCGCCAAACCTCTAAACGAACTGGTTGAAGTGCTTTTACAGGGAGCGTCGAGACTGTCGAAAGGAGAACGTGAATTGATTGCAGCCTATGTATCCGGTTTAAACGAATGTAAGTTTTGTGCTGGTACGCATGGTGCCATTGCCAAACACCATTTTGGCGACAGCAAACCTGTAGAGGAAGTTAAAATAAATCCGGAATCCGGGCTTTTCTCACCAAAATTAAGATCTCTTCTTGCCATCGCGGCAAAGGTTCAAAAAGGAGGGTTGTATGTCACCAATACGGATGTTGAAATTGCCCGCGAATATGGTGCCACAGATCTGGAAATTCACGATACCGTACTTATCGCGGCTGCTTTTTGCATGTTTAACCGCTATGTGGACGGCCTTGGTACAGAGGCTCCGGCAAAGGAAGAGATATATGACCAGATCGGTGCGTATCGTGCAAAAAACGGGTATCTCGTGCCAAACAACAAAGTCATTTAAAACAGAACCATAATTTAATGAAAAACCAGCTACGTCTTTTCTTATTAATTATAGCCATCCTGACCTTACCGGTTACAGCACTAGCCCAGTCAGGTACCATTACCGGCAATATTTCCGATGAATTAAACAGGCCGCTGCCCGGTACAACGGTTCAAATCCAGGGTACAACACTTGGCACCATTTCAACAGGCAACGGCAGCTATATCCTTGAAGAAGTACCTGCGGGAACTGCCGTATTGATTGTTCGTCACATCGGTTACAGAACTGCGCGTTACACCGCAAACCTGAATACAGGTGACGTACTGGAAATCAATTTTACGTTAACCGAAGACCCTCTTGGTCTCGATGAGATTATCGTTTCCGGAACGTTTAACCCCGCCACGCGCCTGGAATCGAGTACGGCAATTACAACCATCAGCTCCGAGCAGATTGAGCAGAGAGTGCCGAGAGGAACCGGCGACCTGCTAAAGGCAGTTCCAGGAGTGCAGGTAACCAGCAATTATGGTGAGTCGGGTGCAGATGTCACGGTTAGGGGATTACCGACCATTGCCAACAGTTCGTTCCGCTACGTAAGTGTCCAGGAAGACGGCCTTCCCGTGTTTGAGCCACCAGGAGTGCTTTTTGCATTTCCTGACGCCTTTGCCCGCCACGATGAAACCATTTCGAGGATTGAAATGGTGCGCGGCGGCAGCGCTTCCGTTTTTTCGTCCAATACACCTGGTGGTATTGTCAATTTAATCAGCAAAACTGGCGGCCCTGAACTTGCCGGCACCTTAAAAAGTACAGCCGGTTTTCACGGCCTGGCCCGCCAGGATTTCAACATCGGTGGCCCCCTGATTGAAAACTGGAGATTTAACATGGGCGGTTATTACCGGTATGATGAGGGAGTAAGACATCCCGGATTTCCGGCGAACAGGGGCGGCCAGGCAAAAATCAATCTTACACGATTTTATGACGCAGGATATGTTCGTTTTTTTGGAAAATATGTAAATGAGAGAAATGTATGGTTTATGGGCAGCCCGTTTCAGAATTACAAAAATCCCGAACCAATTCCCGGCGGACCAGATCTCGCCAGCGGCACGACCTTCTCACCCGAACGCAGGGTGCTTACAATCCCTGATGCCTTCAACCGGGGTTCCTTAAGACAGATAAATATGGACAACGGCTTCCATGTAGATTATAAAATGATCGGGGCAGAACTTTCAAACAATATCGGAAACGGATGGAATCTAACAGTAAGGAGTCGGTACATCAGTTCCGGCAACGAAATGAACCTGATGGCCGATGTAGCCGATCCGTTTCCGATTGCAGCTTTCGCACAGCCGGCTCTACCTGCACAAGTACCCCGGTTTGTCCGTTTTGTAAACTCCGGCCAAACAGTAACCAATCCGGCAGAAGTATCTAACCTCAACGGAAACGGCCTGATGACGGTGCACGGTCTGGCTTTTTCTGTCCAGGAAACCAATAATTTTATCACAAATACCCAAATATCAAAACAGGCTGGAAATCACAGTTTAAATGCCGGTATTTATTACAGCAATTACCGGATTGGGTGGAACCTTGTGCAGGCTGGGCTCTTCCTTGAAGTTGCCAACCAGCCCCGGATGATACAGGTGATGGTTCCCACCGAAGATGGGATACCGATGGGGCTCACTCCTGCTGATGGTTTTGCAGGCTACAACACCAATTACTGGAACCTCAGAAATTATTCGAATGTGCTGGCCTTTTATTTCGGCGATAACTGGCAGGTTAATGACCGTATAAACATCGATGGTGGAATTCGCCTCGATATGAAACTAACGGAAGGAAGTGCTGAGAGGCCGGTAAATCCAGGTCAGTTGCAAAACGGTGCCGTAGTTGGCCAGGTACTTCCGGCTGGTTATCCTGATTTTGTACCCACCCCGGAACAATCACGGGCAGGACACTTTGGAAGCGGGCGTTACCGGACATGGGATTACACTTTTACAACCGTAAGCGGCTCTCTTGGAATCAATTATAAAATTAATGACCAGGTTGCCATATACGCAAGGGGAAGCACAGGCAACCGTGCTCCGACTATTCAACAGTGGACATTTCAGTCAACCGATGGCAGCCAGATTACCGGCGACACTGTGAAAGGTGAAATTGAAACCATTACACAGGCTGAAGCAGGAATTAAAATGCAATCGGCCCGGTGGTCGCTGCTTTTAACGGGTTATTACAGCGCTAGCAATAATCTCATCACCAACTTCCATCGCGGTCAGCCCGACGGCAGCTTTATTTTTGTTCCTGTAATAGGCGATACACGCACAATCGGTGCTGAAATTGAGGCCGTAACACGTGTACTGCGAAACCTAGAACTTCGGGCAACTGCTACCGTTCAGGATCCCCGGTTCACAAAATTTGAATATGATTTCTTTATTCCCGGCAATAATGAGCACAGCGGGCAGCAGTTCAGGGATTATTCCGGGAACCTGCTACCGGAAGCTGCCAGATTCTTAGGCGACCTGACCGCATCCTATCAGCTTCATTCTTTCAACCTGTTTGCCAATTACAGGTATTACGGTGAGCGAATGGCAAATCGTCCAAACACGATTCCTGTTCCAGCATACTCCGAAGTAGTTGCAGGAGCAGGTTTTATCTTCAGCCAATTAAGTATAAACCTGAAAGCGGCCAACCTTTTTAATACCAAAGCCATCACACAAATGGGTGCCAGAACGGGCGAAGATATTCTCCGGGTGAATGATGACGGTACGGCTGAGGTATTGGTTACTTCCGGACCGCAGGCCGGTACTACCACAACTTCATTTTATACAACAGGCCTTGGCATTATGCCAAGAAGTATTCTTCTGAGTGTGGCCTATAACTTCTAATAACTAATCTTCTCATAACGGTTAATCCGGCACCATACCATTCATAATAAATGAAACAAAGCAACACAATTACCGGAACCGGATTAACGTCATCGAAAAACAACTTTGGAACGATTACATTTGCGCTTGTACTGGGTTTTTTAGCCACGCTTAGCTGCGGGCTTGTCTCCACGCTGATGGCCGCTTACCTGCCGAATGCTGTGGCCGATTTACTCGGAACCACAACGGAGGCAGATCTTAGCTATGTCGGCTCATACATTAACTCACTTTATATTTTTGGCTGGGCCATTGGAGGAATGCTCTTTGGCTGGACCGGTGACCGTTTCGGAAGAATTCAATCACTTTCAATTTCTGTTTTTATCATTGCTGTTTTTACAATTGCAGCCGCTTTCTCTCCTAACTGGCCTTTACTGGTTGTTTACAGGTTTGTTACCGGCATGGGAGCAGGGGCAGTAATGGTTTTGTCGGCCGTTTATGTCGCCGAACTTTGGGGCGATCGTGTAAAAGGAAGAGCATTTGCCTTAAGCATCATATCAGTCGGGTTCCCGATTGGAATCGTAACATCGGGTGCAGTCACTCATTTTATTGAAGACTGGCGAACAGCATTTTTGGTTGGATTTCTTCCTTTGGCATTA
Organism: Balneolaceae bacterium; assembly: GCA_007694095.1. Classification (GTDB taxonomy): domain Bacteria; phylum Bacteroidota; class Rhodothermia; order Balneolales; family Balneolaceae; genus Rhodohalobacter. The sequence continues at coordinate 4,267 of RECI01000219.1, read as the reverse complement.
TCCGCATTGTGCTACCTTATTTTGAAAGAACCCGATCAGTGGTCAAGATTGAACCGCCGGCAATCAAATAAAAAGGCCGGTAACCGGGGAAAAAGGGCCGTCTCATATCTTTTGGCTCCTGAAAACAGGGTTAATTTTTTTGTAGGCGCTACAATCTTTGGTAGTATGCTGGTGGGTATCTGGGCTACTTTCTCCTGGCTGCCAACCTGGGCGCAAAATCTTTCGCCCGGCGATTCGGCTGGCCTCCAACAGGGCGGAAACCTGGTAATCCTGCTTGGTTTGGGAGGTATTATCGGATCAATTTTTGCCGGATTCCTGGCAAATGGCATGGGCAGAAAAGGAGCTCTCATGGTGGCTTTCGGTGGCGCTTCCATAGCGGCATCCATTCTCTATCTGAGTAATTCCGAGTTCAGCAACATTATCTACATTCAAACTGCTTTTTTGGCAATTTTTTTCGGAATCAGCCAGGCAATTATGACTGCTTATATACCCGAACTTTTCCCGACTCCCATCCGTGCAACAGCTACCGGTATCAGTTTTAATGCAGGCCGATTTGTGACAGCCACTGCGGTGTTTTTTGTTGGTATTTTGGTACCCATTCTGGGAGGTTTTAGCAATTCTCTTCTCATATTTTCATTCACCTATATAATCGGCTTTGTAACCGTCATGTTCGGAAAAGAAACCAAAGGCAGTGTACTTTGATATTTTTTTGATTTGACGGTAGAATTTCTTTTTCAGAATTCTCATTATTTCTCAATGTGATCCCGATCCCCTCAACGTCATCCCTGTCTTCAGCAACATCATCCCTGGCTTGACCGGGGGATCTCCATTCTTTGCATGGGACCGGCTATATCAACGGAGGAGTTCCCGGCTTAGCTTCGCAACAGGTTGTGGGATGGGGCTGATGAGTTCTGTTATTGCTGCTGTCTGTAAGACCAGAGGCCGGGATGACGAGAAAGTAAATAATGAATTAGACCAACATCCTTGAAAAATAGATTCATCCAATTCTTCATTTTAATTTTGGATTTAGTATCATGGACAAATTCTCATTGATCCCGCAGATATTTGAAAATCAAAGTCCCGCATACTCTCGTCCTGCTCTTTATCCTTATGGCCGCAGCGCTGGTGCTAACGTGGATACTCCCATCGGGCGGGTTTGAGTCGGTAGTAAATGAGTATGGGCGAGACGTGGTGGTACCGGGATCGTTCCAGGCTTATGAAACCAAAGAATACCTCCCGCCCACTTCGTTGTTTACCGTTGTGCCGCGAGCATTTGCTGATGCACAGGGTATCATCTTTTTTGTGCTGATTATAGGTGGCGCACTTGCCATTGTCAGAGAGACCGGCGCCATTGATGCCCTTCTTGGCAAACTTGTCACGAATTTTGGCAATCAGCCTATCCCTCTCCTTTTTCTTACGATGGTTGCGTTTGCCGCCGCATCGGCAACCCTCGGCATGGCGGAAGAATACATTCCGTTTGCGATTATACTTGTTGCTCTTTGTGCGGCACTTAAAATGGATGCCATCACTGCCATCGGCACCATGGTTGTCGGGTATGGTATTGGTTATGGTATTGCTGTGATGAACCCCTTTACACTGCTTGTTGCCCAGGATGTTGCCGGACTACAGCCTCTCTCGGGCATGTGGTACCGGCTGGTGATTGCAGGCCCCTTGCTTGCCATCGGTTTTCATCACGTCTGGAAATACACCAAAATGGTTCAAAATAAACCTGAAACAAGCCTGCTTCAAGGTTTTGATGATCAAAAGGACAATGAATCATTCGATTTTCCTGAAATGACCGGAAAACGGAAAGCCGTTTTGTGGATAACGCTCCTTGTTCTGGCTGCCCTTGTATTCGGAATTGCCCGTTATGACTGGTACCTGATTGAACTTGGCGGAATGTTTCTTGCTCTTGCAGTGATTGCAGGGCTGATTTCCGGAATCGGTGTGAACAAAACCGCTTCTACGTTTGGAAAAGGAGCCGCAGAACTGACCGGAACGGCACTTCTGATTGGTTTTGCCCGCTCCATCGCACTTATTATGGAAGACGGTGAAATTCTTCACACCGTGGTAAATGCACTCGCGGCTCCACTCTCATTGGCAGGGGCAGAACTTGCTGCTGTCGGTATGTTGTTTATTCAAAGCATCCTGAACTTTTTCATCCCATCAGGCAGCGGCCAGGCACTGGTTACAATGCCTCTCATGGCTCCGATCAGTGATTTGACGGGCGTCTCGAGGCAGGTTGCTGTACTCGCGTTTCAGATGGGCGACGGATTGATGAACATGATTGTACCCACAAACCCGGTATTGATGGGTATACTGGGCCTGGCGGCTATTCCATATGACAAATGGTTCTGGTTTATCTTTCCGCTGATTATCAAACTGATTATCGCCTGTTCAATAGCGCTCGCTGTTGCCGTGTGGATCGGGTATTCTTAGTGAGCAAACCTCCATCAACGTCATCCCACTGCGAATGCATGGGATCTCCAAACTCTTTTTATGGGACGGATTGGAGCAACGTTGGGAGTTCCCGGCTTAGCTTCGCAAAGGGATCCGGACAGAGTTTGGTGAGTACTGTTATAGCTACAGGCGGTAAGACCAGGTGCCGCACCGAGCGTAGCAATTCCCACGAAGTGTTCCGAGCGTAGCGAATCCCACGAAGTGTTCCGAGCGTAGCGAATCCCACGAAGTGAAATGACGTTTTGGAAGTTTTTAGATTCGGTTTATATCTATTTAATTACTATAATTGAGTCGTTAAGGCATACATTTTATGAAGTACTTTGACTGGGATGAAGAAAAGAATTTATTGCTGAAGGAAAATCGTAAGATTTCATTTGAAGAAATCGTTTTTTGTATTGTAAATGGACAATTATTAGATGTTGTTACACATCACATTCCAAAAAAATACCCGGATCAAAAAATTATGATAGTTGAAGTTGACGGATATGCATACATCGTTCCGTTTATTGAAAAAGAGAATGTTTATTTACTAAAGACAATTTATCCAAGCAGAAAAGCAACCCGTAAATATCTGAATAAAGATGAATAACAAGGAATATTTGGATAAAGATGAGCAAGATATTGTTGAATCTTTCGAGAAGGATGAATGGATTTCTATTCCCAAAGAAAATCAAAAAAAATACATCAAAGCCGCAAAAAAGAGTCAACAAAAGAATAAGCGTATCAACATACGCCTTACCGATAAAGATTATCATGACATCCGGGTAAAAGCCATGGAAGAGGGTATACCTTATCAAACTTTGATTTCAAGCATTATTCATAAGTACAATAAGGGCGAACTGAAAGATTCATAAGGAAATTACTTCCAGTTTTCTTAACCGTCATCCCTTGTCTCTCTACGTCATCCCACTGCGAATGCATGGGATCTCCAAACTCTTTTTATGGGACGGACTGGAGCAACGTTGGGAGTTCCCGGCTTAGCTTCGCAAAGGGATCCGGACAGAGTTTAGTGAGTACTGTTATAGCTACAGGCGGTAAGACCAGGGGCCGGGATGACGGGGAACCGATGAAAAATATGCTGTATTTAGATGTCATCATATAAATCTCTAAAATCGGGATTGAATGCTGTAATCATCTTCATTTTCCACTCCCTCTTCCATTTCTTGATCTGTTTTTCCCTATGAATAGCTTCTTCGATGGTTGGAAAATCATCAAACCAAACCAGTTTATTGAGTTTATATTTTGATGTAAAATCTGAACCAGTTCCGGTTTTATGATCATAAACTCTCTCCTTTAAATCGGATGTTGCCCCTGTATACAATGTAGTATTGTATTTATTTGTAACAATATAGACAAATCCACCTTTCATACCTGTATGAACCCGAATTGAGAATATTCTTACAATTATTTTTTGCGATATCCGTCCCCCTCTTACTTTACCCAGACTATCTCCACTTTGCCCCCCACCTTTCTATATCATCCCACGGCTCTTCTCCACATCATCCCTGGCCCCGACCAGGGATCTCTTCACGTTGCTTATGGCGGGCTATATCAACGAGAGGAGTTCCCGGCTTAGCTTCGCATCGGGGTATAGGCTAAGGTTGGTGAGTACTGTTATAGCTTCAGGCGGTAAGATCCAAGGCCGGGATGACGGGAACGGACTGGAGCAACGTTGGGAGTTCCCGGCTTAGCTTCGCAACAGGTTGTGGGATGGGGCTGATGAGTTCTGTTATAGCTGCTGTCTGTAAGACTAGGGGCCGGGATGACGTGGGGAGATCCGGCATCAACTGAAGTAGAACAGGTTTTT
>RECI01000168.1 GCA_007694095.1 Balneolaceae bacterium | reverse complement strand
GATGAAGATGAGGATGAAGATGAAGATGAAGATGAAGATGAAGATGAGGATGAAGAAATTGAAGAATCTGACAAGCTGACGGATGTAAAGGAGGATGAAGAAGAAATTGTAAGAGGGAAAGCCGACAAATTAAGCGGGACCAAAGTGCTTGGTAAAGTGGAATTTTCCCGCGATACTGTTAAAAAGAAAAAAACGAGAAAACGGAGAAAAGACAGGACAGTAACAGATGAAACTCCTGCTCGAAAAGAGAAAGTAAAGGCCAAGGTGACTGAAGCTGAACCTGCAAAAAAAACCAAGAAGAAAAAGGCCAAACGCAGTTCAAAAGTTGATGAAGAGGATGTAGATAAAAAAATGCGTGAAACCCTTCAGCGGCTGCAAACAGGTGGAACTGTTGGGAGTAAACGGCAAAAACGCCGGCGCCAGAGAAAAGAAGAGCGCGAAGAAGAACGCGCTATGCAGGAAGAAATGGATCAGCTTGAAAACCAGGTAATTGAAGTTACTGAATTTATTACAGTAAGCGATCTTGCAGATCTACTGGAAGTGAAGCCTACCGATATAATTACAACCTGCATGAGCCTGGGTATGATGGTTTCTATCAACCAGCGACTTGATGCCTCCACGATAGAGTTGGTGGCAGCGGAATACGATTTCGATGTGGATTTTGTTGATGCTGATGAATTAATCGAAGAAGAACTTGAAATTGAGCCTGATGATCCTGAAGACCTCGAACCGCGCTCACCTATCATCACTGTTATGGGGCACGTTGACCACGGTAAAACTTCTTTACTCGACTACATCCGGAAGACAAAAGTTGCTGCAGGCGAAGCCGGTGGTATTACCCAGCACGTTGGAGCTTACGAAGTGATCACGGAATCCGATAGAAAAATAACTTTCCTTGACACCCCGGGTCACGAAGCATTTACCGCTATGAGAAGCCGGGGAGCACAGGCTACTGATATTGTAATCTTGGTTGTAGCTGCCGATGATGCTGTGATGCCTCAAACCATTGAGGCGATAAACCACGCCAAAGCAGCAGGGGTATCTATTGTGGTTGCTATCAATAAAATGGATAAAGAAGGTGCCAATCCTGCCAAAATCAAACAGCAGTTATCAGATTATGGCGTTATTGTTGAAGAATATGGCGGAACAAATCAGGTTGCAGAAGTATCTGCCCATACAGGCCAGGGGATTGATGAACTTCTTGAGAAAGTATTAATTGAGGCGGAACTGATGGAATTGAAAGCAAATCCAAACCGCCTTGCACAGGGGATTGTTCTCGAGTCGCGGGTAGATAAAGGCAAGGGAACGGTTGCAAATGTTCTGGTTCAAACCGGAACGCTAAAAATTGGTGATCCTTATGTTGCAGGTTCCGTATTCGGTCGCGTAAGAGCCATGGAAAATGAACATGGTAAACGCCTGAAAGAAGCCGGCCCATCCGTGCCTATTCAGTTAACCGGATTTTCCGATTCGCCGCAGGCGGGAGACAAACTTATTGTAGCACACGATGAAAAAATCGCTAAAGAAATTGCGAACCAGCGACAGCAAATCCGCCGGGAACAAACACTCAGAAAAGTGAAACATCTTACACTTGATGATCTCGCAAGGAGAATGGCGCTTGGTGAAGTTTCTGAACTCAACATTATTATCAAGGCTGATGTAGATGGTTCCATCGAGGCACTATCAGGGGCACTTCAAAAACTGAGTACTGAAGAAGTAAGTGTAAACATCATCCATACAGGCTCAGGTGCCATTACCGAATCTGATGTTCTGCTTGCCTCCGCATCCAATGCCATTATTATTGGTTTCCAGGTCAGACCAACATCAAATGCCCGTAAACTTGCAGAGAATGAAAGCATTGATGTACGCCTCTTCAGCGTTATTTACGATGCCGTGGATGAGGTTCACGATGCACTTGAAGGCTTACTGCGACCAGAAATGAAAGAAGAAATGAAGGGTTTGGTAACTGTAAGGGAAGTATTCAGAATATCAAAAGTTGGAACTATTGCCGGTTGTTACGTAACCGAAGGTAAGGTACACCGAAATAATCCGATTCGGATTATTCGTGACGGGGTGGTTATCTATGAAGGCGAAATTGATTCACTAAAACGCTTTAAAGAAGATGTGAGGGAAGTACAATCTGGTTACGAATGCGGTCTCAGTATTGTAAATTTCAATGACATTAAAGTGGGCGACGAAATCGAGAGCTATGAAGTAATTGAACAAAAACGGAAACTCGAAGACGCAAAGTAAATCAAATCTGATGGATTCGGTACTTTGGTGCCTGATCTCGTTTGCAGATTCACTTTTGCTTGAATACCAAAATATATGAGCCTCCGAACAAAAAAACTGGCATCCGTCATTAAAAAAGATATTGGAGAGATTTTGCAGAGAAACTATCAACCTCCGGGAACGTTTATCACTGTTACCCAAGTGCGTATGACAGATGACCTTTCAATTGCCAAGATTTATCTTAGCGTGTTTTCACCCGGACGTGAAGAGGAACCAATCTACAGGCATATCGATGACTGCCAGAATGAAATAAGGTACCAGTTGGCATCAAAGATAAAACACCAGGTAAGGCGAATTCCCGAGCTTTTGTTTTTCCAGGATGATACATCCGAATATGTTAATCGTATTGAAAAAATATTTTCACAAGTAAAATCGGAATCTCCACCGGATGACGGTAAATCGCCATCCAAAAATAATGATGATTGAATCCGTTGTTTATGACAATGGCTGCTGTTCAACCATGTTTTTTCGAATTTCCAGTGATTACCTGTGAAACAGGGTGGCCGGAGAATTCAGATATTTTTAATACCGGCTCAATTCTACTTCTTGATAAACCTCTTGAATGGACCAGTTTTGACGTCGTTAAGTATGTGCGTAACCGGGTAGCGTCGAAAAAGGCAGGCCATGCCGGGACGCTGGATCCGCTTGCCACAGGGTTGTTGATTGTTTGTACTGGAAAAGCTACAAAAATCATTTCTCAGATACAGGATATGCCAAAAACCTATGAAGCGGTGATCCGTTTTGGTGCATCCACACCCAGTTATGATGCTGCAACAGAACCGGACGAAACAGCAGATTGGGCGCATATTTCCAATTCAGGATTAAAAAAAATTATTCATGAAAAATTTTCCGGAATAATTCAGCAAAAACCACCGCTTTATTCAGCAAAAAAAGTGTCCGGAAAAAGGTTATATCAGTATGCCAGGGAGGGGGTAGAAGTTGAGGTAAAAACAAGGCCTGTTACCATACACCAGATCGAAATTGTTGAAATAAATATGCCGGAAGTTACTTTCATTGTTCGTTGTGGAAAAGGCACATATATTCGGTCATTGGCACATGATCTCGGCCTGGCATTAAATAGCCGGGCTTATCTTTCTCAGCTGAGGCGAACCGAAACTGGTGATTTTAATGTTTCCCTTGCATTTGAACCGTCAATGATTGATGCTCTTAAGAGGAAAGTAAAGTATGAGTGAGGCAATTTTTATTAACAACGTGGAAAGGGTGTCCAATACGGTGCTTACTGTCGGAACATTTGACGGAGTACATGCCGGCCACAGGGTTTTGATAAATAAAGTTGTTGAAGCAGCAAAAATCAACAATGCACGCAGCGTAATTGTAACATTTGATCCCCATCCGAGGGAAATTATTAATCCCGGAGCTGCTGGAATTAAACTGTTGAGCTCACTGGATGAAAGACGGGAATTACTGGCAGACATTGGTGTCGATGAAATGGTGGTAATTCCATTCGACAGAGATTTTTCGTTATTGTCATCCGAAGAGTTTGTAAAAAACATCATTTGGGATAAAATTGGTGTTTCACATTTTATTATTGGTTACGACCACCATTTTGGAAGAAACAGGGAGGGCACTATCGACACCGTTAAGCGCCTGGGTAGAGAACTGGGGTTTACTTGTTTTGTAGTATCCAAACAGGAAGTGGGAGACAGAACAGTAAGCAGTACAGCGGTTAGAAAAGCTATTATGGACGAAGGCGACATGGAATTGGCCGCCCGCTTTCTTGAACGTTATTATATCTTAAACGGGAGAGTTATTCATGGGGATAAACGGGGAAAAAAAATTGGTTTTCCCACTGCAAATATTCAACCTGATAACCCGGCGAAAGCCATTCCAAGGTATGGAGTTTATGCAGTTTGGGTGAGAGTGGATCAAACGTTCCATCCTGGAATGATGAATATCGGAAACAGACCAACGTTTGAAGGAAGTACAAAGGCAATGGAAGTTCATATTTTTGATTTTGAAAAGGATATATACGGCAGGGAAATACATGTGCAATTTGTAAAAAGACTGAGAGATGAAAAAGCTTTTTCTGGTGTGGAGAAATTGATTGCCCGGTTAAAAAAAGATGAGGTAACGGCACGTGAGGTATTAATGAGGCAATCACCAAATATTGCAAAACTAAGGAAATAAGCTTATTTTTATACGCTATGAAATAAAAAGAATTGAATTATTATAAACCTGAAAATGAGTATAACAAAAGAAATAAAAGAAGAACTTATTGAAAAATATGGTGGTTCTAAGGGTAATACCGGCTCAGTTGAAGCACAGATTGCCATTATTACAGCAAGAATCAATCACCTAACCGAACATCTTGGCGGTAATAAAAAAGACCACTCTTCAAGAAGGGGGCTTTTAAAGCTTGTAGGTAAAAGAAGAAGACTACTGAATTACCTGAAAGATAATGACATTGTGAAGTACCGGGAACTGATCAAAGATCTTGGTATAAGAAAGTAAGCATTTCTTTAAGGCGCGTGTATCTATACGTGCCTTTTTTTATGTGCAAATACCTGAATCGCTTACCAAACGGTATTTGTATCATTTCATAAAAATTCGCAGAAACGACGTAAGCAATTAATAAGACAGAAAGTAGACAAATAATTATATGAAAGAAGATTTTAGAAGTATTGAATTTGCACCTGGAAAGACGATATCCGTTGAAACCGGAAGAATTGCCAAATTGGCCGATGGTGCAGTTATGGTTAAAATGGGCGATACAATGGTGCTTTGTACCGTTGTAAGCGCAAGAGAAATGAAAACAGGTCAGGATTTCTTCCCCCTTGTTGTTGATTTAAGAGAAAGCTTTACTGCCGGTGGAAAATTTCCGGGTGGGTTTATGAAAAGAGAAGGACGGCCTTCAGACGGCGAAACGATGGCAAGCCGTTTGATAGACAGAAGTTTGCGTCCTCTTTTTCCCGAAGGCTATTATAACGAAACACAGGTAATTTGCCAGGTATATTCGTCTGATGGCCAAAATGAGGCTGATGTTTTGGGTGCGTTTGGAGCATCCGCTGCCATTCATATATCCGATATACCCTACGATGGCCCAATGGCCCAGGTTAAGGTGGGCAGGATTAATGGAGAATTTGTAATTAACCCTACCATAGATGAGTTGAAAAACAGTGATATGGACATGATTGTTGCCGGTACCAAATCCAGCGTCATCATGATTGAAGGGGAGATGAGAGAGATCAGTGAAAAAGAAATGGTTGATGCCATAAAAGAAGGGCACAAGGCAATCGTGAAGCTATGCGAATTCCAGGAAGAACTGAGAAAAGAATTCGGAGTTGAAAAACGCGAATTCACACCTGCTGAATTTAATGAAGAGCTTAAAGCCAAAGTGGAAGAAGTTGCTGGTCCAAAAATTAAAGAAATCGTAGAAACAGGTCTGGGGAAAGAAGAGTATAATGGAAGGCTTCGCGAACTGAAAAATGAAGTGATCGAAGAAATTACAGCCCTGGATGAGTATGAGGACGCGTCTGTTGAGATTTCAGATTTCTTCGGAAAAATTGAAAAAAGAGAATTGAGAAATATGATTCTCGAGAAAAAACGGAGAATCGACGGCAGATCTCCTGAAGATATCAGAGACATCTGGTCGCAGATAAACTATCTGCCCAGGGCTCACGGCTCGTCCATATTCTCAAGAGGAGAAACACAGGCCCTGGTTTCTGTAACACTTGGAACCAAACGTGATGCTCAGAGTGTGGACACGCTTTTCTATGATGAAGACAAAACCTTTATGCTTCACTATAACTTTCCACCATATTGTGTGGGTGAGGCAGGGTTTATGAGAGGCCCCGGGCGAAGGGAAATAGGACACGGACACCTCGCTGAAAGAGCCATCAAAATGGTACTTCCATCATATGATGACTTTTCATATGTAATTCGTGTACGCTCCGACATCACCGAATCTAACGGATCATCATCAATGGCGTCTGTTTGTGGTGGCTCCCTGGCTTTAATGGATGCCGGTGTGCCACTGCCAAAACCGGTTGCAGGCATCGCAATGGGTATGGTTGTTGGTGAAAACAACTCCGTAGTACTTTCTGATATTCGCGGCGAAGAAGACTTCATGGGTGACATGGATTTCAAAACAGCCGGAACAGCGGATGGAATAACAGCAACTCAAATGGATATGAAAATACAGGGTATCAGCTTTGAAGTGATTGAAGAAGCCCTTGCCCAGGCACACAACGGAAGGCTACATATCCTTGAAAAAATGACTGAAACAATATCTGCTCCGCGGGAATCACTGTCGCAATATGCACCGCAATTTGTGAAGATGACTATTGACGGCGACAGCATAGGCGCTGTAATCGGCCCGGGTGGAAAAGTTATTCAGACACTTCAAAAAGAAACTGGTACAGAAATCTGGATCGAAGAAGATGAGCACGGAAAAGGACAGATCACGATTTCTGCCGACAGCCTGGACAAAGCTGAAAATGCAAAAAAACGTATCCAGGCAATTGCCGGTCAACTCGATGAAGGAACTAACTATAAAGGCACGGTAAAAGCAATTAAAGAGTATGGTGCATTTGTTGAAATTGTACCAGGAAAAGAAGGCTTGCTTCACATTTCAGAAATCAATCACACTCATGTAAAACGTGTAGAAGATTTCCTGTCAGTTGGCGACGTAATTGATGTAAAACTACTTAAAGTTGAACATGGCGGAAAACTGCGCTTATCAAGAAAAGCACTTCTTGATAAAGACGAGGAGTAGCATTTTCCAATATTTTGACCTGAACGGTTATAAAAGCGGCTTCATTTAGATGTAGTCGCTTTTTTTTTGTAAACTATTTATCCTGGTGTTCACAAACCATATTGATCTTTAGTAAATTCATAACTATGAGAATTATTAGAATTCTACTTTTGATCGTTCTGACAACTTTTACAGGTTTTCCTACACCTGCAGTGGCAATAAATCAGCCTGATCCACCTTCTGCGTTTATCCGTTCAATGATTTTGCCCGGATGGGGACATTATTACGCTGATAAAGACAACTGGAACCGGGGTAAAATCCATCTTGGAGCAGAAGCAGTCTTCATTGCATCATATTTTGGATTATTGACCCGCGCTTCGAATCTTGAAGAACGGTACATTACACTTGCATCGCTGAAAGCCGGAGTTAAAATTGAAGACAGGAGCAGGGCATTTCAACTTGCTATTGGTGATCATTCAAATCTGAATGAGTATAACGACTTTCAACTTCGCAGCCGCAACTGGAACAGGCTGATTGAAGATTCAGGTGAAAATAACTGGAATTGGCAAACAGAAGATGACAGAATAAGGTATAATCAACTCAGATCTGACCGGGACCGTGTTAAAAATCAATTACCTGGAGTTCTGGGGCTTATGGCTGTAAATCGTGTGGTAAGTGCCATAAGTGCATACAATCATGCAAGAAATCGAGCAAACCATCCGGGTATTTCAGTATTACCGGTAGCTGATGGCAGAGGATCAACCGGAGCCATAGTTCATGTTGACTTCCGGTTTTGAACTTTTACTGAAGATATTTTCAAATTTCACTTAAAATATTCATTCCATTCATTTGAATCGCTATAAACTCACTTTTGAATATGATGGAACCCTGTTCAACGGATGGCAAAAACAACCTGATGTTCGTACTGTTGAAGGTGTTATTGAAGAAGCCCTGAGTACTTTATTCCAGGCAGATATTAATATCGTTGGACAGGGCAGGACAGACTCCGGTGTCCATGCCTTAGCACAGGTTGCCCACGCAGATCTGCCGGAAAAATATAATGCTGACAAAATAACTTCGGCTATGAAAAGCCTTTTACCAGCTGATGTAGCACTTCTTGCAATTACACCTACAGATACTGACTTTAATGCCAGGTTTGATGCAATTTCCCGTACCTACCGGTACCAGATTTCTCAGCGCCCTTCACCACTGTTGAGGCATATGTGCTGGTATGTTTTTCAACATGTTAATTTAACCCTGTTGAATAAGTGTGCACAGTTAGTACTTGGAGAACACGATTTTGTTAATTTTTGCATTCCGGCGAATAACGATTATCAAACAACAATTTGCTCAATTTCCGAAAGCAGATGGTCAGAAAAAAGTCAATTATTGGTTTATCATATTACAGGGAACCGTTTTTTGAGACATATGGTGCGCAGACTGGCTGGTACCATGATCATGGTTGCAACAGGACAGCTTAATTTCAGTGATTTCGCCGTGCTGCTGGAAAAAAATAAGGTGATTCATAAAGGATATAGTGCCCCGGCAAAAGGCCTTATTTTGGAATCTGTAGCTTATAAATAGGGATAATCACCGGTGTTTCATTTGATCAATTTTTTTTTGGAAAATATATTTTTGATTTTGCATATTAGCACTGGTATAAATTACCTGATTTAACTTAAGAGAGAAATCAAGAATCAAGATTCGTTTTGCTCGTAAACGAATAATAATTTGAGAGAAAGAGAGAGAGAAACTATGAGACTACGTGTAAATCTGTTTGTCTTGCTGGCAGCCATTTCTATCATCACATCCACACAAGCTTCTGGCCAGGAACAACTGTGGTCATTTGACTTTGGAGACTTTATTGGGGAAAAAACTTCCGGTGACGACACAAATTTTATCTTACAGAACCAATCAAACGGGGGAATTTTTAGAGTTCGAACCGGAGTAAATAATGATGGCAGAGATATTATTATTTCAGATATTGATAATATGATTGGAACCTATTCAAGAATGATACTTGATGCCGGTTCCACGGCTGCAAGAAATATTTTTGAGATTCAAGGTTTTGATGCCACTGAGTTTTTTTACCTGAGGGCATCTATCAAAATCATTGCTGAAGGTAAAAACAATCTTGAGATTTTTATTGGAGATGAAAACTCTGCAGGCAATGCTTTAAGTTTAGGGAGTCTTGCAGCAGGTATCAGATTTTCTGTTCAAGAGGATCAGGAAACAGGGGAGTTATATATAGATAAACAAAGGAAAAGTGGTACAGGGTCAGGAATCAACTCAGCGCACGACTTTAATTTGAACCTGGTTGAGCTGAATAAAAAACATATCATTGAAATTTATATCAATAATTCCCCTGATGATTACTTTTATTATAGAAATGGGATTTCATATTCAATAGGTAGTCAACAGCAAGCTTATTGGATTGATAGAAATTTTGTTGCTGCAGGACCTGGATCTGCAAATGGCAATCACCAGGGAAGCCCATTGGCTGTTGGTGAAAAAATATCTGTGATCCGTTTACTTGGAGGCAGTGTTAATGGAGAAATTGCATCAATGGAAGTCGACGATATCATCTACGCGAATCACTTACCTGTATTACGTGATATCAGCGGTGGGGAAGGGTGGAGAATGCTTGCTGCACCTTCAGATAAATTCAATATTGAAAACCTGAATCGCCAGAATCATGTTCAGGGGATAACCGGAGCGGCAATTGAAGCAGGTATTGCAAATATCTATACATTTGATCCCGAAGCATCCGGGAATTCATGGATTAAACCCGGAAATACAGACGATATCCTGGAGCCTGGCACCGGTTTTATCTGGTATCTCTATGATAACGATACTTACTTACCCGGTAAACCACTTCCATTCAGCCTTGTTTCGAATGGCAAAGCGATGCAGTCTGATGTTTCAGTCTCATTATCATCATACCATGCCGATAATATTGAGGGGCAAATGAACGGTACCTGGAATTTGATAGGTAATCCCTTTGGTACGGATATTAAACTGGATACAGATGAGGGGTTGAATGCGTGGGTTTCCGGTGGAAATCTGATGAGCAACACCGCCCAGGTGTGGCAAAGTACCGGAAATTATAAAGTTATTAATGCCGGGGAGAATATTGCTGCATTTCAGGGTTTCTTTATCCATAATCATGATGCTTTAGAAATGACCTTTCCTCATCATACTTCCGGAAATTATGATGCTGAATTTTTCAAAGATAACATACCTTTTCGCCTGGTTAGTTTCCAGCTCGAGGCTATAGATTCAAGATCAGATGAACTATTCATTGATGAGGCGTTTCAGCTTTATTTTCATGCCGATGCCCACCATGATTGGGATATGAGAGATGCTCATAAAATAGTGCCGCTCTCCAATAGGTATGTAAATATTGCATTTATTGGAGAATTAAATGGGGAGATCGTTTTAAAGGCTCAGGATTCCCGGCCTTTTGACCCAGGTGAAAAATTATCAATACCTGTTGTATTTCAATCATCCGGAGTGAGTGGTGCAGCTACTTTATCAATAAAGAGATTTAAAAATATACCGTATGACTGGAAAATTATAATCGAAGATACATTTACCGGATACTTACATCACCTGGATTTATTTTCATCTTTTAAATTCAATTTCAAGAGCAATATCCAGAGAAAGAAAAATAATGATTTGATTTTGAGATCTGAGTTTAATAAACCTGTCAGCAGCGATTTAAATTCACAATATATTCTTCATATTTACCCGGGATTAGCTGATGAGCAGCATTATAACTTGCCGGATAAAGCAGCACTTTACCAAAATTTCCCGAATCCGTTCAACCCAATCACACATATTACTTTTGATCTGCCTGAGCAGGCTGAAGTTAATCTGTCAGTTTTCGACATACTTGGCCGGCGGGTTGCAGTAGTAGCTGACGGTAAATTTATGGCGGGATCTCACAAGGTAACGTTTGATGCATCCACTCTTTCGAGTGGTGTTTATATTTACACGTTAACGTCAACAGGCATAAATATTTCACGCAAGTTTACTGTTTTGAAATAAGTTGCCAATTGGATGAGGAGTAATTGGGTTCGGTGTTGATTTTTAGGGCAAGTTATTCAGATCAACGGCGGCAAGATGCTGAATGCCGGATACAGTACCCCGTTACGCACCAAAAGTATGCCCATCATCCTGGTGAGGCTTATGCCCCCCAAAGGATTGGGATGTTCCGCTTTCAGGTCTGTCTTGGTTTGTAATAGCTCAATCATCAACCACTGGTACTTCATATTCCCAATAATATAGGAATCTTCCTTTGTAGCATTACTTTTTACCGGTTTAGCTAAATAGAACCCGATTTCCTAACTTTGTGGAAGTTGAGGTAACACGCTACGATTGTCCCGCGGGGAATCTTTTTGAAGAGGTCCTTCGGACTCTTCAGTGTGGCTGGATTCATTCGTCACCAGCATTCAGCATCTTTAAGCAACGAAGTTTTCCTGACCCTCGAAGGTAAAACAAATTGGATAACGTAAATGGGCCGTATCCACTTCCCACACAAATCAACTTATATCCTAGTTTTTATGCTTCGCAACTCAAAACAATGTAAAAATTCAAAATATTTCTTGCAGATTGATTAATATTAAAATAGTTTCATTAAATTATATTAAAAATAGCTTAAGTCAGTGATTACAAGCTTTTCATGAAACAAGTAAAAGCAGAAAAACCGGATGTTCTTGTTTCCGGCAAAACATCTTTTAAAATTGAAGTACCTTATAAACTAATTGAAACGGGAAATAAAGGTGAAAGCAAACCTCTTATACTTTATTTGCATGGATTTGGGGAAAATCTGAAAACATTCGAAGAAGTTTGCAAGCCTTTTTTAATCTTGGAAGCATATCATTTGTTTATTCAGGGCCCCTATCCGCTATATGATAAATCTCAAAAAAAGACAGTATCAAAATGGGGAAGTTCATGGTATCTCTATGATGGAAAGAGGAAACAGTTTATTAAATCGTTAGAATTGTCATCGGAGTTTATTCAGGAAATAATTGATAACCTGGTAAAATTTTTACGTGTGAGCAAAATGTGCGTATTCGGCTATTCAATGGGTGGGTATCTCGCAGGCTATTTTGCTCTCACCAGGTGGAAACATGTAAATGATCTTATTGTTACAGGATGTAGAATTAAGACGGAAGTAATTCAAGATGGAAATTGGGCAAACCTGAGCCATCTCGAAATTCTTGCTTTGCATGGTAGTGGTGACAGTATTGTAGATTACATTCCGCAAAAAAAGGAAATAGAAAAACTAAACAAGCTTGGAGTTAAATCATCATTCAGACTTTTGGATGCCGATCATTCGCTTTCCGGAATTTATATAGAGGAGGTTATTGATTGGCTGAAAAATAAGAATTACAGGGTAATGAAGTAATCCTATTCGTTGAAAATAAAAAAACGCAATTTATAAACATGGGAAAATTAGACAACTTAAGCATACTTATTGTAGAAGATGATCCAACAGTTCGCCTTCTTGTTAAGAAAGCTTTGGAGCATCACGGGGGTTCAGTTTTTGAAGCTGAAAATGCAGCCGAAGCATTAGACATGTCACAAAAACCGAATCTTGATATGATCATCCTGGATTTGCGGCTGCCAGACGGTAATGGGTATGATGTCTGTATTGAGATGCGGAATAATGGTATTAAAACACCGGTTTTAATTCTTTCTGCAGATCATGAAACTGATATTAAAGTAAAAAACTTGAACGCGGGTGCTGATGATTATCTAACAAAACCCTTTAGTATAGAAGAGTTGCTTGCACGGATTGAAGCAATCAGGAGGCGAAGTACGATAAGCAATGGTACTGAATTGAAGTGTAATGAATTGAAAATCAATGTAATTGACAGACAAGTTACCATCAAGGGTGTTGAAATTGATTTAACTAACAGTGAATTTAATCTGCTCGCTTATTTAACTAAAAATAAGGGTAAAGTGATTTCTCTCGATGAACTTGCCGAAAATGTATGGGGAATTGATTTCAATACCCAAACCAATTATATAAATGTATACGTAAGCTACCTAAGGAAGAAAATACGAAAACACTCAAGTTTTAAATATATACACACTGTTCGCAAACAGGGCTTTAAGGTAGATTGTGGTGAAGCCTGATCGGATTAGCATCTCGATAAATTTCTTTTGAATGAAAAAAAGCAAAAGCCCTTTGATTGTGCGTAAGGCTTAATTAATCGAGAAATGAAATTGAAAATTCTGACGACTGATTGTGCATCTCTTTAAACATCAGGTATTCTTCAGGAGTAATATCTGCGATTAAATAGGTAACGGGATCTGCTGGCTTTCCATCAACAATCACCTCATAATGCAAATGCGGCCCTTGCGTTAATCCTGAGTTTCCTGAAAATGCAATGATTTCACCTCTTTCAACTTTTCGCCCCGGCCTGATGCCCTCAGCAAATCCTGATAAATGAGCGTAACGGGTAACCATTCCAAACCCATGATCGATTTCAAGAAGGTTTCCATACGTACCGCGACGTCCGGCAAATTTGATAACGCCATCCCCCGTAGCATAGACCTCAGTCCCAACGTCAGCCCTGAAATCTACTCCTTCATGCATTCTTCTGTATCCAAGAACCGGGTGAGGTCTCATTCCATAGCCACTTAGAATAATTCCATTAACCGGTTTTATAGCAGGGATATTGCGCAACCTGTTTTTATTTGAATTGTAATAATTTTTGATTTCATCAAATGAGTGCATCTGTCCATTTACCTGTCTCTCAAGTTTGTCAAGTTTGGATGCTGTTCTCCTCAAAATTTCTGAAGCCTCCTGGCTGTGGAAATCAAAGTCAGAATAAATATCTGCACCGCCTGTTCCAGCCATTCTAACATCTTCGGATATCGGTTCCAGGCCGAGAACCGACCGATACATTTCGTTGTCAAGTTTTGCGATTACATTGAGTTGCTTTTCAATATCGAGAATCGATACTTCAGCTTTTTTTAGCTGATGTAGAAGTGTTTTATTTTCGTCTTTCAGGGCAATTTCAGCCGGTGTCCCTACAACGTTAGATAATAAAGCAAGGCCAAAACACGCAAGTACGATTGAATTTATCAGCCAAAATGAAAGAGAGTGGATAAGTTTTTTTTTGCTGTCGTATTCTAAAGGTACAAACTCACACCGTTCAGGGTCGTAAATGTAATGTCTTTTAAAGGCCATAAAAAATTGGTAGAGCAGGTAAAGTGTCAATAAATAAGTTAGCTCTTATTACTAAGTTTTAAAAATTATGGATCAGATAAAATAGTAAATAATTGTTACAAAGAAATGTAATTATTCAAAATCACCTTCGAAATACTCGATTGCCCGGCGGGGCATGTCATGCCGGTTTTTCTTTTCGGCAATATGCTTTTTAATTTTCTTTTGAAATGCCTCTGCTGCATCGTAACCATAGTGCTTTAAAAGGTAATTCATCGCGATTACTTCAGCGATTACTGTAATATTCTTACCCGGGGTTATGGGCAAGTGAATCAAAGGTATTTCCGTTCCAAGTATTTCTATTGAATCATGATTTAGTCCGGTTCTGTTGATGTTTTCGGTGTCTTCCCAAAGGGAAAGTTCCAGTACTACCTCAAGCCTTTTTTGATAACGGATTGAGCGAATGCCAAACATCGACATTACATCAACAATACCAAGTCCCCGGATTTCCATGAAATGTTTATTCATTTCGGTAGCGGAGGCTAGCAATACATTTCCTTTTTTTGTCAGCATCACAACATCATCTGAAACAAGACGATGCCCCCGTTCTACAAGATCAAGTGCAACCTCACTTTTACCCAAACCGGATTTTCCGCTGATTAATATTCCTATACCGTAAACATCTACCATTGTTCCGTGGAGCATGGTTTGAAGAGCAAAATAGTCTTCAAGAAAATCCCGAAGCAAGAACATGAATTTCGTAGTTTCCTGCTCGGTTCGGTAGATGGGTATTTTGCTTGCATCAGCTTTTTTCAGTAATGCATTATCCAGCTGGTTATTATCGGTCAGAAAAATTACGGGTATATTGAAACCTAAAAGTTTGGTGAAAGCGTCCAGCCTGCTTCGTTCATCAAGATTGTTTAAGAAATTTATTTCAGTATTCCCTATAACCTGTATCCGCTGATACGTAAATAAATCCACATATCCGGCAAGTGCAAGGCCAGGCCTGTGCAGATCAGCTTCTGTCACCATTTTTTTAGAAGCATATTCTGTTGCTGCTACAGGCATTAGTTCGATTCTGATACGTTCTTTTAGCCTTTCTACGAGTTCTGAAACTTCAATATTCTCCCTGATGGGTATGGCTTCCTGGTTTCTGAATGGCATGATTTGTGACTGTTGATTGGAATAAATAAAAACCCGCGCAAAGTTTTAAATTGCGCGGGATATCTTCAGAATTAATTATGTTCGTAATGTTTAGTTTTATATTTCCTGAGCTGTCTGATAGCATTGTCCACAGCATTGCCTATTGCCTGTTCGTAGGCAGGTGCAGCTTCGGAAACCGAAATAAGGGTTCTTGGAACTTTTACATTTAAATCTGCTATTGCGGGATTTTCATCATCCTGTCCTGGACGTAAAACGATATCACATAAAATGATTTTATCGAAAAATTGTTCCAGTTTTTCAACTGCATTTAACGAGTATTCTTTTAAATCTGAGCTCGCCTGAAAATGTCGTGCAGTGAATGTGGTTTTCATGTGTTCCTCCTTTTTGTGATTATAATTCTGCCCTTGGATGGGCTTTGCTGTAAACTTTTCTAAGATGTTCCACACTGGTATGCGTATAGACCTGTGTGGACGAGAGATTCGCGTGTCCTAAAAACTCTTTAATGAGGCGAATGTCCGCCCCGGCATCCAGCATATGTGTGGCGAAGCTGTGCCGTAATATATGGGGGCTCTTCTGAGTAATTTCACTAACTCTCATAAAATAATCCCGAATGGTTCGCTGTACTTTTCTGTGATTCATTCGTGCTCCCCTTGGTGCAATGAATAATGCTTTTAAGTCGCCGGAAGTGCTTTTGGAATTAAGTAATTTTTTTCTGGATTTCAAATGTTTTGTACAGGCGGTAATTGCATGCTGGCCGAGTGGTACTATTCTCTGTTTATTCCCCTTGCCTTGTACTATCAGCTGCTTATTTTGCAAATCAATATCTGTGATATTTAACACGATAAGTTCATTCAGTCGAATTCCTGTTGAATAGAAAAGCTCAAGTATGGCACGATCTTGTACAATTACCGGATCATCCCCTGAGGCGAGTTCCATCATATGATGAATGTCTTCAGGGAGTACAGTTTTTGGTAACCGTTGTTCTTTTTTCGGGACTATGAGCAAATGAGCAGGATTTTTTTGAATGTATCCTCTTTTAAAGCAGTATTTAAAGAAAGAACGCAAAGATGCAACTTTTCGTGCTATCGTGTTTTTTGCCATGCCGTCTTCAGAAAGTGAACCAAGCCAAAGGCGTATGGTTAACCTGTCTATCCGGTTAATGTCAACTGATGTTACATCAACACCCCGTTCCGCTGAAGTATATCTCAAAAGCTGGTTAAGATCGTTTTTGTAAGATAAGATAGTATGTTTGGAGGCATTTCTCTCAACAGAAAGATACCTCAGGTATTTAGCAATCAACTCTTTCATCTATTGAAATATGCAATCTCTTTTAGTAAAAATAAACAGTGATTTGAACTGTTTAAACTTTTCTTCCTTTCCAGTCTGTTTTTTTTCCTGTCAGTTGGTCATAAATTTTAACCAGCCCAAGCCATTGAAACCAGCAAATTCCAATAGGATGAGTGAAAGCATATAATGGATTCCATCCAAACCACTTTGCAAGAAGCAATCGATGCAAAAGAATTATTGTAATCGATGTAACCGATAAAAAAAATAATTCCGGGTTATCCGTAATAAATGCCAGTATAACAGTTAAATAAGGCAATACAAAAACAATGATATGCACCAGTGCCGCAGAAATAAATAGTGGTAGTGAATTTTGAAATCCTGCAAGAAAATTTTTCCTCAGTCCCGAAAACATCTCCCTGTTATTTCTGTACATTCTGCATGTAACTGTTTCAATACCATTGAACATTCTAAGCTTTCCACCGTGTTTTTTTACTGCTTTTGCAAGTTCTACATCTTCAACGATATGGTTTTTTACCGCTTCATGCCCTCCGATTTTATGATACCAACTTTTTGTAAATGCAATGCATTGGCCATTTGCAGCAGCGAAAGCAGGGCGCATTCTGTTTTTCAAACCCGAAGGCATCCATCTTGGGTCACGGTAAACATATATTGACGGCAGCAGGGTAAGCAGGGCGTAGTATATTAGAGGTATTACGGTTTTTTCCCAGAACGTTTCCAGTATCTGTTTAGGCCAAATGGCTGCCATATCTAATTTGTAATGGCGGAAGGTAGATGCGATATTTGCCAGAGCATTTGGTTTAAGAGTAGTGTCGGCGTCCAGGAACAATATAATATCACCCGTAGCTTTCTCACCCAATTGCATACACGCCCAGGGTTTTCCAAGCCAACCTGAGGGTTTTGGAGCTCCGGAAAAAATATGTATCAAATCGGGATGATCATGCCGAAGTATTGTCACAATTTCATTCGTATGGTCTGTGGATTGGTCGTCAAGTACAAGTATTTCAAAATCAGTATAATCCTGAATGACGATTGACTCAAGGAGAATTGCAATGTTCTTTTCTTCATTCCGCGCAGGAATACAAACCGATATTTTTGTATGAGGAGCCGTATCTTTATCAGATGAAAACGGGGGCGAAAACTCAAAACGGTTTCGTATCAACACCACAGAAGTAGCCAGCAGGTATGTAAGTGAAAAAATCAGCAACCAATTCAGTACCACAGAACTCCTTATTTAATAATCAAAGTTAATTAGCCGACAATTTAATCAATTCCATTTCAGTTCACTCATGAAGATCATTTCAAGTTTTAGTGAAGATACTCAATCGGATAAACCGAAACCCGGATCTTATGAATGGTGGTATTTTGATGCCCGATCCGATGATGGGTATTCCGTGGTTATCATATTTTATGATGGCAACCCATTTTCCCGTCGTTACATTCGCAGTATTGAAATGAATGATGGTAAAACGGCATCAGATTTCCCGGCCATAAGTGTTTCTGTTTATAAAAAGGGGAAACCGCTGTTCTATTCATTCGAGGAATTTAGTGTGGAAAATGCATCTTTCTCCGGTATTGAGCCAAAGGGAGCGACAGGTTTAAACAGTTTTGAGGGGAGAATAGAGGATGATGAAATAACTTATGAAGTAATACTGAATCAAAAAGTTGCCAATGGTGATAAGTTAATAGGAAAACTATGTTTTAAATCCGGGCCTTTCGAATTTGGTAATCAAACGGCGGAATTGCAAGGCAATCTTGATGATCATACTTGGAACCTCGTAATGCCAGCGTGTAATGCCAGCGGACATTTGGAGATCACAGGACTTAAAAATTATTCTATTCAATTTGAAGGAATTGGCTACCACGATCATAATTACGGTCATGAGCCTATGAAAGAGAGCTTTGATGAGTGGTATTGGGGGCGTTATCACTTACAGAATGATACGCTGATTTACTACCTCATGAACCAACACAACCGGTGGAATAAAAAAGCTTGGCTAATAAATAAATCCGGTACAGTTTCTGAATTTGATGACGATATTCAAATTACGGACACCGGTTTGAATTCATTTGGACTATTGTCGGCACGGAAGATTGAGTTCTCCGGACCCCGGCTAAAAGCTGTTTTGCAGAAAGACAGCGTTATTGATAATGGCCCGTTCTACCAACGATTTGAGGGAAGGATGCTACTTGAAAAAGATTATGAGATTCAGGAGGGGAGGGGCATTTCGGAATATATCAGGCCTGAGAGAATCTATAATAAACTTTTTTGGCCTTTGGTTAACATGAGAATCAGATATCCGGGAAAACCGAACTGGGTTCAGAGAAATCCAAGATTGTATAGATGGACATGGTAAAAAAAAAGGCAGCCATGATATGGCTGCCTTTTTTTGGAGTATGAATTTTATTCAGTATAGCTAGGGGGGAGAATTACTGCATCAATAATGTGAACAACGCCATTGGTTCCGATCAGGTCGGCAGCAATAACATTTGCATTGTTGATTTGTACTCCGCCGTTGATGGAAACAGTAATCTCTTCGCCTTGCAATGTTTCGGCAGTTTGCCCATCTGCAAGATCAGAAGATAATACCTGTGCACCTATCACGTGGTAGGTTAAAATCTCAGTAATTTGTTCCTCTGTTAAATCCGGGAATGCTTCAAGTGCCGCATCGAATGCCTCATTGGTTGGGGCAAATACTGTGAACTCTCCGTCACCGGCAAGCAGATTCAGAATATCTTCTCGTTCAGCCACCAGACTCAGTAAGGTTGACAGATTGTAATTCTTGGCAACAATACCTGTTACCGGTGTGAATGCGTTAGGAAGCAGCACGCCATCTATGACATGAACCGCACCGTTGTTTCCGACAAAGTCTGCTTCAACAACAGCTGCGCTGTTATTAATATTCACAGATCCGTTATCGACAGTTACGTAGATTGCTTCGCCGCTGAGTGTCTCTACGGTTTGTGCTTCACCAAGATCACCGGAAAGAACCTGGGCCACCAAAACATGGTAAGCAAGGATTTCTGTAACCTGTTCGTCGGTTAATCCGGGATTGTCTGCAAGCGCGTCGGCGAAAGCATCATTGTTTGGTGCAAATACTGTAAATTCACCATTCGGGTCGGAAAGTGCCTCAACAACAGCAGGCCGTTCAGCTACAAGTGCAAGAAGGGTTGACAAGTCAAAGTTTTTCTGAACAATTGATGTAACCGGTGAGAATGCATTCGGTAACAACACAGTATCAATCACGTGAATTACACCATTTGATGCGTCCACATCAGCAGCGATAACCTGGGCAGCACCATTAACTGTAACTCCTTCAGCGCCTGCGGTAATGTAGATCAACTCTTCGGCAGCAGTTGGAACAGCCTGTGTTGGTTCAAGGGCACTTGAAGGTACTTCACCAAAAAGAACATGGTAGAAGAGTATAAAGCCTATCTGCTCATTGGTCAGGCCGGATGGGTTCACTACTGAAAATAGGTTATCAAATGCTTCATCAGTTGGAGCAAATGCTGTAAATGGGCCGAGAAATTGTAACGTTGTCGTTAAACCGACTTGTTCCGTTAGAGCCAAAAGTGTCTCAAAATTGCCTGCTTCCTGGGCTACTTCCACAAGACTCGGGCCTTGCACTGCTACCCGGTATGCCGTTGGCAAAATAACTTCATCAATAGCGTGAATTACACCATTTGTAGCGCGCAAATCAGCTTGTACAACGTTTGCGAAGCCATTTACCTGTACACCAGCTGCACTGGCAGTGACAAGGGTTTTTTCACCTTGCAACATTTCAACATCCTGGCTGGAACCGAGTTGATTAGATAATATCGTTCCTCCAGTAACGTGGTATGTTACAATCTCAGTAAGATCTTCATTCGTTAGGGTGGGAATGATATCACTTATTTTTTCAAATGCAGCATTGGTTGGTGCAAATACTGTCAACTCTTCAGTTGCGAGAACATCGACGAGTCCAAGTTCTACTACGAGGTCAACAAGAATACTGAAATTTTCATCGCTTTGGGCGAGTTCCACCAGGTTTGGGTCACCTGGTTGTGGATCGGGATCAGGGGTTACTGAAGTGCCGTTATCGTCACTGCATGCTGTAATCATGCTGAGGCTAAACAGCGGCAGCATCAATAGAATGATTAGTCTTGAAAGTTTATATTTTAACATAGGTATTTTTAATTTGGGATTAAGATCTGACGTATTCTTTAAGTTGTCTGCATTCTAAACAGCAAAAAAAATATAAATCGTTTGGAGAGAAGGGCTTTTTTTGAAAATTTTTTTAAAAATGCGTTCTGAAGCCCAAAGAATAGAGATTTTTTAAGAAATGGCTCTTTGAATTCTGTCTAAAAGAGCAGGTATAATGGGATGATTTTCAAAATTTCTAAACGATTCTATGAAAATTTGAGAGTATCCCAGGTAATCTGCCGTTCTGAAGTGGTCGTACAAGTCTCTTGCGAGTGCGGCATAGTCCCCGTTATATGAAAAACAATTTTTACCAGTGAATCCGGGATTGTCTGAATGAAAAAGAAAGTACGCACCGGGAGAAAAATCAGTTGTTGAGGTCCTGAACCAGCAGACCTTAGCCTTGGGTTTATAGTGAGTGTATCTTGTTCCGGGGCTTCTTGAAATTTTGTGTCCGTCCATTTTGGAATGTATTACTGTTTTCCCTGTTACGCTGCGGATCATTTCTGATGTAACATAACCAGGCCTCAAAAGTGTAATGATGCCTTCACTTAGGTCAATAACCGTTGATTCAAGGCCAATTTCCGATGGGCCACCGTCCAAAACAGGGATTTTACTGTTGTAATCTTCTTCGATGTGTTCGGCCCTTGTAGGGCTTGGCCGGCCTGACTTATTCGCGCTTGGTGCAGTAAGAGGGCCGGTTTTTTCGATCAGGGCCAACGTTTTATCATGATTGGGCATTCTGATGGCTACAGTATTGAGGCCAGCGGTAACAATATCAGGTACTTCCGGTATTTTTTTCAGTACAATGGTTAATGGCCCGGGCCAAAATGTTTTTGTCAGAAGCCGGGCGTCTTCAGGAAATTCCAGTGCCAATTGCTTAAGATGCCCTAAATTACTGATGTGTACAATAAGTGGATTTCCGACAGGCCGGCCCTTAACATCAAATGTTTTTTTTACTGCCCCGATATTAAATGCATCGGCTGCCAGGCCATACACTGTTTCAGTGGGAATGGCAACAATATCACCTGATTGTATCAGTTTTGACGCTTGTTCAATGTTTACAATCATGCATGAACTACTATATCTTCGGTAAGTTTGTCAAAAAGCAGTTTCAGGTAGTCGATTGCTTCATCAATCCCGTTTATATTTCCAACTACAAATGTTACGGCCTCATTTTTTTGAACAACCTGGTATGACCCGCTGGAAAAATGCTGAATATGTTGTAACAAATTCTGGAACATGCCTGTATTATAGAAATGAGTGCCTGCATTAGAATTATTGGCCGGGCAAAGAATCCACATTCTGCCTGCCCTTATGGTTATTTTACTTAAAAAGAGCCTGGAACCCAGGAATTTAATTATGGCAGCCTTAAGCAGGTTTTGTCCGGTTTCCGGAATTGTTCCAAATCGATCTGATAATTCACTTTTCCATTCGTCAATCTGCCCGAGTGAGTTTGCCTCCGACAATTTCCTGTAAAGGTTTAATCGCTCAACGTTGTCGGTAACGTAATCATTATCAAGGAATGCCGAGAGATCAAATTCAACCTTTGTTTCAGGAAATTCCGTTTCCTTGGGTTCACTAGAAAAAATCGAGCTATACTCTGTCTCTTTTAATTCGCGGATGGCATCATTCAATATTTTGGTGTAAAGTTCAAACCCAATGTCTGAGATGTATCCGCTTTGTTCTGCACCAAGTATGTCACCGGCACCGCGGATGTCAAGATCACGCATGGCGATATTAAAGCCTGAACCAAGATCGGAAAATTCCTCGAGTGCAGAGAGCCGTTTACGGGCTTCCGGAGTGAGGGATCTCACATCCGGTGTTATAAGATAGCAGAAGGCTTTCCGGTTAGACCGGCCAACCCTGCCACGAAGCTGGTGAAGTTCCGATAACCCGAATTGATTGGCATTGTTAATAATAATTGTATTAGCATTTGCAATATCAATTCCATTTTCTACAATATTGGTAGATACCAGTACATCATATTTATTGAGATAAAAGTCACTGATGATTTTTTCAAGCCGGTTAGCAGGCATCTGTCCATGTGCATGCCTGATACGGATATCAGGTACAAGTTCCCGAATCATATCTGTGACTTCTTCAATATTCTTGACCCTGTTGTGTATAAAAAATACCTGACCTCCCCTCGAAATTTCCTGGATAATTACATCCCTGATCAGATCTGAATCAAAACTGTGAATTTCTGTGTAAACAGGCTGACGGTTAGGTGGTGGCGTATGGATCAGGCTCAGGTCGCGGGCACCCATCAGTGAAAATTGCAACGTTCGCGGGATCGGTGTTGCTGTGAGGGTCAGAACATCGATAGTTGCACGAAATGATTTAAGTTTTTCTTTCATAGCAACACCAAATCGCTGTTCTTCATCAATTATCAATAGTCCCAGATCCTTAAATTTCACATCTTTTGAGATAATGCGGTGGGTGCCGATCAAAATATCAATTTTTCCAGCCGCAAGCCGATGAATGATCTCCTTTTGTTCAGCTTGCGTACGAAAACGTGAGATCACTTCCACTTCAACAGGAAAGTCTTTCATCCGCTGGCTGAATGTTTTAAAATGCTGATCGGCGAGTATGGTAGTTGGAACCAGTATAGCCGCCTGTTTCTGGTTCATTACAGCCTTAAATGCGGCACGCAGAGCTACTTCTGTTTTTCCAAAACCAACATCACCGCAAACCAGCCTGTCCATAGGTTGCGAAGACTCCATGTCCTGTTTTACGGCTCTGATGGTATTCAGCTGGTCTGGAGTTTCTTCATACTCGAAGCGAGCTTCCATTTCAGTTTGCCAGGAATTGTCGGGATCGAAGCGAAAAGCCTGCTGCGCTTTTCGTTTTGCATACAACTCGATCAGGTCTTTAGCGATGTCCTTTACTTTTTTCCGGGTGGCAGCTTTTTTCCTTGCCCACTCCCCCGAACCAAGCCTGGTAATTTTAGGCTGAGCGCCCTCTTTTCCTGAATACTTTTGAATTTTATGTAAGCTCGAAACATTTACATAAAGAATGGAATCGTCCTTGTAACGTAAAACAGCCGCTTCCTGGATACTGTTTCTCACTTCTATTTTTTTAAATCCTGCAAATTTTCCGATTCCATAATCCACATGAACAACATAATCCCCGATATTGAGCTCTTTGAGTTCCTTGAAGGAAAATCCGCCACGTATTCGTTTACGTTTTATTTTTGGGCGGTGGTACCGGTTAAAAATCTGGTGATCGGTTAAAACAGCTAGTTTTTTTGCAGGTAAAAGAAATCCTTCATGCAAATTTTGAATGATGACTCGATAATTAAAATCATCACCGGGTTCTCCCAAGAGTTCCTCAAAACGTTCCTTTTGATTCTCATGGTCGGTAAGGATCAAAGTTTTACTTTTCCCCTTTGACTGCTCATGTACAAACTCTCTCAGCAGTTTGAAACTTCCATTAAATGATGGGTGTGGCGCAGTGATAAATGAGTAATTTGCATGAATGTTGACACACCGGTTAAAAGAGCCCAGGGTTATGGTGCCATGACCGGAAATCGCTTGTTCCCATTCAACAGAAGTGAGGTAGTGGAGATCGGGTGCCCCGGTCAGTTTTTCCTTTAGTTCACTGAAGATTTCCTCCGACTTTTGGTAGTGGCGGTCAATTTCATCAAGAATGAGTTCAGCATCTTCAAGAACCATGATGGTATCCTCAGGCATGTAAGCAACAATACTCTCTTTATCGCCATTTTCTGAGAATCCCGCATTGGGTACGAGGCGTGTTTTATTCAGAAAAGCTATGGAACGCTGGGAATCTGGATCAAACTCACGGATAGATTCGATTTCATCGCCGAAATATTCCAACCTTACGGGGTATTCGCCCGAGAATGGGAATACGTCAAAAATGCCGCCGCGGATAGCAAACTCACCAGGCTCATCCACAAACTTTGAAGGTGTATAACCTTGTTCAGTCAGTTTTTTAGCCAATTTATCAATGGGCAGAATATCCCCTTTTTCAATTTCGATGGACAAGCTGTAAAACTGCCGGGCCGGTACAAGTTTTTCAGTTATAGCATCTGCAGAGGCAATTATGATAGATGCCTTGCCATCATTAAGTTTTTCAAGAACCTCTGAACGCTGAACAAGAACCGACATATCCACCACTTTTTCAGTATCATAAGGGCGCCTGCGGGTAGGAGGGAACAGAAACACCTCAGGCGCCCCAAGCTGTTCAAAATCTGATGCTACTGAGGCTGCCCTGTCAAATTCCTTTGTTACATAGAGAAGAGTGTCACCTTTCCTGTTCATTTCACTGAGAAGTAAAATTGGAGAAGAACCGGCGAGGCCGCCGAGATGGATATTCTCCGAGTTTGTAAGTTTATTTCTTACTTCAACAAATGGGAAATCAGCCAGGATTGCAGATGAGATCTGTTCGACCATGTAATTCGGTGATGTATTTTAATTTATTTATGGATGAAACAAAGGCGAACGGGTAAAAAACCGTTCATTTACAAATGCGAGAACAAGAAAAGCAAGACCTGCCATAAGGTATGAGGGGTACTCGTCACTATAATTTACATAAATGATTTCATCAATTTCTGTACGTTCGAGGCGGTCAATTTCCCGGTATACTTCAAATAATTCATCGAGGTCAGTAGCCCGCC
This sequence comes from Balneolaceae bacterium, assembly GCA_007694095.1. Lineage (GTDB taxonomy): Bacteria > Bacteroidota > Rhodothermia > Balneolales > Balneolaceae > Rhodohalobacter. The sequence goes on along the minus strand of RECI01000168.1, from coordinate 37,974 downwards.
AGTATTCTCCACCGGTAATTTCAGCGATATGGATCAGCATATCTTCATCAATGTTCACCTGAACATTTTGATAACGCCGACCAAAAATCGGATCATCGACGGGGTAGGGGGCGGTACCGCGCGAACCGATACCCATAGTATATACACGTACTCCAAGTGCTGCAGCCATTTCTCCGGCAGTTACAGGGTCAATTTCGCCAGCGTTATTCATACCATCGGTAAGAAGAATAATTACCCTGCTTTCTGCTTCGCTATCACGAAGCCGGTTGATGGAAGTTGCAATACCCATTCCGATCGCTGTGCCATCGCGAACCATTCCAAGGTCTACGGTAGCAAGCATATTCTGTACAAGATCATGGTCGAGAGTAGGGGGCACTACGGTAAAACTCTCGCGGGCAAAAACATTAATCCCAATCCTGTCTGTTGTTCTTTGCCTGATAAAATCCGCAGCAACTTCTTTTGCTGCGATCAGGCGATTTGGTTTGATGTCTTCTGCCAGCATAGACGACGAGATATCGATGCTAATCATGATGTCAATACCTTCGGCACTGCGCTCAACACTAGTGTTCTGAAGCTGAGGCCGGGCGAGTGCCAGCACAAGGAAAACATATGCTGCAGTGTACAAAAACGGTGTTGCCCATACGAGGAATGACCTGTAATTGCCTGGCAGGTTTTTCAGACTCATAACCGAAGAAAAGGTCAGTGATGCACTTTTCCCGGAATAATATATCCATCCGCGGTATGCCATAAAGAGCGGAATGAAAGTCAATAGCCAGAGATATTCAGGATTTGCCCAGCTCATTCTATGTCTGTTTTGATGAAGCGATTACCGGTTGAGTGGAAGTATTGACAATTCCATGCTCTGTTTCGTATTTATATTTCATGTACCTGATCTGCTCGTAATTCACTACGGTAGCTGTTTCGATAAAGTCTTTGGCTTTTTGAAGCACCGATTTTGCCTGATCTGTATCCGGATGAAAATTGGCAAACTTCACAAGGTCGGCCTCGTTTAAAACCTTACGTGTGATGGAAATGATCTCGGATGGGGCCAGTTCTTTTTGAAGCGATTCATTAATTTCGCGTGTCGTCATTTCCATAGCCGGGAAATTGTAAACTCGTTTCAGGTAAAAACGTATGGAATCCCCCAACTTGATATAATAGGTTTCGTAATCCTCCCGTGTGTTCAGCGTATTTACATGAGGCAACCTGGAAATTACATGTTTGAGTTCATCAAGTGGATTTTTAAAAGGATCGGGCAGGCGTATTGGTACTTCTTGTTTTTCAGGTTCCCGGTTCAAATACCATCGGTATAAAAGATAGGCTGCGATAAGCAGGATCAAAATCAGCAGCAGTACTGGCCACCAATTGCGGGCAAATGCAAATATGGGTTTAATCGGGCGAAATTCATCGTCACCTTCGGCCAATGTGGTCTTGAAAAAAAGTGGCACCGGAACGGTGTAAAGAGTACTGTCTAACCCCGCTGATGATAAAGTGATTGCTTTACGCCCTATCGTAAAATCATCCGTTCCAAAAAACTGAAGAGTGAATACGAGGCTGTCCCTTCTTGAAGTTAACTGGTACCTGTGCCGGGAGAGAACATCGAGTTCATCTTCAAAATCATCTTCAGAGGGAAAGCCGATACTATCATATTCTCCATCGAAAACGATGGTGTAAATAAACACATCACCTACCCTGAGCGAGTCGGTATCAACATAGGTATGGACAAACTGTGCCTGAACCGGGAATGCTGCCACACTCAGAAAAAAAATTGTGATAAGAAAAACCGTCTGTAACCGCACGTTGGTATTTTAATTCAGAATAAATTGCCTGTGTTTTATTTCAGGAAATTAAGATAAGAAATGAAAGAACGATTTATTGATTGATTTCTTTTCCTTTTTTTTACGAATCACGTTATCAAACAAATGAATATTTTTTGCTATCAGCTGACGCCTGATAGCCCAGAACTTAGTTTGTTGTGAATCAAATAAACAACCAGGACAATTCGCTGCCCACAACGATTTCTGTAGTACCAAAAACCGCCAACGGTAGATCGTAAATTAACTATTGCCGTCCAATGAAATGAGGTGATTATTTATTTAAAAAAATTATACAATCATTATGATATAATTATGATTTCTTTTATTTTCACGTAATCATCTGCAGCTTTATTCACTTACCTGAACACTTAATAAATGAACATTTAACGGATGCTTAAAAAACTAACCGGAATTGTTGTTCTTTTTGTATTTATTGTAGTTCTCGCCTTCCGAATTGATGGTGAAAAAATAGACCTCTCGGAGGAAAAGAAAATTCAGGTTCACAACATTGATGAAATACCTGCTATGCCGGCACTCGATAATTATGGCATGGCTGTTCAGTTTTATGAAGACATTGTTGAATCGCGGATTCAAAGAAACGAATCACTCTACATTATTTTAAGCCGGCATGGGGTTTCACCCGATATAATTCATTCTATCCAGCAAGATGCCCGTGGTGTTGTAAACCTGCACAGAATGATACCAGGCCAGCAGTACAGGATTTATAAAAATGACGGCAAGGCCTCTGCCATGGTATGGAGGAATTCAACCACTGAATACACCACGATCAACTGGGAGGATGGCATCCGGATAAGTAGTGCAAGCATCCCGGTAAAAACAACCATTGCTACTGTATCAGGGACTATCCGCAGTTCACTTGCCAATGCGATCCAGGCACAGGGGGTTTCGAACAGGCTTGTAGTGGAATTGGCGAATATATATGCGTGGACAATTGATTTTTATGGGCTTCGGCAGGGTGACCAGTTTAAAGCCGTATATGAAAACCGACATGTTATGGACGAATATATCGGCATTGGCAAAATAAAAGCTGCTGAATTTGAACATCGTGGTAACGTGATCCGGGCATATTTTTATGATAATGGTGATCAACCCGGTTATTATGATGCCGAAGGCAACAGTATGCGTCGCTCCATGATGAGAGTACCTTTTGAATATAATCCGCGTATCAGCTCCGGATTTTCACATAACAGGCTTCATCCAATCCTGAACCAGCGAAGGCCGCATTACGGCACCGATTACGCTGCCCCGACCGGAACCCCGATCCTTGCGTCAGGCGATGGTGTTGTAACAGAAGCCCAGTATCGCGGTGGAAATGGCAATATTGTTCAAATCCGCCATAACAGCGTGTACCGTACCGCCTATCTTCATATGAGCCGTTTTGCTTCAGGTATACGCCCGGGAGTGAGGGTCAGGCAAGGCCAGGTTATCGGTTACGTAGGGCAAACAGGTCTTGCCACCGGACCGCACCTCTGCTACCGGCTCTACAAAAATAATACCCCCATCAACTCAGTGACATACGATTTTCCACCGGATGAGGGGCTCGCTCCAGAGCACATGCCTGCATTCCTTGCCGAAGTAAAACGTCTGGACGAAATGCTCGAGTCCTTGATAGAACCTATTGAAAGCATTGCCTTGAATTGATTAATTTTAATATCTGGGTATCAAAAAACAAGAATTAGTATAGTGCCAAAGGTACACCTTTAGGGAAAACAGGGGCAGAGTATCATAAAGTCCGGGAGTTGAATGGAATAACCGGGAATCGCTCATTTTTTTCAAATGGTATTCACATGTGAGGTAACTTGATATTCATATTTGGTTCTACCAAAATTTAATGGGTAAAAAAAGTGAAAAGTGAAAAGTGAAAAGTGAAAAGTGAAAAGTGAAAAGTGAAAAGTGACCAACCTGCGCTGATGATATGGGGGTAAAAAAGCTGGGACAATAGCGACGGTACCGACACACCGATACATAAACTAAAAACTCCCCATCACAGAAATCCAATATCATCCGAATCCATTAAAATAGTGGTAGAACTTCATATTTTAAACGGTAAGCATGTAAAATGAAGACATGCTGTTAAGTCCTGAAGGCCTATCTCCCGGTCCGTTTTTGGAAAAAGTTGATCAGGGGACGGATATAGGATTGATTGGTGTAAATATCAACAGAATCCATTTTATTTCGTATAAAATACTCTTTCAAACTCTTCTTCTGTTCAAGTACTTTTGCACGATAAGCCTTTCTAACCGATTTACTTGAGGTATCCACTATGGTTTGTTCACCTGTTTCGGCATCTGTTAAAGGCACAACACCAATATCTGGTAATTCCTCCTCGAACCGGTCATTAATTACAATATTTACGAGATCGTGTTTGCGGCCGGTGATGCGGTGTTGTTTTTCGAAGTTACTGTCCTGAAAGTCGGATGCAAGTATTACAATTGCCCGCCGGTTCAGCAGGCGGTTCATGTAGGAGAGGGCATCGGCTATGGAAGTTTTTTTTCCAATAGGTTCAGTAGTGTATAATTCGCGGATGAGTCGCAGTACATGGGTGCGCCCTTTTTTTGGCGGCACCACCTTTTCAATTTTTTCGCTGAAAAGGACCATGCCTACCTTATCACCGTTTTTTATGGCGCTGAAGGCCAAAACCGCACAGATTTCAATAGCGAGTTCCATCTTTGTCTGTGATCGGCTGCCAAAAAAACCGCTGGGCGAGATATCCACACAAAGCATCAGGGTTTGTTCGCGCTCCTCCTCAAAAACCTTGATAAAAGGTTCACCACTGCGGGCAGTCACGTTCCAGTCGATCTGCCTTACATCGTCACCAAAAGTATATTCCCGCACCTCTGAAAACTCCATTCCGCGCCCTTTAAATGCCGACTGATATTCGCCGCCAAAAATATTGTTTACCAATCCCTTGGTGCGGATTTCAAGTTTTCTGACTTTGGAAAGAATTTCTTTGGAGATCATAAGTATGAAATATTAACTGAATCACATGTCAAATGGAAAAAATATCACCTTTATTTCAATTAACAACAATTAAACCCTGAGTTAATAAGTTTGTTTTAGCTGGATGCTGGATGCTGGATGCTGGATGCTGGATGCTGGATGCTGGATGCTGGATACTGTGTCAATCCCTAATGTATCGAATCTATAAACCGGACAAATCAGATATGTGATTGGTTAGGGTTAAAGTTGGGTTAAAATTGGTTGTGCAGTATTGCCATGGAATTCTAACCGCCAGCCGGTTCTGGCTGTTTAGTTGAACGCCCGATTTGAATGGTTTCACCATAGTTCGCCCATATCATCCATAGTATAAAAATGATGATATAGAATATTGCCGTGGTACTGTATTCATGCGTAAAATCGAATGCTGAGGGCCAGTATGCCTGGACATAGCAAAGCGACACAGTACGCACCACATTAGTTATATAAATTATGGCTATTCCGAAGATTGAAAAAAGGAGTCTTGGAATCCAGGTGCCCGGGTAAGCAAATACAAATCCGAGAAAAAGGCCGATCGCCGCGATACCGTTGCAGCCATCCACTATTTCCACACCATTTGTACCACTGATTCCAACCACCCGCCCGAAGTAGAAGATGCTTTCACCAAATGCGGAAAGAATGCCTGCACTTACTGATGCTATGTTTTGAGAGAGAGGTTCATCAATAACTCCACTCGGTAGTACCCATATCTCATAAACGACATACCAGATCACATAAATTACAAATACCTTGATCAGGAATCGGGCAATATCCGATTTAAAAATGGACATACAGCGATCACTTAAATTTATTTCTATTATCTGTCACTTAATAATATTGGAAAATCATACAAGGTGAAAGTAGAGTTTGAAAACTAAAATCTGGGAGGCACTGCGAGCAGATTTGCTATTTATTTAAAAAGTTCGGGGTTAAGATGTTGGTATCCGATAAACAAAACAAAATATCAACTGAGAAATCATGGTTCTTCCACGTGGCCGATTTTCCGACACAATGATCAGGTAAATTTCGGGAATCTATTTCTTCAGTTTGTATACAGTATTCTTATCTTTCATCCGTTTTAAAACGAGTATTATGATTTGGGAAAACAGTTCATATTTGTTGTTCATTTTAGTGCTGCCTGTGATTTATGCGGGATACTGGTGGTATCGCAGGCATCAGGTACAGAAACGTTCAGACTATTTTGATGACCGTCTGATAACACAGCTGCGAAAAAATTACTGGAAAACTGGTGATAAAATCCGACTCTTTTCACTTCTGACTGCGGGTTTTTTCTTTATCATTGCACTGGCTGGTCCAAAAATCGGCACCGAAGTACGTGAAATTCAGCGTCGGGGCTTAAACATGATGGTTGCCCTTGACCTTTCCCGAAGTATGAACGCCGAGGATGTAAATCCAAGCCGTTTGAGTAAAGCGAAGTTTGAACTGAACCGACTCATTAACCGACTGCAGGGGGACCGCATCGGACTCCTGGTTTTTACGGATGAGGCTTTTGTCCAGGTTCCTTTCACTACCGATTATTCTGCTTTCAGGGTATTGATGGATATTGCAAACACCGATCAGATGCCTACAAGCGGCACCAATTTCAATGCAGCGATGGAGCGTGCGATAGAAAGTTTTCAGTCGATTGAACGAAGAGACAATGCAGCGAACGTGCTGCTTTTTGTGGCCGATGGTGAAAATCACGGCCCGGACTATCGTCCCGCCATGCAGCAATTGATTGAAATGGGTGTAAGTATTTTTACCGTAGGGATTGGAACACCGGAAGGCGGACCTATACCGATTTACAATCGTAATGGTCAACTTACGGGTTATCACAGGGATTCACAGGGCAATACGGTCACAACCCGGCTTGGATCAGAAACAATGCGCGATATTGCACGTGCAGCAAATGGCGAATATTATGAAATACGGGCGGGCAGCGACAATATAGAACCCTTCTTCTCCCGGCTCGATGAATTGGAAAGGGGTGAATTTTCAAGTCAGGAATTTGCCGACTATAAAAACCAGTACCAGGTGTTACTGTTGTTAGGGATTGTGTTTTTCCTGGTGACACTATTTTTCCCTGACAGTAAACCGGAAAGAGACCTGATCAGGCAGCGTTTAAGGAAGTAAATTCTAATATGGGTTCTATGTTGATGAATGTGATGCGCGGTGAATAGTGCCATAAAAGGGTTGTTTTGCCACAGATGACTCAGATCAACACAGAGAAACTTCTGTGAAGATTAGTGTATTCTGTAGCAATCATGAATCAATTGAACATAGAACCTTAAAATGTTATAAATAATGATCAAACTATTCGTTACAGACCTTGACGGCTGTATTTCATATCCGTTCCGTTCTCCAAAATGGGATGCTGTTCAGGAAATCCGGGAGCTCAACATTCGCAGCAGATCGGACGAAAGTATTCCGCCACTCACGATCTGTACCGGACGGCCATATCCTTATGCCGAAGCTGTTGCTCAATGGCTGGATATCCGCCATCCGTTTGTTTTTGAAAGTGCGGGCCTTTATCACTGGGAAGGTAACCGAATTGAAACGGCATTGAATGGATCAGAAAAGGAGCTTGAGCCAATCCATAAGATGCAAGAATGGATCAAAGAAAATATATTGCCAAAATATCCATCGGCGAATATTGAATATACGAAAATGATGGATGCCGGCATTGTAACACCCCACCTGCATGTTGTAAAAGAAATACTCCCGATTATTGAAGAAAAAGTGCGTACCGATTTCCCGGATTTGTTTGTCCACTGGACAGATGTATCGGTGAACGTATTAATGCCCGGAAATGATAAACTGCAGGGTATGAAACTGCTTGCAGCATCACAAAATATTACGCTGGATAATATTGCTTACATTGGAGATACCGGTGGGGATATTAACGCACTTAAACACGTAAAACTGGCTTTTTCACCTTCGAATGCCACAAGAGGAGTTAAAGACGTTAGTACAAACCTTGATTATGAAATCACGGACGCAGTTCTGGAGGCATACAGGCGGGTAATTGAATACAACCGTTCACTGGCCTGACAGCCCGCCCTCACTGCGAATAAGGTGATTCCAGCTATCGCCATGCAATTGCCTGACTTTCCGGCCATTTTGAAGCCAGTATAAGCTGTCGGCTTTTACGAGAAAAGTGAGGTTTGTCAAACCACTGTCTTTATACGTTGTAAGTGTGTCTCCAGAGAGGTTCCAGTTTCCCATACCTGCATAAGGAATTAAGTCGCGTGTACTGTATTGACGGGTTTCACTATATATGTCACGATCAAGATGCAGTTCAATATAGGTTTCAGGGCATGTATTACAGGTAAGTGTACCATAATAAGATGCCGGCAGTTCAATTGAAGAGGAAAGTGTACCAGTTGTCGAACTATCTCTGGATAATTCATTACAAGCCACATTTATCCTGAACGAGATGAACACCGCGAGCAGAATAAGAATTGCGATATTTACAAATTTGTTCATCGTGGCAGAAGGTTATAATTCATTTGCATTTGCCGCTCTCAGATATTCAAGAAGAAGATAAGCCTGACTTTCCGAGATGCCAAGTTCAGCTTTTACTCCGGGATATGAAGTGGATAATTCCCGTCCTACAGGATGCCGGTTCGACATCTCGATAGGGTTCAGAATGTAATTGAGAATAAATTCAGGTTCGCGCCGATTTGCTACATTACGGAGCCGCGGGGCAGTAACTACTGCATCGAGCTGATGACAAGCCACACAGTATGTGTTGAAAATTTGACGGCCCTGTTCAGCTTTTTCCAGGTCAATTTCACCAAGTTCAATAACTTGGGTTACAGGCCCAATGCCATGGTTGATTTGGAATTCAGTAAGCTTATCAGTGTCATCACTGCCACAGGCAGCAATAAAAATCAGTGCCGGTAAAGTATAATTCAGGAGGGTTTTGAAATGCATCGATGGATATTCAGCCGGTTTCAGGTAAGTTTTTTTGTTTTTTCGATAGATTCGGCAGCCATAGTAACACGGTACTTTTCGAGGAGTTCTGCCAGGTGGTCGTCAAATGTTGACAGTATTCGAATTGCCAAAAGCCCGGCATTTTTTGCCTTACCGATGGCTACTGTAGCGACCGGCACTCCATTGGGCATCTGCACAATTGAATAAAGACTGTCGACACCTCCGAGTGCTGTGGTAAGCACGGGAACCCCAATTACAGGGAGGGTGGTGTATGATGCAAGCATTCCGGGCAAATGAGCTGCACCACCCGCACCGGCAATAATTACTTTTAGTCCTCTTTCTCTTGCTTCTTTACCATAGGTGGCCATCAGATCAGGCGTACGGTGTGCCGAAACCACTTTTTTTTCAAAAGGTACACCAAATTCTTCCAAAACCTGAACAGCTTCCACCATTGTTGGCCAATCACTGTCACTGCCCATCACAACACCTACTGAGGGTAATATAACTGTCATAGATTGATCTCTTTATAATTTTCAGGTGATCTGTTTTAATTATGCAAGATAGAGATTCTCTAAATTATTCTCTTCGTTAAAATGAATTAAGCTGTATTGCATGGGGCAGTTTTACACGGGTAATGGATTATAATTTTCAATTAGTATCCGTATTCATCATCCGCGGGAAGAATTATCGTGTCGGGTTTTGCCAGAACATGGCCCCGGTCTGCTTCGATTTCGGGATTGTGGTCAGCCAACCATGCATAACCGGCATCTGATATATTGGTTTGCCAGATATAAAGGTTTTTCAGATTGGGTAGTTCTGACAGGGTTTCGAGAGAGGCATCTGAAACCGAAGTACCGACAAGACTAAGATGCTCTAGGTTCTCAAGCAAACCGAGATGTTTAATGCCTTCATCGGTTATTTGTGTTGCATTGAGATTGAGCCTGGTTAGTGCGTGCAGCCCGGAAATAATGGTTAGATGTTCATCAGAAACAGGGGTATAGCTTAAGTCGAGCCATACGAGTTGACTGGCAATTTGACTCAGTGAACGAACCAGTTCAGGATCAATATGCTCAACATTCACAAAGCTGGAGCGCAGGTAATTGTGTTCCCGGGAAACGGGAGTCACAACTATACCGGCATTGGTTAGCTGAGCAACTGCACGGGCATCAGCCGGTTCCACATATACGTCATAAATGACTGGTGATTCAGGGGATTTACCCGATAATTGGGCTAAAATTGTCTCAATTTCAGGGGTAAGTTTGGCCTCATTCACAGCCAGTTCCGGATTTGCCCCCTCAAGTATCCACCATTTGATTATTTCGATCTGGTGATCGGCAAGCGGACGGCGATTTCCCGGAGGCATGCGGTTGTCATCATTCCGGGGTGCGATAATCCTGAGAAACAGGTCGCTGTTATCTGGTGATCTGCTTATAATGGCAGGACCGTTTTCCCCGCCTCTCATCAGGTGATCAAATGAATCAAGCCTGAGATCCCCTTCGGTTCTGTCGGGGTTATGACATGATACGCATCGGTCATTAAATACTGGAAATACCAAATCAGAAAAAATCACCGCTTCATCGATGTTGTCAAACATAACAGCATTGTCATCCATATCAATACGAAGAAGATTTTTAAGTTGATCGGGCATGTAAGCGATCAGGTAATTTTGACCATGTGTCAGTGAACCTCCTAAATGGCTGGCTACAAACAGTGATACAACAGCCACAGTAAGAGTTAAGCCATAAATAATTTCTGATATTTTGGGATTTGATATCGGTAAGATTTTAAAGACAAGTGCGGCTATTGTAAAAAAAGTTACTCCAATTCCCCACCATTTATGGCTGTTTAACAGGGATTCGTTGTATCCGCCACCGGTAGCAAGCATCAGTCCTGCGAATACAGATGCGATAGAGGCTGTTGCAGAAAGAACAAGAACAAAGGTTACAGACCGGCCAAGATATTCGAACGGCCTGAATCGGGAGAATAACTCCATAATAGCGGCGAGAAGGAGCAGTGCTATGGGAAGATGTACCAAGAGTATGTGGAATCGCCCAAAAAAAAGTAGCAGGTCGGCCCTGCCGGAATCTTCCAGTGTTAGCCAAAAGTAGACAACAAAAAAAGTAAGAACTGCCAAAACCGCTGATATGGACAAAAACCAGGCGTATTTTTTTGGTTTTTTTTCGGTTTGATGGGGCTTCATGCAAGTATGTCTTTTACTACATGTCCATGCACATCAGTGAGGCGAAAATCCCGGCCCTGGAAGTGATAGGTCAGCTTTTCGTGATCCATGCCAAGCTGATGGAGAATGGTAGCCTGCAAATCGTGAATGTGAACTTTTCCGCTAACGGCATGGTACCCGATTTCATCGGTTTCGCCGTAGCTGAAACCTTCTTTAAATCCGCCGCCGGCCACCCACATGGTGAAGGCTTCGTTGTGGTGGTCGCGCCCCACGTAAGGATTATCGGTGCCACCGCGATTTTCAAGCATGGGTGTGCGGCCAAATTCACCACCCCACACGATAATAGTTTCATCAAGCAGGCCCCGTTGTTTAAGGTCGAGAACAAGAGCCGACATCGGCTTGTCCACCTCGCGGCATCGTTCGAGAAATCCGTAATTTAGTGCTTCGCTTTTATCAATGCCATGAGCGTCCCAGCCCCAGTGGAATAGCTGAACAAACCTCACGCCGCGTTCAACCAAACGCCTCGCCAGCAGGCAGTTGTTTGCAAATGATGATTCTCCCGGGGTGGTGCCGTACATCTGCTGAATTGGTTCGGGCTCTTTTGAAATATCCATTACATCCGGCGCTGAAATCTGCATTCGGTACGCCATTTCATACTGGGATATTCGGGACATAATCTCCGGGTCACCTATTTCCTGGTACTGTTTTTCGTTGATGTTATTGATGGCATCTATGGCCATGCGCCTAATGTTCCGGCTTACGCCATCAGGATTGGACAGATAGAGAACCGGGTCGCCTTCGGAACGGCATTGAACACCCTGGTAAACCGATGGAAGAAAGCCACTGCCGAAAACGCTTCGCCCGGCATCGGGTTGGTTGGCTCCTGAAAGGAGTACCACAAATCCGGGCAGGTTTTGGTTTTCAGACCCGAGGCCATATGTAACCCATGAACCAAAACTTGGAAAACCCGGCCGAGAGTGCCCGGTTTGCATCAGCAGCTGACCCGGTGCGTGATTAAATTCTTCGGTCTGAACAGCTTTCATGAAAGTAACATGATCCACAATTTGTGAAAAGTGGGGCAGAAGGTTTGATACGATAGCTCCTGATTTCCCATACTTTCTAAATGTTGCCTGCGGTCCCAGCATTTTTGGAACACCCTGGATAAATGCAAAACGTTTGCCATCGAGAAGTGAAGGAGGGCAATCCTGTCCATGCAGTTTGTGGAGTTCGGGTTTGTAATCAAAAAGCTCGAGCTGAGACGGAGCACCCGCCATGTGAAGAAAGATTACACTTTTTGCCTTGGCAAGAAAATGTGGTGCTTTTGGTATAAACGGAGAAGCAGAGATACCATCTATTGACCGGATGGTATTCGAAGAGTCACATCCCCCGATGAGGCTGCCCAATGCCATAGCTCCGAGCCCGGTAACACATTTTTTTAAAAAGTGTTTCCTGGTCACATATTCTACTGTTTTGATTTTTGCTTCGTTTTGGATGCTCATAATCAGGGTTGTTTGATAGTTAAGTCCGAACTATTCTTTCATTACAAAGGAATCGAGGTTAAGAATCACGCTTGCTGTCATGGCGAGTGAAGCCAGGTATAGGTCGGGTGATTCAACATTCTCTAAAAATAAGCCGGCCTCGTCAGGTGATTGGTGAAACTCGTTAAGTACAGCATGATAGAACTTTTTTAATTCGGCAAGCTCTTCGTGACCGGGTGTACGGGCAAGAGCCAAAATATAACCTTCCTTCAACTGTGTATCGAGATCATCGCCTCCACGGCTGTGCATTCTTTTCGCAAGGGCAATGGCAGCTTCAACATAAACCGGGTCGTTTAGCAGGACCAGAGCCTGAAGAGGGGTATTGGTTCGTACGCGCCTTGATACACATACCTCCCGGCTGGTTCCGTCGAAAGTGAGCATGGCTGGATATGGTGCAGTTCTTCTCAGGTAGGTATAAATTCCTCTCCTGTAGCGGTCTTCGCCCTCGCTTGTGATCCATGCCATATTACTGTAAGGATTTCTCCAGATTCCGTCTGGTTGTGGCGGCATCACACTGGGGCCGAAAAGCCTGGAGGAAAGCAGCCCGCTAACAGCAAGTGCCTGGTCGCGAACCTGTTCGGCAGAGAGCCGGAACCGGGGAGCCCGGGAAAGAAGGATATTGTCCGGATCCCTCCGGAGGTGATCCTGCGTAACCGCCGAACTTTGCATGTAAGTGGCTGATGTTACCATTTCTTTCAGAAGGGATTTAATGCTCCACTGGTATTCATTCATAAACCGGAGAGCAAGCCAGTCGAGCAATTCAGGGTGTGAAGGGGGCGACCCCTGGGTACCAAAATCTTCAATGGTTTCAACGATTCCCCTGCCGAAAATCTGATCCCAGAACCGGTTTACCAAAACACGGGCTGTAAGGGGGTTTTCCGGGCTTATCAGCCAGTGTGCCACACCCAGCCTGTTACCGGGTGCATCATCCGGTAAAGCGGGCAGCGAGGCTGGTACACCGGGCTGCACTTCGAACGTTTGAGCAAGCCAGTTGCCTCCCTCAAAAAAACGTGTTGTGCGCCGTTCACTTTCTGGAAGTTCCCTGATAATAGGTGTTGTTACCGGCCTGATGGCTTTCATCTTTTCTTCTGTTAAGAGGATAAGAGTGTCGACGGAAACAATACTGTTTTCAGGTGAAGTGAATGAAACTCTTTGTACTGAAGTCCCCTCTTTCAACTTGTAAAGGCTGTCGATTTTGGCAGCAAGAATCTCAAGCTGATGGAGCTGATCATCCGAATATTCTGCTAAAAGAGGTTCTTCATCATCCCTGTCGGCATCTTTTGTATTATTAAAAAATGCAAAGAACTGGAAGTACTCTTCGTGCCTGAAAGGGTCATAAGGATGGCTATGGCATTGCACACATGCCATAGTGGTTCCCTGCCAAACTTCCCACGTGGTGTTTACACGGTCGATAACTGCTGCAATGCGGAATTCTTCATCGTCTGTGCCGCCTTCAGTGTTCGTCATGGTATTTCGATGGAATGCGGTTGCTATAAGCTGTTGGTCATCCGGGTTGGGAAGCAAGTCGCCGGCAAGCTGCTCAATGGTGAACTGGTCGAAAGGGAGATCACGATTAAAAGCATTAATCACCCAGTCCCTGTATCGCCAGATAGAGCGGTGGGGATCTTTTTCATAACCTTTGGAGTCTGCATACCGTGCGAGGTCGAGCCACATGGCGGCCCAACGTTCGCCAAAATGAGGTGATTCCAGGAGGTGGTCAACATGAAATTCATAAGCCTCATCCGATGGATCGCTGCAAAAAGAGTAAACTTCTTCAGGTGTAGGAGGCAATCCTATTATATCGAGGCTCACACGTCGCAGCAGTGTTCCGCATTCAGCTTCTGCTGACGGAGTGAAATTTTCCTTTTCAAGACGTTCAAGAATAAAATAGTCGATCCCGTTTCGGGGCCATTTCTTATTACGGACTGCAGGAAGGTTTGCGGGCTTTGGATTGCTGTAAGCCCAATGAACATCCCAATTGGCACCTTGTTCAATCCAGCGGCGAATTTTATCGATTTCCTCTTCACTGAGCGGAGCAGATTCAAGTGGCATTCGAACTTCCGGGTCGTGATGGGTGATACGGTTCATTAATTCACTTGCTTCCGGATTTCCCGGGACAAGTGCCGGTTTGCCGGAATCCGTTATTTCAAGTGCTTCCTCAGGAAAAAGCATGCTGAAACCACCTGCCTGCCGTACCCCTCCATGACATGCCAGGCATTGGGCGTTCAGTATCGGACGTATTTCCGTATTAAAATCAACAGGCTTATTCTTTTGCGTATTATACCCATACCAACCGGCAAATAAAAAAAATACTGAAAGAAGTAATAATAACGTTCCAGAAGTACCTTTGTCCGGAGAAAACCGATCCATCAAAATAAATTTATGGGATTTCATTTCGTGTGTGAAACGTAATCTGTTACCACACATTTTGACTTAATTAAAGGAAATAAAAGCAAAGTGAAAAAGAGAAAATTTAATTTCGTTATGATTCGATAGTAATGAATTATTATTTAAAAAATAAACTCATTTGAAGTATAAAAATCGTACATTTAGGGCTGTCAATTTTTCAGTAATAAATGCAGATTGGAATCGTATCTAAATTGAATGATTTCATCATTTTGTCCGTAAAGCTTGTGTTGACAGAAAACAAACAAACTTTTATGAACCAGAATATTCGAAATATTGCCATTATTGCTCACGTAGATCATGGAAAAACCACGCTTGTGGACCAGATGCTCCGACAGAGCGGAACATTCAGAGAGAACCAGCAGATTGCCGACAGGGTAATGGACTCGGGAGATCTTGAAAAAGAGAAGGGAATTACCATTAGTTCCAAAAATACCGCTGTGCATTGGAAAGGCACCAAAATAAATATCGTGGACACTCCGGGTCATGCCGATTTTGGTGGTGAGGTAGAACGCATCCTGAAAATGGTAAATGGCGTAATTTTACTCGTGGATGCAGCTGAAGGGCCTCTTCCCCAAACCAAGTTTGTACTCCGGAAATCACTGGCACTTGGCTACCGTCCTATCGTTCTGATCAACAAAATTGACCGCAAGGATGCCCGCCCGGATGATGTACTGAACCTGATTTTTGATTTATTTGTATCGCTGGATGCCAATGATGAACAACTTGACTTTCCGGTACTTTATTCTATCGGAATTGAGGGTATTGCGAAAGAAAGCCTTGATGACGAAGGCAAAGATTTAGTACCGCTTTTTGATAAAATTATTGATCACATTCCCGCACCAAACCAGAAGCCAGAAGCCCCGTTCAAAATGCTGGTGAGCAGTGTGGACTGGAACGATTATGTTGGCCGAATAGCGATTGGCCGGGTGGAACAGGGAACAATTAAGACCAACCAGGAAATTCTGCTGCTAAACCGGAACGGAAAACAAAAAGCAAAAGCGAAGGCAACCAAACTGTTTACTTTCAATGGACTACATCGTGAACCCGTTGATTATGTGCTTGCCGGTGATATCATTGCCCTTGCGGGTTATACAGATGTTGAAATTGGAGATACTCTTACCCATATATCAGACCCGACAGCGATTGAGTATCACGATATTGACCAGCCCACAATGGCTATGTATTTTAGGGTAAACAATTCACCATTTGCCGGCAAGGAAGGAGATTATGTTACATCAAACATGATCAAAGACAGGCTGATGAAAGAGATTCGAACTAATGTTTCCGTCCAGGTTGAACAGACAGAAAACCCCGATATTTTCAGGGTTGCCGGCAGGGGAGAGCTGCAGCTTGCCATACTCACCGAAACCATGAGAAGAGAAGGGTATGAATTTGCCGTTTCAAGGCCTGAGGTTATTTTCCGTGAAATTAACGGAGAATTATTCGAACCATTTGAAGAAGTTGTTGTAGATGTAAATTCAGAGTACAGTAACCGCGTAATTGACAATCTGTTAAAACGTAAGGGAATCATGACATCCATGGTTCAGGAAGGAGAGAATAACCGGATTGAGTTTATTGTGCCTTCACGTGGATTGATCGGCTTTCGTGGTGAGATGCTTACAGAAACACGAGGTACCGGTATCATGCACCAACAGTTCCAGGAATATGCACCTTTTGCGGGAGAAATACCCGGGCGTACTCGTGGGGCACTAATTTCCCTTGAACAGGGAGATGTGACATCTTATGCCTTAGAGGGCCTGCAGGATCGCGGACAGTTTATCGTAGAACCGGGTCATCCTGTATATACTGGCCAGGTTGTAGGGATAAATAACCGGGCAGATGATCTCGTAGTGAATGTTGTGAAAAAGAAAAATCTGACAAACCACCGTGCTACCCAATCGGCCGATGCTGTAAAAATATCACAGGCCAAAAAGATGAGCCTTGAACAATGTATTGAATTTATCGACAGAGACGAATTACTGGAAGTAACCCCAGTGAGCCTGAGAATACGGAAATTATACCTGGATCATAACGACAGAAAAAGGGCTGAGAAAAAGAAAGAGCTTGCTTGATACACCAGCGTTTTGATAATTGCTATTGGGAATTGACAGTCACTTTTTTCTGTTTATCCAGACATGAAAAACTTAAATAGTTACCGTGTTTTTAAACGGAATAATCAGGAACCCAATGCTAATGGTGAATACGTCCTGTACTGGATGCAAATTAACCGCCGGTTTCATTACAATTTTGCCCTGGAATATGCTGTAGGTTGGGCAAACAAGATCAATAAACCACTTCTAATTCTTGAAGCTTTCTCATGTGATTATCCATGGGCAACAGCACGCACTCACACCTTCGTGATGCAGGGAATGGAAGAACACCTTGAATATGCAACTCAGCAAAAGCTGAACTACATTTCATTTGCAGAGCAGGAAACCGGTCAATATGAGGTGCTGTTAAAAAATTTAACCTCAAAAGCATCGGTATTGGTAACTGATGAATATCCCGTTTTTATAATGAGAAAACGGAACGAAACATATTCCCAGGAAATGGAACTGCCATACATTACTGTTGACAGTAATGGATTAATACCACTCGGTATCACTGAAAAAGATCCCTACAGTGCATACCTGTTCCGAAAAACAATGCAAAAAAACTTTGTAGAAGCCTTTACCAATCCACCGAAAAAGAACCCGCTCGATGATCTGAAAAACAGGGATTCAATAAACCTGCCCGGGTCATTCCACGAAAATTTACCCGAAAGAAAAAAAGGACCAGCCAACATTACGAAGTTTATTTCCGGTTTAAAAATCAACCACGATGTTAAACCCATTAACTGGCACGGTGGCAGGCAGGCAGCACTTGGAATGTTAGGGCAATTTATCCAAAACAGCCTGCTGGAATACGATGAAAAAAGAAACGACCCCGATGAAAAAAAGACAAGCAACCTTAGCCCATGGCTGCACTTCGGAAAAATCTCGGTGTATGAAATCATCAGCGCTGCACTAAAACATCAGCCAGAAGGGTGGGATCTTGACAAAATCACTTACAACAACGGCTCAACAGATGGATTCTTTAATGGTAATCAAAGTATAGACAGTTTTTTAGATGAAGTAATAACCTGGCGGGAAACAGGATTCCATTTCGCGCACCACCGAAAAGATTACGATAAATTTGAAAGTCTTCCCAGCTGGGCACAACAAACCCTTAATAAACATCGTGATGATAAGAGAGAATGGACATACACCTACGAACAACTCGAAAATGCCCAAACACACGATGAAATATGGAATGCTGCTCAAATGCAGCTAAGAAGAGATGGAATCATACACAACTACCTTCGCATGCTATGGGGTAAAAAAGTGATAGAATGGACACCCGAACCTGAAATAGCCCTCCGATATCTTATAGAACTAAACAATACCTATGCTATAGACGGCCGCGACCCAAACAGCTACTCTGGAATATTCTGGTGCTTCGGCCGATTCGACCGCGCCTGGCAAGAAAGGCCGGTTACTGGAAAATTGCGGTACATGAGCAGTGATAACACGCGAAAAAAAATTAAACTAAAGCAGTATCTGAATACCTACGCCAGTTAAACCCAAAATTGTCATTGACCAATGACAATTTTGCCCGAAGGGCCGACAACTCATTCTATACGAATGAGTTGTCGGGGTTAACCCCGACTTTGAAACTCACAGGAATTCTTACTTTAAATAAAAAAGCTACATCATTGAGTTTCAATGCCTGTCCCGTACAGCCCTGTCGGGGTCGGCCCGGAGGGCAAAAAAGGCCTAACGGCTTTTTTGGGTTAATACTACTGATATTATTAGATTTAAGTAATTGGCCCGTGGCTTTGGCAATTGCGATGTCACATTACATCATCGATGGCTTGAAACTGAGTTTTCAGACAGAAAAGAACCGAAGTTATTGGTTTGCAGCTGATCAACTTGCACACCTTGCCGTTCTGTTTACAGTTTGGCTTTATTACTGGAATGAAACACCGTTCTACACGATATCCGACGAGTTTTGGGTCATTTTAACCGGGACAATATTTCTTACTCATCCATCATCATAAACATCTGATGATTTCTGTAACAAGCCTGGCGAAATCATCCTTTCGTTTTTCGGCAGCTTGCTTAACTTCGGAATGGTCAAGTTTGATGCCGGCAATACCTGCAGCCATATTCGTAACCAACGATATTGCGGTGGCAGAAACACCAAGACGGCTGGCTTCGATGAGTTCCGGGGCGGTACTCATTCCCACAACATCGGCTCCGATAATACGAAATGCACGAATTTCTGCACTGGTTTCATAGTTGGGTCCCTTCACATAGAGATAATTTCCTCGTTGAACATCGATTCCTGACTCTAC
This sequence comes from Balneolaceae bacterium, assembly GCA_007694095.1. Taxonomy (GTDB): domain Bacteria; phylum Bacteroidota; class Rhodothermia; order Balneolales; family Balneolaceae; genus Rhodohalobacter. The sequence continues at coordinate 18,723 of RECI01000168.1, read as the reverse complement.
GGCAATTTTTCGAACTCTGTTGGCAATCTGATATAAGTTATAGCGGAATTTTGGAGATGGTATTGTAGAAACAGAATGAAACGGCCGAACGATATCATCGATAACCATCAGATCGCCAACCTTAAAGTTCGTATTTATTGCTCCTGCGGCATTCGATATTACCAGCTTTTTTGCATCAAATGCTGAGGCAATATGAACTGGAAGAACTGTTTTTGAAAATGGATATCCTTCATAGTGGTGGAACCTTCCGGAAAAAGCAAGAACAGTTTTGCCTGCAACAGAACCGAATACCAGCAGACCGGAATGCCCAGCCACAGAAGCCTCCGGGAACAGGGGAATATCTTTGTATGGAATTGTTAATGTATTATTTATGGTGTCAGCAAAATTTCCAAGCCCGGATCCCAAAACAACGACACTATCTACAACTTCGGGAATTCCCTGTTTTAACAGGTAATTTATGCATTTCGATAAAGAATCCGTAAGCTTCATCCTGTAACCGGTTTTATAGTGTAGCCTGCTTTTTCGGAAAATTCCGTAAGGATAAACATGGGATGATCCGTTTCATGATATGCCATGATCGTAAATTGATTCTGATAGGCCATTTTTTTGAGATCATCACGCATGATTTTACTTTTTTCGGGCTCATAATCAAATTTGGCAACGAAACTTCGATTCATTGCGATTCTTCTGCCGATAACATCACCTGCCATGAGATATCGCTGGTGCCCATTATCAAAAAACATGGCCTGGTGAAACTCGGTATGTCCCCCAATCCTTTTTACCCTGACATTTGGAATAGGTACAGCATCTTCATTGAGAAAATGAAGATTTGCTTTGGCATCAATGAAATGATAAAAATTATAAGCATCATCGCCTTCATTTGCGATTGATTCAGCTAACTTTTTCCAGCCTTGTTCGGATACATAAATAACAGCATCAGGAAATGTTAACTCCCAGTATCCGTTTTCCCGGTGTGCAATTCCGGCGAAATGGTCGAGATGCAGATGGCTGATAAAAATATCGGTGACTTCATATTCAGCAACCGAATGTTCAGCTAAATTATTAATCAAAGTATGAATTGATGTGTCATCTCCAATTAAATCGCCCAGGCCTGCATCAAAGAGAATATTACGATTCCCATCATTAATTAAAAAAGGATTGATTGATAACTTGAGTGTGCCTTTTTGGGGTTGTGCATCACGTTGAATTCTGTTGAATTTATGATCAGCTCCAACCGAAAAAGTACCCTCATAGAGTGCAGCCGCTTTTACTTGAGAATTTTGCATGTAGTGTAAGAGAGATACTACTTTTTGTTCATTTCAAATTTCTCGTATGCTTCAATGATGTCGCGAACCAATTTATGGCGGACTACATCATTCTGGTCGAGATATACAAACGAGATACCCTCGATATTTTGAAGAATTTTTTGGATGGATATCAATCCAGATTGTGTTTTATGAGGCAAGTCGGTTTGTGTGATATCTCCGGTAATAATTGCACGGCTATTAAAGCCAATTCTTGTTAGAAACATTTTCATTTGAATGTTTGTGGCATTTTGTGCCTCATCCAGAATAACGAATGCATTATTGAGAGTACGTCCTCTCATATAAGCCAAAGGTGCAATTTCAATGACGTTTTTTGCCAGAAGAAACTCAAGTTTGTCAAACTCAATCATTTCTTCAAGTGAATCATAAAGCGGCCGGAGATAGGGGTCAATTTTTTCTTTTAGATCGCCTGGCAGGAACCCAAGATTTTCACCGGCCTCCACAGCAGGCCGTGCGAGTATAATTTTTTTAACCCTGCGCTCTTTCAGCGCTCTAACTGCCAGGGCAACTGACGTATAGGTTTTACCGGTTCCGGCCGGTCCGATGGCAAAAAGAATGTCATTATGTTCTGATGCTTTAACAATATTTCGCTGGCCCGGTGTTTTTGCGGTAATAGCTTCCCCTGTATGTGTATGAAGGATGATATCACCGATTTCATTTTCAAACAGAAGCGTTTTTTTTGTGCTTGTTTTGCCAGGTTCAACTCGATTTGCCAAAGCCAAAAGTGTACGGACATCACTCGAATGGATGTTATTTTTTTTTTGGGCCATTCGAATCATTTCTTTCAAAATGTCAAGAACTGATGAGACTTCATTTTGCGGACCTAAAATTTTGATTCGATTTCCTCTTACCGTTATTTTAGTTGACGCAAACGCCCGGTCGAGTTGCTGGAGATGTTCATCACCAAGGCCAAGAATTGTGATTGGCTCAATTTTATCGATGAAAATAGTTTCTTCTGTCAGGTTTTGTTGTTTTTCGATAGCGAAATCAGTAAGGATTAAATATCTGTTATACTCAAAAATACACGAGTTTTATGAATAATTATTAAACTATTTTTCCTGCACCGGCCTTGGCTTTTTTTGTAAGTTCATCAATACGTTTGCCGATGTTATCTGTTTTAAAAACACTGCTGCCAGCAACCAGGATATCTGTTCCGTGTTGTACAAGTTTTTGGATGTTATCGGGTCCTACACCACCATCAACCTGGATTAAAAAATGAGTTCCCAAAAGAGCTCTGACTTCCGCCAGTTGCCGCACCTTTTCAAAACTGGAATTGATAAAAGATTGTCCCCCAAAACCGGGATTTACAGTCATTATGAGGGCGAGATCCACATCAGGTAGAATTGGCCGCAGGAAATCAACAGGTGTTGCGGGATTTATCACAACACCGGCCATACATCCATGGAGCCGGATATTTTGCAGTGTACGATGCAAATGCGGGCAAGCTTCGTAATGAACGGAAATCAGATCAGCACCGGAATCAGCGAAATCTTCGATAAATAAATCAGGCTTTTCGATCATAAGATGCACATCGATAAAAGCATTGGGCGCCGTTTGCCTTACACTTTTTACGATTCCCGGTCCGAAGCTTATGTTTGGAACAAAATGTCCGTCCATAATGTCGCAATGTATCCAATGGGTGCCCGATTCCAGGCATTCTTTAATTTGTTCACCAAGCCTGGTGAAATCGGAAGCCAGTATAGAAGGTGCTAGAACCGGAAGGTCAAAATTCATATTCTTCGTCATTTTGAATATCAATTGATTCCTGATTATCGGGAATATTGTTGGAATCATCAATAATTGCACCTTCTTCCAATTCTTCACGCGCGTCAAACCTTTCTGCAACAATTAACAGAAGTTCTTCACCTTCGGTAAGTTCCTCAACATCCGGAGTATATGAGATGATGGTATTCGGAGTATGTTCACGACTTGGTTGAAAACGTATTTCACCCACACGCAAACCTGCCCTTAAAATAGCTTGTTGCCCCTCTGAAAGTCGCATTCCTTTCACATCCGGTACGGATATGATCCGGGTTCCAAGCCCATCACTGATTGCCAGGTTTACAACGGTGCCCCTGGGAATGGTATCTCCGGGGGCCACGGATTGCCTGAGTACAGTATTACGGAAACGTGAAGATTCATAACTGATAGAACCCACAACAAGCCCGTGATTCACCAGCTGAATTTCTGCATTCCTCAATGACATCGCCACAACATTGGGCACAACCGTTTTTGGTGTGGTATCAGTATTTACTGTGAGATATATCTTGCGGTTGGGTTTAACAATTTGGCGGGGAGCCGGAGCCTGGTCAATGATATAATTTGCAGGATAAGCTGAATGTGATCGCCTGTCCAACACTTCATGGCGAAGGCCGTATTGTTCAAGAAGGGCTTCAGCTTCATTAAGTGAAAGTTTGGTAACATCAGGTACTGTAACACCTTTATTGTAATTGGTATAATAAGGCATAATTATCAAATCCATAATGATCAAAAATGCCAATCCGGCAACTATAAAGCCGGTTATGATCGAATATAGCTTTCTGCTTGTCAAAAAATGTTTAAGATTTTCCATGTGCTTCAAAACCGATAATTGATTACCACCTGTTGTCCCGGTATGATGGTTGAACTGGCAGAAAGCCTGTTAAGTTTCCGTGTTGATGTAAAAAATGCATCAAGTGCAGAGAAAAAATGATTGGCAATTAATACGGAGATAAAGTGATTGCTCCAACGATAATCCTGGTTGAACTGATTTGCCATGCGGACCCCAGTAAAAAAATTCTGGCTGGCGTGAGCGCCGTTTCTGTCAATTAGAAAACGGTCATTAAAAAAACGCCCTGTATTTCCAATATTATCATGAAACTCATCATAATCTCTCCATCCTGCCTGGAACTGGTAATATTTAGAAATCAGTTCATAGAATTGCTGACTGCCATAACCAGGCAATGTATGTGAAAAAATGGAAGCGCCCAGCTGATCTGTTGTTACATAGGGTGTATTTGCCTCTACCCGGCGCAAAATGTTTAAATCAATCTGATTCCATTCAACATTGGTTCTGAAGCTTGGTGATATTCCAGCCACCATCTCAATAAGCTCATTAATGTACGGATTCTCTATGCCATGAAATGCATGGTAATCTACAAGCCACTGCGAATATTGAACAACACTCCAATTATTGTTAGCAAATCTTTCGTATTCTCTTTCTCCGATTCTGCCCCGGTTTCTATATTCCACAGCCAGATAGATAGATGTTACTTCCAATGCTAGAAAGAAACCGGCTCTCCACCAACTTTCGTTCATGATTTGGCCGGTACCAGGTACTACCAAAGAGCCGAAAAATGTGACACCGGGAGATCTAAACGTAGTTTCTTGATCATTATAATAAATTTCTGACTGATATTGGTTATTCCTGAGCAATACAGGTGTAACAAAGTGAAAATCGCGGTCAATCGACAGTTCTTTCTCTTGAAAAGTTAAACTAAAAATGTTTGTACCGGCATTGTCTTGTGAAAATACCAGAATGGGACATAAAGTAAAAATGAACAGTATTATTTTAAACTTCATAACAAATCAAAGTCGAACGTTAAGCCAAAGTAAAATAGAAATTCCCTCCCATAGGTTATGGAATCCATTCCGGATGTACTTATAAATTGTTGAGGAAATGTAACGTTAAATTGATCGATACCATATGATGCATTCATAAAAAATTTCATTGGAAAAAGATACGAACTATTAAATGAAAACCTTAATTCTGCACCAATCCCATTTTTTAAGTTATTTCCTATGTTTAACGGGCCGCCCCAACCGTTGCCAGTTTCGTAATAAATATGTGCATAAATCTTATCAAGTGTGTAATGTCGTATTTGATAATTCAACTGGCTGAAGAGTGGATGAAGCAAAGAGGCACGGGTAAAGAAAGTACGCTGACCACCGATTGAAAAATAAGGGTAGGAGCGAAGGCCAATCAAACCCCCTGTGTAATCCTGGTAAAAGTAATCTTCGGGATTGTTTAAATAACTGAAAACCCGCATGGTTATCATTGCATTGGTTTTATCAGTAATCGAAAGTCCATACCGGGATCTAAATTCAATTGATTGATTTAAGTCCTTTGAAAATACCGGCGATAAAATGCCATCATTCAACTCAAACTCTTTCAATAAACGGCCCGGTTCAAACCGGTAACTAAAACTTCCCTTCAATCCGGTTGGAGCAATATCAGCATCTATTGCAGGTATGGTTGCATCTACAACATATGAAGCTGTGTAACTTGATCCTCTGAAATACCGTGATGTAGTGCCGGGAATGAATTCTCTGAATTCCTGTGAGAAAAATCCCTGGGTATTTACACTGTATGGTGAATATGCCGCACTTAACTCAATCAGACTCCAACGATTCAGCTTGCTGCGAAGAAATAAATTAGCTTCCCACAATTCATATCTTATGTCGATACTTTTATCCACGGGCAGGCAAGAAGTGCATGGAAATTCTTCGATTACGATGCCATTTTTTACATTACGGCTAATATTATAAAGTTCTATACTTATTGTCGGAGACCAACTTCGCCTTATAAAAGGAAATCCCCGGTATTCTGCAATCAGAAATAGGTCTCGATCGAGCTTATTGAGCCTTGTGGGTGAAAAAAAATCTGTAAGGCCATCAAACGGGACTGAACCAAATCCAATCAAAGCGCCTCCAAATAGGGAAAAACGTTCTGTTACATCACGGGTGGAAAAATATGCCCCGGCTTTAAAATCGCGCCACAAATTATTTCCGAAATTGCCGAATTGGGCATTTCTAAGTAACCTGGAATTACTTCCTTCCAATTTTGTGTAATTGTCGAAACGCAGAACAGGAAAAATACTTAAACCGGTAGATGTTTCTCTATATGGGTACCAAATTTTAGTCTGGTTATCATCAGAACCAGTAATTTCATATACAATTCCACTGCCATTTCGGTTTTCCGGATCAAATGAAAGCGGCTTAACATGGTAGTAATCCGGATTAGAGGAATAGTGTGGTGTATTTGTAGCCGTAATATATTTTCCTGAAATGGTTTCGGTAATTCGTTTTGGAAATTCAGGAACCGGTATAGTACTGATTTTGTAACCGTCATGGAAAAACTCCGAAAAGTAGAGTTGATCGTTCATCATATAGGGCATGAAAGCCCCCCCGATTACTTCCGTCACTTTATAAATCTCAGTAGTGTTTGATTCTTTTTTGTAGATGTTAAAAATACCGGAGGCATCTGATGAGAAGTACAGAAATCCGGATTCTGTGTCTATCCAGGGATCACGATAATCGATGTTATCATTCACAAATACAGAAAAAACCTGCTTAAGCCCAATATCATAACGCGCAATATTTCGATTGCCTGATGCTGCCATTGCGAAATAGATATTCTGCTGATCTGGTGACCAAATTGGTGTATATACTGTTTCACCGGAATTGAAATCCGTTAGTTTATCTATTGACAGGTCATCAAGATTGATCAGAACAAGGTTTTGAGTTCCATCCAAAAGCTGAACGGCAGCGAGGATGTTTTTTTCGGGGTGCCAGGCTGGATCCTGAACTCTTTTGCTTTCCGTAATTTTTTTTCGGGTTCCACTCAATATGTCATAGATATAAATATCCTGGTAAGTTTCTCCATATCTATTTTTATTGGCCCTGCTGTAAGCAATGGATCTTCCATCAGGAGAAAACGAAAAGCGGTTATTTACAAATTCTATGGATGGATTTGACGCAAAACCATGGCTGAAATTGTACTGCTGGGTTGTGTTCATAAAAAAAGGCCCTCCAAGCTCATCAACTTCAATATCGGTTCCATCTTTTTGAATCACCAGAGAGGTTCTTGCAATATCCCTGGTACGGTTTGTGAGATACGCAAAAACTGTTCCGTCGTTATTAAATTGCGGATAAAAATTCATAAAACCGCGCTCTTCTATAATTTCAGATTCTGTAATATCGATTGAATCTTTAAGCATTGAGTACATCTTCTTTCTGGATTGAACCCAGTCTTCGAAGAGCTCCTGAGCCTTAAACCCTGAAGCCACCCGAATTGCATGATTAAAATTATTTCTGCCTGATTGCGCTGAAGCTGCAGAAATTTCAGCGATAATATTTTCACCAAAGCGGTTTGTAAGGTATCGCGTAAAATCGTATCCCTGGTTATAGACAAGTTCCCGTTCAAGACTGTTTTTAGATTCAAAGGTGCCCATTTGGATTAAATCGAGATGTGTGTCCGACAATATCCGGGTTCTGAGTAACATATCACGGTGACTGTCCCAAAAATCAAAACTATGCCCCTTTACCTGGTATTGGGCAGTGCCTTCTGCGAACCATGCCGGAATATTAACGGAAGCAAATGGAAGTGTGAATATGCCTTTTGGGAAACCGTAGAGTACATCCGGACGCCTTACATCTTCATAATTCAGCCATTGAAAATAAATGGCCGGTACAGTCTGGGTGCGGCTCATGGATGCGCCTAGCTGAACAATATGGGTGAATTCATGGGTTATCACATTCCTGAGCCATGGATGGGTGCCCCGAAAAGGTGTATCGAGAGCCGGTAACCAGATTTCGATTTTATCGTCATAAAAAAAAGCGGCTCCGTTCGAGAAATCTTCCCTGTCGCGCAGGATAATACTCACTTTTTTCCGGGGTTTATGGCCGTATAGTTTGGTTACCGGTTCGTAAATATCATCAGCAATTTGTGAAACAACCTGGGCTGTCCGGCTGTTGCCCTGTTGGAAATGTACAAGAAAATGATCGCTTTCAATTGTAAACCAGGGCAAGTGGTTCTGTGGATAATCTAAAGAGAATGGTGAAACCTGAGCCCATCCATTCAGATTAAAAAAAAGCTGAAATGACAGCATCAAAGATATTGTAAATATATGATATGCTGTTTTTGATTTCACCTATTTAACGATGGCTATTTTAACAATTTTTTGTTCCGTTTTTGAATTCGCTTTTGCTTCAATCAAAGCGATATATCCACCACTGGCCCACGCAGATGTGTCTAAACGAATTTCTTCCGGAAGTCCACCACGGCTTTTTGTAGTTACATCATAAATAAGCCTTCCGCTCATTGTTGTGATGCGAATACGTACATCGGCAGGGGTATCAGTCTCAAATCTTATAAATGTTTCATCACCTGCCGGATTTGGCCAATTATAGGTTTCTTCTTTGTTCAAAAGTGTAAATACCGGTAATTGAGGGGTTATGGCTTTTATAAATGCACTCACCTTATTATTTGTCTGATTGCCATAACGTGATGCCCATGCTGTTTCGGAAATATTCGGGAACAGCCACACCTTAAGATCTCCTTCATGACTTACAGCGACCAAATATTCATTAGTGATCAGGGGATGTACTGGCTGGTTTTCCATATCAGACACACTTCCGACATATAGCGGAAAACCATCAGCAATTTTGCCAGATTGGGTATATGCGTAGATATTCATTGAAAATTGATCCAGTCCGGTTATCAAAAGTTCATAAAATCCATCACCGTTTAGATCGGCTATTATTGGTGTACCAATAAAACGGACATCTTTTGGAGGACGTAATGGAAAGTTGGGCAGCATTGCGCCATATTTATTTTTGGCAATTAGGGAGTTGGCGTCAAGGTCAATAAACAAAATATCCGGGGATCCGTCTTTATTAAAATCTGCAATAGCCGGCCAATCGATTAAACTATTTTCGGATAATATCAATTCTTCAGTATATCCGGTATCCGATGTGTACAGTGAGAGTTTATTATCCAATAACAGGTAAAAAGTGATATCATTGTTACCATTTTTTATGATTCCGGTATGAATTCTGATGTTTTGTAAATCCTCAATAATTGGAAATGTCTGTACGCCGCCGGGAAATTGAAGAACCAGGCTGTTGTCTTCAATCCTTGATTGATAGCCATTATTAATTCCCGAAAACCATGAAGGCTTAAGCAAGAAGAGATTATTTAATTCAAGAATGTCGAATCTAACATTGGTGCCATCAATGTCCAGAATATTTTGCTCTGATGAACTCACAAAACCATTGGGGGCAGGGGCAGTAAATTTCCACAACTCATGTACCAGATCTTCAGACCATTTATATCCTGTCACGTAAATCTCTTGTTTGTCAGCAGTTGGTTTCTCTGCAAGTGTAAAAAAACCGTTTTGTGAAGATATGAAAGGTTGCTGAATATGATATCCTGTTTGTAAAACATCCGAAAGAAAATCAGAATCAGGATTGTATATATGAATTCCATTATTACCGGGGATCACTACCCAATTTTCCGTTTTTGACAGGTAAGGTTGTATTGCGAGGGGATATCTCCTGTAATATTGATCGGCGAATTCGGTAAATGTTGCCACCCGGAGGTCATTCCTGGAATGGATAACCTGGTACAGGTGTGAATATGGATTTACCTGATGAATTCTGAAACTGGCAGTTGGGAGATTGTCTGAAAAATCAAAGATTTCAAAAAATGACACTGCACCTGAATTGCTCCTGTTATCAGGAATTGTGTTGGGGCCAAACCTGTTTTGATAGAGTGTAATTTCACCTGATGGCGAAATAACGGTTGCATTATTTCCCGACCACCAAAAATCAAAAGGAGACCCATTCGTTTCATTCTGGAACAGCCCTACAGAAGCGGGGCGTCCGATATCCTGGGCTCCATCGGCTTCGCGGAGATTTACGGCCCGGCGTTCCGGGTTGTTGTTGATTCCCTCACGCCCAAGTTTTTGACGAATTACCGATTCGTCAATATGCCAAATTAAAATACCGCCATTAAGCAAACGCTCGTTCTCGCCGCTATCATCGAGGCCTCCGGGGAGGGCAAAATCATAATTACTTACATCAACCACCACTCCGGGTTCCAACAGCCGGTCGAAACCGCTGCGCTGGTTTACAAATTCGGTATCCCTGTTTGTAAACCTTTGCTGAGTTAATGAGCCGTCAGTCCTGCGAATAGTTAAAGTAAGACCTTCATCATAGGGGTCTCTGTGCCGATTTTCTATTAAAAAATATTCATCAGAAGAAAGTTCAACTTTTGCTATATGTTTCGAACCGTTTAACGAAATTGCCGGTAATTGTATCAGATCATTGTCGAATGATACATCAAAAGGTTCAGCCCAGCCAAGAAAGGTTCGTTCCCAGGCGGATAGCCCGGGCGGAAAGAGTCCGTTGTATGCAAAAATTCCGGCGCCGTCCATCAGGCCAAAACGTCCAATTCCGGATTCCCCGGTTTTGGTATTAAACAGATCGGGCAGGCCTAGATGGCTTCCAATCTGAGCAGTTGCCATGCCGTTTATGGATAATGGAAGAACAAAACGGTTGCCGGTTATATCTTCGCCTGATCGGGTTAATGTTCTGGGTAAAATCAAGGTATTCTCAACCAGCAGGTTCCCATTGTCTATTTCAAATCCGCTGAATGAGGGATCCGATAACAGATTGCGAAAAGCCTGCTTGCCTAAGTAAACAGACGGGATATCCTGTGGAGTTTTATCAAGTGTTGTACCTGTTAGTTGAATGTCGCGCCCGACACCGGCATGGAAGATAATAAACGCTGTATCAGTTTGAGGATTAAGCGTTTCAGGCAATGAGCCTTTTTGTGCCACCAGTGACCATGAATCCTGAGCTAACGATGCGAGAGGTGTAAGTTCAGGATCTACTCCAATTGGAGAATACTCCTGCATCTGAAAAGGCAACCTGAAAATGTCTGGAAGAACATGATACTCTATGTTCAGTTTACCTTGAGACATTCTTTCAAAGTAGTTTTTTACAAATTCAAGATGTGCCTCAAAATATTCCCTGTTATGAGGCAATGGATCAATATTTGAGCCCGGATTTTCGAGGTATGGGATACTGCCCGGTCCAAAGGTGCCATTGCCTGATGTAAACCTGTTTTCATCAGGCTGAAATTCTACCATAATGGCAAGAATCTGAAGGGTTCCTTCAACAGGATTGACAGAGCTGTTAATGGGTGTATTCCGGTTAACAGGATGCTCTGCAGACCTGAGTACCGGTATTTGTGCTTGAACGGCAACCAAGCCATCAAAAAACAAAAAAAGCAGTGATACAACAAAGATACCACTGCTTCCTGAAAACCTGTATGTCATTAATCAGAGCTTATCTGAAATTAATCAATAGGCTTAGCCTTATAGTATTTGCAAGCGGGTGATCATCTTCCAAAGTATAGAGGTAGCTAAAATCAACACCAAAAATATTGTAACGCAGTCCCGCTCCAAGAGTAATAAATTCACGGTTTCCGTTTTCCGGATGTTCAAAATAGTAACCGGTTCTGAGTGCGAACAGGTTATCGTACCAATATTCAAGTCCGAATCCAAACATCAGTTGCTGTGCAAGAGAAACGGTTACTGTTTCAGTGCCATTGAATCGTTCGAAAGAACCCCATGAATTAAACAAAGCTTCAAAAACACCCATTGTTTCGTACTCAGGACTGTCTGGATCAGTTCCAACACGCTCATTTCTGGCCATAATTTTTGAAATGTCGTTAGAGAATGTGAGTGTATTCAGGCCATTTCTGTCAAGATCCATTTTGTATGCCCAACCGGCCCTGAACATCGTTGGCAGGGGGTCTCTTTGAGCATTATCTGTGTATTGAATACCCGGGCCAATATTTGAAAGATTAAAGCCTGCGTTAAATGTTGCCTCTCGATTTGCAACGGTAAATGGGTTGGTTTTATATAATGCTGCAAGATCCACTCCGATACTTGAGCCGGGATTGATCTGCTGTCCGCTCACGCTTCCATCTGCCAGGGAGCTGTAGATGTAACGAATTCCGGTGCCAAGTGCAAAGTTATCCGACAATCGAAAACCGTAAGATAACCCGGCAGAAATTTCAAAACTATTGAAACGTCCAAGCTCGAGGCCGGTTTCATCCGTCCTGGTCTGTTCGCCAAGATTCAGAAAAGTTATATGGCCGCCAATTGTTCCAATGCCGTCAACGTGATAGGTTCCTACGAGATAATCGTAGAAAAGATCAGCATTAAAAGCTGGCAGCCAGTTGGCGTGTGTAAGGCTTATCTGGCTTTGATTTTGAAAGGCCAATCCGGCTGGATTCCAGAAAATTGCAGATGCATTGTCGGCAATGGCTACACCTGTATTACCCATTCCCGTAGCTCTGGAATCGGGTTCAATTTGAAGGAACGGTACTGCCGTTATTCCAACCTGGGCCATCGTACTCAGGGGGAGTAAAATTGTTGCAAATATTGCGAATAAAACTTTTTTCATAATGGAAAATGCTAATAGTGTGTAATGGGATATTTCACAACCGGAATATACAGAATTTAACTGTATTCAAGTCGCTAATATTGTTTCACATTTTACAATAATATATCAGATTTCGTGCAAATTCAATTTAACAATGATATACCAGTTAATTAAATAATTCTGTAATTCATTCACAGAATATATAAACTGGAATAATTTTTATGTGAATTGAACTGCCTGTGAAACTGTAACGATGTAGCTATATACGAACGGTTTAAATGATATTAATTGAAGAATTGCTGAAAAGCACCGGTAATAATTTAAAAAAATATTTACTCTAATCATGATAATATCAACAAACTAAAAAAGCAAGTATCCGGATTATGGTACTGATTAATTGAGGCTGTTGAAATCTGTATTAAAGAAAATTCGAAATACTCTTCACAGCATCTCTCTTTTACTTATTTTAAAGAATTGTAATAAGTAATATTAATTGCCGGTATTTAGAGCAAAATCAGGCTAACCAACAAATATTCAAAAACCAGGGATCTTTACCATGAAATTATATTTGTTTTCTATTCTTATCGCCATTTATTTACCTATTCAATTACAGGCCCAGCAAACACCTGACCAGCTTTTTGATCCCGATTTTTTCCCCTTTTCTGTATGGTATAGCGGGGGTGATGCAAGGGCACCAATGTTATCGGCATTAACTGAAGAATCGAGGACTGAGTGGAGAAGTGATCTTCAGCAAATAAAAAATCTTGGTTTTAATACCGTTCGCACATGGGTTGAATGGCAGCGTGCTGAACCGAGACCTGGTGAGTATAACTTTGAAAATCTTCGTTTATTGATGGAACTTGCAGATGAGGTTGGCCTGAGAGTTTTTATCCAGATGTATGTGGATTCTGCGCCTGATTGGGTTGGTAAACAATATCCGACAGCGAAATTCCAAACTCAAAGCGGTGTGATGATTGAGTCTCAGTCAGCACCGGGTTTTTGCACAGATCATGATGGTGTAGCAGAGGCAGTTCACAATTTTTATACGGAAACTGCCAGAGTTGCAAACGAATATTCCAACTTTTACGGATGGGATCTTTGGAGCGAACCACACATCATAAACTGGGCTAATATTGACTATGTACAAAATGCCCAATTCTGCTATTGCCCCTACACCCAGTCGAAATTTCGCGAATGGCTCAGGGATAAGTATCATACTCTCGAAAACCTGAATACAGCATGGCACCGGGGTTTCGAAACCTGGGAAGACGTTAGCCCGCCAAGGTTCAGTACAATCCTGAGTTATACGGATTATCTTGACTGGAAAACGTTTATTTATGAGAAGCTTCAGGATGATTTAGGTGCGAGATACGATGCCGTGAGAGAAGCCGATCATCATAATGTGATTACATCACATGCGGCGGTCTCGTCTATCATAATATCCCCACATCTTGGTGTAGGTGCAACGGATGATTTTCTGATGGCTGATGTTGTGGATTTCTATGGGGTTTCGCTCTATCCTAAGCATAACCACCCCGACCGGCACTGGCCGGCCTGGCGTGTTATGAATATGATGGATTTTGCTCGAAGTGCCAATAAAGATAAGGGGGGTTGGTATGTTGGTGAGCTGCAGGCTGGAATTGGGACGATTGCACTTTTGATCAGCGATCCGGTTACTCCGGGTGATCATAACGTCTGGGCCTGGTCGGCCATCGCAAAAGGGGCGAAGGCTATCAATATATATGCATATTATCCCATGTCATCCGGATATGAATCGGGTGGCTATGGGCTGGTTAACCAGGATGGGACTGTGACGGAACGAGCCATAAATTCCGGACAGATTGCCCGGACAGTGGATGATTATATGGAGCTTTTTTTGCAGTCACAGCCGGAAAAAGCACAGGTTGCAATCGTTTATAACCCATTAGCCCAAATGGTAGGGGGAGCACAGAGACGATTTGAATTCCCGGGTGGACATCACGACTCTCTGATGGGCTACTACAGGGTATTTGCAGAACACAACATACCAGTTGACTTTATACACCGGCGCGATCTGGAAGATGGTGATCTTTCTCAGTATAAGTTGATTCTTATGCCATGGTCGCTCATGTTCACCCGTGATGCTGCTGATGGTGTAAAACGGTTTGTTGAAGCCGGGGGGTATGTAGCTGCGGAGGCGCGTTTGGCATGGAATGATGAGAGAGGATATGCATCCGACAGAATACCCGGAATGGGACTCAGTGATGTATTCGGGGTTCAGGAAAATGAGGTCTTTATGCGTGAAGATGAAATAATCTTCAACGTAGTGAATCATACTCATCCGGCCACCCGGAAAATCCCCGGTAATCCAGGATTGACCGGGACTCTTTACGGCGCGTCTGCAACACCTTTGGAAGGGAGCAATGTTACCATTCTTGCAAATCTTGGGTTAACAGGTGACCCTGGTATTACAGTCCATACCTATGGTGAAGGTGAGGCCATGCTGATCGGTACGTTTCTAGGAATGGCCAATCATCCCGAATTAATTGAGGAAAATGTGGCTTTTATTTTGGGTCTTGCCGAATGGGCAGGTATCGAAAGAAAAGTGACCAGTTCTCATGACGGAAACAGTGAAGCGCCTGTGGCGATTCGCCTGCAGGAACACGATAATGGCTGGCTGCTTTTTGCCATTAATCACGGATATCAGTTAAAGGAGGTTGAAATTTATTTGAAAACCGGTGAGGATAGTATTTATTCCATTCATGAACTCATACATCAAACCCGCTTTGAAGCCGGTGCAGCTGATGGTACTGTTGCCATACAGGCCGGTCTTCATGGCAGAAGTGCCCTGGTATGGAACATCAATAAGCAATAAAGGTAAATCATGATTCAAACAGCAATCGTTGGTTACGGTAAATCAGCCAAATATTTCCATGTACCGCTTTTAAAGACAGCACCGGGTTTCAAGGTTACATCTGTAATGCAGCGAACCAAAGATGATTCACTTACCGATTTCCCGGATGCCAGGCTTGTGAGGGATATGAGTACCCTTCTTGAGGATGATAAACTTGATTTGGTTGTCATCACATCGCCGAATGCCGTGCATTTTCAGCAGACATATGACGCGTTGATGGCAGGCAAACATGTGGTAGTGGAAAAGCCTTTTACGGTGACTTCAACTGAAGCAGAGCAGTTAACGGATTTGGCGAAACAGCAGAACCGTATTTTAACGATTTTTCAAAACCGGCGATGGGATGGCGATTTTTATACAGTGAAAAATATAATAGAAAGCGGCAGGCTTGGAAATATTGTTGAGTATGAAGCTGCCTGGAACCGGTTTAGAAACCGCCTTCGCGATGACGCCTGGAAAGAAAAAGAACTTCCGGGCAGCGGAATTTTGTATGATCTTTCACCCCACCTGATCGATCAGACGTTGCTGTTGTTTGGCAGTCCAACAGCTGTTTTTGCAGATGTGAGGAGTCAGAGGGGGGGTGATGCCGACGATCGTTTTGACCTTACACTTTATTATCCCGGAATAAAAGTGTTGCTGCGTGCTGGAATGCTGGTTCCGGAAGCTACAGCTCGGTTTATCATCAGGGGTACACAAGGTACTTTCATTAAGTACGGACTGGATCCACAGGAAGAAGCACTGGCTGCCGGCCTTCTTCCGGATGCGCCCGGTTGGGGGTTGGAACCCGAGGAAAACTGGGGAATGCTGCATCTCGAAAATGATGGAAATATCTATGTTGAAAGGGTTAAAACACTGCCGGGAAATTACCCGGGATTTTATGAAGAATTACGAGAAGCTATAGAAAGTAAAGGGGAGGTGCCCGTACTGCCTGAAACAGGAACTCTTATAATCCGGATTATCGAAAAGGCGATAGAAAGCAATAACAAAAGAGAAGCTGTAAAATTGTAGAGGTTTACATCTCACATGTTATAGTTTATACGGCACTTTTGCAGCTGCCTTTAAGAACGCAAAGTCCGTAAGTAATTATCTGCTAATGCGACCTGGTTATGTCAATTTAACCCACATTAAGCAATAGACGAAAAAGACTTTCGAAGTCTCTCTTCATTTTATTTTAACTTCGATTTTTTAATATGTAAGGGTTTCTTTCACAACTCCGAAAGACTTCGGAAGTCTATCGCTTAATCCGGGTTAAAGGTAATCAGATAAGGCGCTGAAAGGCGGTGCTCTTCTTGTATGCAGTTTTATGCAAATCAGTTAAAACTTTCTTTAATTCGGTTTCAAGCAGATTATTCAGTTCACTCAACTCAGGACTGTGATTAACATTTACTGGTTCACCAATATTGATATACATTTCTGGTTTGTCAGACACAGCTGTATGGATTAGGATGCCGACAGGCACGACATCGGCATCCGGGCATTTTGAAACAATCCAGGCAAGGCCTTTTTTAAAGTCGGGCTTGGCAATGGTAAAGGGTACTATTTTTCCTTCAGGATAGATAAAAAGAGATGCACCTGGCCGGCTCATGGATTCAACTGCAAAGCGCAAAGATGTAATCACACTTTTTGGATTTTCAAGATTTACCGAAAAAGCCCCAATTTTTTTAAAAAAACTGTGCCTGTGCATCTGCTTATCTTCCATCATAGCGCGGGCATTTTGCCTGAACACTTTTTGATTCAGGAGTAATGGTACCAATCCATCCCACCATGAGGTGTGATTGAGATAATAAATCGACTTACTTTTAGCATCCGGGCTATAATTTTGAATGAACCATACACGATGAAACCTCCGCCAAAATAAATTCCTCACATAAAAGTCAAAAACCGGAATAAACCAGGGCGATTCATCCGCTGGAATAAATTCTGGGATGTTTGTCATAAGCGATTTCCGGCTAAGGGTGAAAGAAACTATTGAGTCCGTAAATTTTTTGCATATTTCAATATGATGATAATCAAAAATAAAATAGAAGAATATACAGAATCGTTCACCACACCCGAACCTGAAATTGTTCAGCGTCTGGTTCGTGAATCTGAGCAAAACCTTGAATATACTGATATGATCAGTGGCAGGCAGGTAGGTATGCTTATGAGGTTGCTGGTACAGCTTTCTGGTGCAAAAAGGGTTCTTGAAATTGGCACTTTTACTGGGTATTCAGCGCTGATGATGGCAGATGTGATGAATAAAAAAAGTGAATTAGTTACGATTGACATTAATTTGCATTATAAAAACATATCTGATCGATATTTTGCCGAAGTGCCATATAATGAAATTATCCGTCAAATTTCCGGTAATGCACTCGATATTATACCAAAACTGGAAGGTCTATTTGACCTGATTTTTCTTGATGCAGATAAGGTGAATTATCCTGAATATTTCAGATTGCTGAAAAGAATATTAAAGAGAGGCGGAATCCTGGTTGCCGATAATACACTTTGGGGAGGTGAAGTTATCAGCCTGGAAACTGAAAAAGGAAAAGCTGTTCACTGCTTCAACGAGCTTTTAAGAGATGATCCCTCTTTTGAACAGGTGATGCTACCTGTTCGCGATGGAATCACAATTGCCCGTTTTTCAGATGTATCCGAAAAATCAAATATATGATTTAATTTGACATCTGGTTTCTGGTTTTTAAATTCCAATGGTTAAATTCTTAATTTAATTGTGCCTTTTCAACATGGGTGACAGGTGCAGTAATTTTTTTAATGCTACATCGGGTGGAAATCGTTATTGATAAATATTACAATCGTAAAAAACTTCAAACATGGCTTGAGTTTGAGATCGGCGGTTCAGCACTGATATTTCTTCATTATTTTGCATTTCCTTTTATCTTTATCGTTCCCCGATTCATTTCTATGATGATCACGGGTGTAATTGTTATAGCCCTGATTTTCTTTGTAATACTGATATTTAAAGTACTGATCCAGGAAAAAAGATACGGATGGATCAAACTGTTTTTTGGATTTGTGGCTGGATCGGGTCTAATTTCTTACCTGTTTTTAATCCGGGCAGATTGGATGTTTGATTTCGGCAAGTTGATGATTTCAGGGATGGTTTCGGTAGTATTTTTCTTTTTTTATTCATGCCTCCTTCGATGGTCGATACCTTATTGGTATGAAGAAGATGCATCTGTGTAACGGTTCAGCAAATAAGCGGCACGGATAAGTACTTGATTTAAGTAAATAACCCAAAATTGTCATTGACCAATGACAATTTTGCCCGAAGGGCCGACAACTCAT
>RECI01000045.1 GCA_007694095.1 Balneolaceae bacterium | reverse complement strand
CCCACCTCCGTCCCGAAAGTATTCGGGACTCCGGCACCCCCTTCCCCCGAAGGGAACCCTTTGGGAAAAGGGGACTTTTCGCTAACGCGGGAATCACTTCGCTCCGCTGCGTGGGATAAATGAGGAGCGCTATCGCTCGGAGCACTTTTCACTTTTGCCTTTTCACTTTTCACTTCTTCCCGTGCTTCCTCAACCAACTCCAAACTCACCTCTGAAAAATTATTCACAAAGTTCAACGGGTTTTTTATCTCGTGAGCGATACCGGCGGTGAGCTGGCCGAGGGAAGCAAGTTTCTCCTGCTGGACAAGCTGGTCTTGCGCTGCTTCGAGATTTTGTAGGGCTGTTAGTAACTCGTTGTTTTTCTCTTCCAATTGCGTAAAATCTTCGTAACGTGCGTAGGCCACGGAAAATGCTTCAGCGAGTTCTTCTATATTTTTCAACTCGTCGCTGCCAAGTGGTTCACTGCTTCCAACATAGAGCATGCCTTGTTTAAACGGGACAAAGTGAAGATGCAGGGATTCTATAGGTGTAGCGGAGTTTAAATAGGTATCCGTTGAATCGATTAACCCCCGTTCTGCCAGCATGAGTGCCCAGTTTGCCAGCCGTTCGGCATTCCATTGAACGGTGAAAATAGTTCCATTTCGCCAGTGTTGGAGTGCCTCCCCGATATAATCCATATCGCTGAACGTAAGGGTGGTTGCTGCCAGTGCCTTTCCATCAGGATTGGACAGGTGCATTTGCACCGTTTCCGCTTCTTCATCGATAATAAATGTTCCACATCTCGAAAATGGCACACCCAGTACGTGCAGCTCTTTCCAGATTAACGGCGTAATTATCTGCAGATCCCGGATATTGCGCATGGAGGAGATTTCAGCCCGGATGCGATCTGCAGCAGCCTGGCGTGAAACTTCTTTTGCACGCTCTTCTGCCTGTTCAATATCCTGAAAGCGCTGGTAAGCGATTCCAAATGATTCACTGAACTGTTGCAGTAATCTTTTTTCATGAGACTCAAGCTTGTCATAAGTTAATACTTCGAGAGCACCATCTTTAAATGTTACACCCGATTGCACTAACTGAGTCAGATTGTAAGCTTTCTTATGTTCTTCCGGGATTTTATTATAACCAAGCTTTTTAAAAAGCAGGGTACGGTACTCTTTAGCTTCACTACCACGAAAAATATCCTCATTGAACGACCCAACCGAGTGCATCCTTTTAAATCGTTCCTTTATGATTTTATTTTCATCAGCATAAATAGTGAACGAAACGTGTTCAGTTGACGGTAATGCCAGCCATACTCTTGCAGCAGTTCTTTCCTTATTAGCAATAGTAATAAAACATCGCAATGGTTTGAACCCCAACACCATAAATTCATCAAATACAATTTGAGCAACTTCCGTCAGCTCATCACTTTTTTTCATGGCAAATGCGCGCGATCTTACTCTTCCAAGGGATGCTTCAATTTTCTCTTGTTGAAGTTTTTCCTCCAGTTCGGCCGATTTCTCCTGTAGCTTACGGGTACGGTCAGAAACTTCATTTTCCATCTCACCGAATAGCTCTCCATACCTGTTGGTGATATAGAGAGAAAGTCCAATTGGAAAAGAGACATACAGTGCAAGTATGATAATAGAAAATAACTCTAAAGAGAGGGAAATGATGTTGAGCTGATCCAATACCCAGATTGTTGCAAATATCATGGTTCCGGCGGCTCCTGATATTACATAAAAAACCCCGTTTCTTTTCTTCCGAATGGCCCGGTACATTAAAAAGCTGATCATACTAATTATGAAGAGGTAAGCAATCAAAACAAGAATCATACTTTGCTCAACCTGATAATGAATTGGAATGATCACAAGTACCGACAGCCATACTAAATGTTTGCTCCAATAATACGTTTTAAGCCGAAAAACCAACGCAACAACAAACGGAAGCAAAAAGGATGCAATGATAGATGGATATCCCCAGGCAAAACGGGTGATAGTAAACCAAAAATCATTAATGTCAATAAAATGCGGAGAGAAACCAGAGGTGGTACTTATGAAAAAAAGGAAGACAGTACTTGAAATAACCAGGTTCGAAGAATCTTTGGGAAATTTCACAAACAGAATCATGTGAAGTAGCGCAAGCAGAAAGAGAATGGCTGCTGAAACCGCTGCAACCACAATGTAATATTTGTATCGTTTTTCCGTGACATCCTTCCTGTCTTCAACTGAAAATCCAAAACTAAACCCGAGATTCTCTGCATTTTGTTTTAAAAGCTGATGATGTCTTTTTGCCTGGTGATGGGAGTAACGAACTGCCAAAACATGCTTTTCTTTAGGTAAAATGTAAATTTCGGGTGCAGGGTGATATTCAAGACTTTTAGAAAAGTTCACTTCCTGGTCAGCCAGGATTGAAAATTGTCCGAATGAGTGTATTTTTTGTCCGTCCAGATAGATCTCTGCAGCTCCCCATCTATAGAAATAAAGGTGGGTTAATTGACTATAAAACGATGAATCAGCAGTAAATGTGAGCCGCCACCAGCCGTAGCCATCCCAGAGGCTGTCGGGCATGGCATCGGCTGATAAATTACCGGGTGCAATCGAATGCCAGCCGGAATCGTCAAATTCGGGATCTGCCCAGCGAAGATCGTCACCGGGATGGTATTTCCAGTTTTGAGCTTCGCTGATAATTAGTAATCCATCTTGATTCACCATTTTCGCAGTAAGATGTGGCAGTTCATCCGGATTTTCCTGGCTGTAAGCGGCGGGAATGGAAAATGCGGACAAAAAATAAATGAGTGCCAGGTATTTTTTAGTCATATTGATTTGTATGTATGGCCAGATGATCCGATTAGAATGCATCTACGGTTCAAGAGAGAATGCCAGAAGGAGATTACCCGGCATTTGAGACCATGTACCATAGCCGGAAACCACATAGACCATATTCCCGACTACAACAGGTCCGAACAGATAAAACCAATTACCGGCTACCGCTGGTTATGAGCGCACATCATCAACATCCGGTGTTGCAAATGCCCACATAAGTCGAATTTGTCAGATTTAACTAATGCTACATTAAAGCACTGTAATACAGTTAGAAAAATTGAAAAAAACCCCTTCATTACTCCCCTTCCATATTTGGTATTGTTTTAAATAACACATATACGCTAAATACATTAAAAAATCAAAAGTTATGTTTTCTAATCGGAGATATTTTTTATTGTTCTAAGTAGCGCAATAGTGGGTAAAGCTTTGGTAATTTTACCCGAACAATGTTTTTATGGTCTTGAGAACTTCCTATTCAAAGCCATCTTTTGTATCATCCTGCATGGAAATATTAGGTATTGATGTGGGCGGATCGGGTATTAAAGGGGCTGTTGTGGATACAGAGAAGGGTGAATTAATCACAGATCGTTACCGTATACCCACCCCGCAACCGCCAAAACCGGAACCAATGATCGAAACGATTGAGGCCATCATCACTCATTTTGACTGGCAAGGCCCCGTAGGGTGCGGCTTCCCGGCAGCGGTAAAAAATGAGATCGTTAAAACAGCGTCTAACATCGATGATTCATGGATTGGCGTAAATGCCTCAGCCAGGATAGAAAAGAAAACGGGCTGCCCTACTCACCTTGTAAATGATGTGGATGCTGCAGGTTTTGCCGAGGTAGAATTCGGAGCCGGAAAAGACTGTTTTGAAACAATTTTTATGGCAGCGTTTGGTACCGGGATTGGAACAGCTATTTTCCACAATCATCAGTTGGTGCCAAATACAGAGCTGGGGCACATACCAATGTACGGCATGGCGGCTGAAGATTATGCAGCAAATTCCGTTCGTGAAAAAGAGGGGCTGAGCTGGGAACAGTGGGGAGGCCGGGTAAATGAATATCTTCAGTTAGTTGAAGCACTCTTTTGGCCCGATCTTATCATTATTGGAGGCGGAGTAAGCAAAGATTTTGATGAGTACAGACCTTTTCTCGACCTGCAAACGGAGGTGGTTCCCGCCGAAAGCCGCAATCATGCCGGGATTATCGGTGCGGCAATGGCCGTTCACTCACTCCGGAAAAAGTAGATTCCGGACATTAACCTGCTTTTTTATGGTTCAACTTCCTGAAACACGCTCGTCTATTCCCGAATAGTTATTACTAAAATGGATTATATTCCTGAATAGTTATAAAATTACAAATCATTTCCGAAAGGGATATCAGGTTTCCGAAGACTTTTACAATAAACCATTCCCAAGATGTGTGTATTATTTTTCATTTGATTTTTATGGAATATTTAGGTCACGAGAATTTTGAAATTTGGTGCCTGGATTTTGAAATTTTTCATTTTTTGGGCAGAATTAAAATTTAAGGACACTAAACAGTGAGTTTGATAGTAAAAGTTGTTTGTCCGCGTTGTGAATAAATCTCCATGTTGCCACCATGCGCTTTCACAATATCATTCGTGATAGAAAGTCCCAACCCCGTGCCCTGAGTCCCTTTTTTCGTAGTAAAAAACGGCTGCAGGATTTTGTCTTT
>RECI01000053.1 GCA_007694095.1 Balneolaceae bacterium | reverse complement strand
TTCTCATCAGGGTAATTTCATCCATTTGGATTCCTTTCGAGTACAGATAAAATGCATTGATTTTTATTAGGGAGTGTTATGCAAAAGTCGGTAAATGTTGCATACATCACACATTCAAATAGTCCGGCGATTGCAAGCCCTGCCAAACTTTTATTGAAACGGTGAATGGCATTCCAGACCTCTTATTTGCCCTAAAAAGCCTGCTATACGAAGTACACCTACGCTGTCAACTTCGCTAAAGCTGCGTAGTCCAGGAAAGCTTCAGCACATCTTCGATTTTAACGTAGTTGAGCCTGCTCTACGAAATTTTAATGCAGCAGAGCGGCAACAAAATGGAAAGTTTTTTTCTGATAAATCATTGATTTATGTAACCAGGAACAAGAAAACTGTAACTAATCTGAGGCCTAAAACCGTAACTTGTTTATTCATAAGAGAAGGTATGCTTACAAACCAATGTGGCTGCAAAATCTGACAATGTTTCTCAGGTCTTTCAAAGAAATTTTAGCATATGGTATAATAGAATCAGATGAAAGGAATTGGCCCGGTTATCAAAAAAATCCCAAAACTGCCCGATGTAAAGAAACAAGCTATAAAACTGAGTGAAAATGTTATAAAGAAAACTCAGAAAGCGAATCGTTTCTTTTTGGCTGTAGGTGAAATTAATCTGTTTTTCTGGCTTACCATAAAAGCCACTTTTTCACGCAATTTTGAGTTTAAAGAATTTCTGCGGCAGTGTTTCCTGGTGGGTAATAAAACATTGCCTCTTATAACAATAACAGGAATTGTAATCGGGTTGGTTCTGACCATTCAGGCCCGC
Source organism: Balneolaceae bacterium (assembly GCA_007694095.1). Lineage (GTDB taxonomy): Bacteria > Bacteroidota > Rhodothermia > Balneolales > Balneolaceae > Rhodohalobacter. The sequence continues at coordinate 3,689 of RECI01000053.1, read as the reverse complement.
CCGGTACTTGCAGAGTTTGGAGCAGTGTCTATGCTGCCGGGAATGGTAGCTTTATCAATTATAAGGGAAATGGGGCCGGTAGTAACAGCACTCATTTGCGCAGGGAAAATCGGTTCGGGAATGGGAGCTGAATTAGGATCAATGAAGGTCACAGAGCAAATTGATGCCATGGAAGTTTCATCCACAAATCCCGTTCGATTTTTAGTGGTTCCAAGAGTACTGGCTGCCACACTTATGATACCCATTTTGGTTTTATATGCAGATGCACTCGGGATTTTGGGAAGCTGGGCCGGGGCCAATATAAAAGGAGAAGTAAATTTTGTTTTGTTCATTTCACAGGCATTCAGTGTCATTGGATTTATGGATCTGTTTCCTGCTGTAATTAAAACCTTCTTTTTTGGTGCTGCAATCGGTTTTATTGGATGTTTTAAAGGATTTACAGCCGGCCGGGGAACAGAAAGTGTCGGGAAAGCGGCTAACGAATCTGTAGTACTTGCCTCTTTATGTGTGATACTGATTGACCTGGTTGCTGTACAAATAACCGATATGCTGTTATAAATATGGAAAATGAAATTAACATATCCGCGCCGGCAGAATCAGCCTCATTATCACCTAAACAGGTTATAGAGATCAATAACCTTAAAATAGGATTCGATGATGTGCCGGTATTAAGAGATTTGTCGGTGAAACTGTTTGAGAAGGAAAACCTGGTGATACTTGGTAAATCAGGTTCAGGTAAATCGGTGTTGATAAAATGTATTGTTCGTTTGCTGAATCCCAATTCCGGAACCATTAATGTTCTTGGTGAAAATGTGAACGAATTGAACGACGGGGATCTGGCAGAATTGAGAAAAAAAATCGGGTTCCTGTTTCAGAGCGGTGCACTGTACGATTCTATGACCATCAAAGAAAATCTCGAATTTCCTTTAAGCAGAATAAAAAAGAATCTTTCACGAAAAGAGATGGATGATAAAATTGCAGAGACGTTAGAAAACGTGGGTTTGTCCGACACCTTGCACAAAATGCCTTCACAGCTTTCGGGCGGAATGCGCAAGCGGGCAAGCCTGGCACGCACCATCGTGGTTGATCCCATGATTATGCTGTATGATGAGCCTACTACCGGACTCGATCCGGTTACCTCTGATGAGATAAGTTCACTGATCAACAAAGTTCAAAAAAAATATAATACGTCTTCCATCATCATCACGCACGATATTGAATGCGCCAGGGCTACGGCCGACCGGATGATCATGCTGAAAGACGGAGAAGTTTATCTGGAAGGTACTATTGATGAATTTGAAACATCTGCCGATGAACTGATTCAATCATTTTTTAAACCAAAAAAATTGTCTTCTCACATAACAACATAAGATTATGGATAATTATACACCGGCTTTTAAAGCACGATTAGGAATGTTTATTGCAGTTGGATTGGCAATTTTTGTGATAGCTATCTTTTTTATAGGCAGGCAGCAGAATTTGTTTAGCCCTGTATTTAAAGTCACAACCAGCTTTCAGAATGTTAGCGGATTACTTGTAGGAAATAATATCCGGTATTCAGGCATAAATGTAGGTACAGTTGATAATATTACCATTATTAATGATTCCACTGTACAGGTCGACTTGCTGATCCGGAGAAATGTACAGCAGTTTATTAAAGCAGACAGCCAGGCGGGGATTGGTTCAGAAGGAATTATTGGCGACCGTGTATTAATTATTACCCAGGGCAGCAATGATGCACCAACAGTGCAGGATGGCCAGCATATTTTATCAAAAGAGCCGATTGAAACTGATGTTGTTATGGCAAGCTTACAGACATCGGCCGCTAATGCCGAGATTATTACCCATCAACTTTCTCAAATCATGTTGGATGTAAACAGGGGAGAAGGCGCACTTGGCAGATTAATACAGGATCCGGCCATTGCTGATAACATCACCCAAACCATTGAAAATTTCAAAAGAAGTTCTGAAGGTTTAGATGAAACCATTGAAATTACCAAACAAAATGTATTTGAGTTTATGGAGAATTTGCAGCTTACGGCAGCAAAAACCGAGATCGCTTCTCAGGAACTTGGGGAAATTATGACGAAAATAAACAGCGGAGAAGGTTCACTTGGTGTTTTAATCCATGACACAACAATGGCCGGTAACCTGAGTGAACTGATTAACAACCTCAAGCAGGGTTCGCAGGGGCTGGATGAAAATATGCAGGCACTCAAACAAAATTTCTTTTTCAGAAGGTATTACAGGCGCATAGAACGGGAAGAATTACGAAGAATTGAAGAAGAAATAAGGCGGGAAGAACTTATAGAAGCTGATCAACAAACAGAAGAACAACAATGAGATTGCAAAACATACAATGAATCTTCGTGTCCTCATGTCTTTGTGGCTCACAAAGAATGTGCATCTTCTGTGTGCGGCTTACAACCCCATCCGGAATGAGTGTTAGTGAGTGATTGCCTTCCAAATCGTGCCGGTTTAAACCATATTGTCAATCCCTCTCCGAATGTTTCATCATCAAAATAGACAACTTGTTTACAATCAATATTATCCGAAAAGTATTGCATACTACCTAACGAATCATATTGCCGGGCAAATGCTTGCAGATCATTTTTCCGTTCCCGTACAATTTCAAAATCATACACGGTAAGTGTGATGGTAGTTTCTGTTTCTGAGTCAAGTCGCCGGTACGTCTGATCGGCCATTGAATGGGCTAATTGAATAGAAGAGATCCCGGGATTGCTCTCCAGCAAACCCAATAGATCTGAATCGATATGTGACAGATGCAGATTTTGCGGGGAGGCTAACATAACATCGGAAAATGGCATAAGATGTTCTGCCATCACGGGAGTACCATTATTACAGGTTGAGAGAACGACGAGATCAAATCGTTGTTCATCCGTGACCAAAAACTTCTGAATGCCCTTTGAAAAAGACCAGGTATTTACAGCAATATCCGGCAGTGTTCTGTGGTATTTTTTCCCTTGGTAATCAGGTATCTCGTGGCCATAAAAGAGAAAATAGTTTTGCCGGTTATCTACCATTGACTGAGTTCGGTATTGGTCAAAGAGGCGGGCTTCTGTTGTGAGAAAGTTTTCATTCTTATCAGAGTGGCGATACTTTACCTGGCTGGTTAATTCCCCGTTTGTATAGTGATAAAGGCGGCTGCTTCTGCGCTGAAATAAGCCCAAAATTTTTCTCTCCGGGCTTTGAAAAAAAATAAAAATTTCCCCTGATTTCGCTTCTTCAGCTATTCTGAATGCAGTATCAAGAACCTTGCTGTTTCCCTGAACCGGTTCTCCCTCTTTTCCATGATAAAGATAATCGGAATCGGAATGGATATAATAGATCACAGAATAGTCTGCGGTTCCTTTTCCATCCGTAAGATCCTCCCTGAATATTTCAGAAGTAGAGCTGCACCCTGATACAAAATATCCCATAACCAGGACCGGCCAAATCAGGATTTTACATACTGATGCTGAATGGAACATAAGCTTATGATGAAAATAAACGTGATTTTGGGATAATGATTGGAAAGCAAAAAGCCTCCAACTTCATTATAAAACAAAGGAGGGAGGCTATTTTGCTAAATATGTGTCGAACTCACATTTCTTAGAGCAACAGAAGTATGATAATGATCAATAGCAGTGTTGTAACACCAATGGTTATTGTTCGGTTTGCCTGTTCCA
>RECI01000146.1 GCA_007694095.1 Balneolaceae bacterium | reverse complement strand
TGGATTATGGCTTGAAAGGTGAACGGATAGAAAAACTAACTGGCGTTTGGGTAAACGATCAAAAAATCTGTGCGATGGGAATCAGATGTTCGAGATGGGTTACCATGCATGGGTTTGCATTCAATGTGAATACAGATCTGAGTTACTTTGACCATATCATACCTTGCGGGATCAACAATAAGTCGGTTGTTAGTTTGTCAACAATATTACAACGGAAAGTAAACACAGAGGAAGTAAAAAATAAGCTTATCAGGCACTTCTCAGAGGTATTTAATGTTGAAATCAACAGAATTTCTGATGTACCTCAATTAACAACCATTCAAAAAAATGATAAACAGTTAGCGCAAGAAAATTAATCCGGTTCCTGAACCCTTCATATAAAATCCTTACCTTTCATTGCAATTATTCGCCTGCAACAAGGCACAAAATCGTATCATGATAAAAGAACTAAACGTAGTAGAAAGAAGTACCCCGGGCGACCGAAGGCCCGACTGGCTTAGGGTGAAACTGCCTTCCGGTCAAAAATTCAAAGAAGTTGCGGAGACCATCAGGGAAAATAACCTGAATACCGTTTGTTCGGAAGCACGTTGCCCGAATATGGGGGAGTGTTGGGGGGCCGGAACCGCAACGTTCATGATTTTGGGAGATGTTTGCACCCGTTCCTGTTCATTTTGTGCAGTAAAAACCGGCAGGCCGGAACAGGGTCTCGACTGGGATGAGCCACGAAGGATTGCTGATGCTGCAGCGAAAATGAAACTCAGACACGTGGTTCTTACGTCTGTAAACCGGGATGAAAGAAGCGATGGTGGAGCTCCAATTTTTGCTGAATGTCACAGGTTACTTCGTGATATGATTAAGGGTGTAACAATTGAATCACTGATACCGGATTTCCGGGGTGTATGGGATGCTCTGCAAATTGTGATTGACACCCCCCCGGATGTTTTAAGCCATAACCTTGAAACCGTTCCCAGGCTGTACAGAAATGTTCGTCCACAGGCTAAATATGAGCGTTCACTGGAATTGCTGAAGCGTTGCAAGGAACAGGGCCTGCGTACTAAAACCGGAATAATGGTAGGCCTTGGTGAAACAGGTGAAGAAGTGATAAAACTGATGCAGGACTGTGTTCACCATGAAGTGGATGTATTGACAATAGGGCAATATATGCAGCCTACCAAATTACACCACCCGGTAATTGATTGGGTTCATCCCGATCAATTTGCAGAATATAAAGAGATTGGTGAGGCATTGGGTATTGAGCATGTAGAGAGTGGCCCGCTTGTTCGCTCATCATATCATGCTGAAAGGCATGTGTAATTTTTTTTGAGGCTGTTCGGTTCTGCCATATCATTTTACTATTTTTATCAAAATTAATACTGAACGGAATCGCTTTCAATGTTGTCACTATTCATCGTTGTACTGATTAGTTACCTGATAGGCGCTATACCAAGCTCTCTCTGGACAGGGAAAATTTTCTACAAGATTGATATTCGTGACCACGGAAGCGGCAATGCCGGTGCTACCAATACATTCAGAATACTTGGCTGGAAAGCCGGAACACTTGTACTCCTGTTCGATTTTGGTAAAGGCCTGTTGTGTACTACGGTTATCAGCCAGCTTGCCTGGAATATTGGCAGTGGCCCTGTATCGCTTTACGCCAATTGGGAAGTTGATTCCATGCTTGTGATTTTTGCCGGAGTTGCAGCGGTGATCGGGCACATGTTTCCCGTGTATGCAAACTTTAACGGTGGTAAAGGTGCTGCAACGGCTTGCGGGATGTTATACGGAATTGAACCAATCTCAATTAGTATATCCCTGGGGCTGTTTTTTATTGTGATGTTTACCACCAGGTACGTTTCACTCGGTTCCATGGCAGGCGCCATAATTTACCCGTTTTCCCAGTTAACCATGCGCTACATCCTCGGCTGGGAAATCGATGGCAGCATCATTCTGTTCAGCAGCGTAGTCGCTATTGGCATCGTCATTAAACATAGCGGAAATATTAAACGTCTGATTCAGGGTACGGAAAACCGGGTTAAATCATTCAAACCCTCACAGGGCAAATTTAATGAAGAAAAGGCTGCTTCATGAAAAAAATAGGTATAATAGGTGCAGGAAGTTTTGGTACAGCATTGGCCTCTCTTCTTGGAGGAAAGGGTTTCAATGTTTCCATTTGGGCAAGGGAACCGGAAATTGTTGAAGGAATTAACAAACATAAAAAAAACCCTGTCTATATCACCGATGTTGTGCTTCCCGGAACAGTGCAGGCAACGGACAGTATTGAAATATGCGTAAAAGGGGTTGATATGGTTGTGATTGCGACTCCCACACACGCCATACGGGAAGTGGCGCTTAAAGTAAGACCGTATCTAAGTGGAACGGAAATCATTGTATCAGTTGCTAAAGGAATAGAACAGGATACACTGATGACCCCATCACAAATCCTGGTGGATATTTTTGACGGGGTTGTGCTTGAAGATCAGATTGGGGTGTTAACCGGTCCGAGTCATGCGGAAGAAGTTGCTCAGAATAAACCAACCACAGTAGTGGCAAGCGCCTATTCCAAACGGGTTGCAAGAATTATACAGGAAACGTTTATGACAACCATGTTCCGGGTATATCTGAACCAGGATATTTTAGGTGCTGAAATAGGTGGTGCCCTGAAAAACATCATGGCAATAGCCGCTGGCATTGTAGACGGTGCAGAATTGGGCGACAATGCAAAAGCCGCATTGATTACTCGGGGGCTTCACGAAATGAAACGAATGGGAAGCATGCTGGGGGCGTCGCAGGATACTTTTTCCGGTTTAACGGGAATGGGTGATCTCATTGTAACCTGTACCAGCCAGCACAGCCGTAACCGTTACGTTGGCTACAACATCGGAAAAGGCAAAACGTTGGAAGAGATAAAAGCGGGTATGACCATGGTGGCAGAAGGAGTCAAAACAGCTCATTCTGTTACACAATGGTCAAGAAAACACAATGTTGAAATGCCAATTACAGAGGCTGTTTACATGGTACTCTTTGAAAATATGAACCCCAGGGATGCTGTGAATGAACTTATGACACGCCATGCCAAAGAAGAAATCATGATCTGAGCAATGTTTTATGTTTGAAATTTGGAACTTGATTATTGAAAATTTTTACCCGTCTTGGCCACAAGTTATGTTGAAAAAATAAAGTGCTTTACAAAAATGGATACGTGTAAAGTAAAATCTTCATAATCAATTCAAAAAGTTTACAGACCTTCCACAAAATTTACTTGATATCATGTTACTCCCAAACGGCGAAATTGTCATCTCGGTAATGAATGCTGACGATCTCCGGAATCTTATCCAGACCGGGGAAGGCAAGTTTCTCGAGTTCAAAAAAACAACACCCGCACCAGAAAAAATTGCCCGTGAAATTGCAGCGTTTGCCAATACAAACGGTGGAACAATTTTGGTTGGTGTTGATGATTACAAAAATATTACCGGTATATCGGCCTATTTTGAAGAAGAGTATCTTCTGTACAAAGCTGCCGGTGAGTGTTGTGTTCCAGTTGTACCGATACGTATTGAACTGGTTCATACCGGGTTGCACGATGTGATGGTTGTAAGAGTTCCCGAAGCTGAAAAAAAGCCGGTGTATATCAAAAACAGGAAAAAAAGACTGGTATTTGTACGTAAAAAAGATGAAAGCGTGCTGGCAAGCGACGAACTCACTGAAGTATTAAAAAAAACCCATTCGGAAGAAGGAGTTACATTTGAGTATGGTGAGAATGAACAAATGCTTTTTCGGTACCTGAATGAATATGGTGAAATCACGGTTTTAAAGTATTCACAGCTGGTGAATGTAACCACATACCGTGCATCAAAAATTCTGGTAAACCTGGTGAGTGCCGGCGTGCTCGAGCTTTTCCGGAAATCGGAAACGGATTATTTTACATTTTCAAACCTTACGAAGTAAATAAAAGAAACTATGTCTTTGCCTGAAGAAAATTTGGATGATATCATTGCTTCATTAATCGATTTTGTTGATGATGAACCCGAACCGGGTACAGCCGAAGATAGTCTTGAAGATTTTGACCCTGTATCACTGACGGAACGGGCTGCAAAACAGATAAAAAAAATAAAGGCAAGTGAAAATCTGGATAATGGTCTTTACCTGCGTGTTGCCGTGGAAGGGGGTGGATGTTCCGGGTTGAGCTACAAACTCGGTTTTGACATACGTACAGATCAGGATGAACTTGTGCAAAGCCAGGGCATGGATATTGTGGTTGATCCAAGGCACAAGATGTACCTTAACGGTATAGTAATTGATTATCCCGATGGGCTGGATGCGCGCGGTTTTACCTTTGATAATCCCAACGCCAGCGAATCATGTGGCTGCGGCACTTCTTTTGCTGTCTGAATGAAAAGGCTAACCGCCCTTTAATCTTCTCCCGGTAATAAGCCTCACACCCCTCTTGAAGGTGATGTAGTGCCATATCCATTCCGCGAATACGCGGAACCTGTTGCGGAAACCGATAAGGAAAAAAATGTGGATGAATGACC
>RECI01000107.1 GCA_007694095.1 Balneolaceae bacterium | reverse complement strand
AAGGTGTACAGCAAGGAATTTTCAAAATTACATATCTGCATCAATTTTAAATGAATCACTAAATAACCATTGATTAAAATTCAAACCTATGAAAGTAGCTTACATTTTCAATCAACCAAACGCTGCCAATTACAAAGCTCTGGCACCCGCAGGTGTGGATCAGGTAACTTCCCTTTAACATTCCGATTATCAGGTAGGTCTGTTATGTAAACATAATCAAAAATAACAATGAACAACATGAAGCTATTTATTCTTTCAACTCTTCTATTTGTAATCTCCGGTATCGTTCCGGTTCATTTGCATGCTGAAGAAAATTGGAAAACAAGTGATAAGGAACGTGATTTCAATCCCCTTTCAGTTGAGAAACTTTGGGAGATGAAACGCATCGGTTCGCCTGTGATTTCACCAAACGGAGACTGGGTTATAGCACCCGTGACCAGATACACAGTTGAGGATGACAAGAGCCATACAGATATATGGCTTTTCAAAACGGATGGATCCGTAGAACGGCCGCTTACCACTCACGGCTCAGCCGACGGTCAGCCAACATTCAGCCCCGATGGTTCCAGACTGGCATTTGTAACCAGGCGCGATGGTGATGATGCCTCTCAAATCTATATCCTGCCCATGGATGAACCCGGTGAAGCCATTCGCCTGACCGAAGTGCCTACCGGAGTAAGTGCACCCAAATGGGTGGGCGAACATATTTATTTCATCAGCCGAATCTTCCCGGATATGGAGTGGGATGAAATGTCCGAAAAGTTAAAGGAGCGGCGCGATTCGCATATGTCGGCACATACCTGGAATGCAATGCCGTACAGCTTTTGGGATCACTGGATCGATGAGGAACGGGAGGCGCACCTTTTCCGGATTCCAGCCGAAGGAGGTGAAACGGAGAACATCACCGGCCCAACCGGATGGCAGCTGCCGCGTTCTGTACAGGGAGCCGGGAATTATGATGTGGCGCCTGATGAATCACTGGTAGCATTCAATGCCAACAGCACCCGTGATGAGACCAACGTGAACATGGATCTCTTTCTTGCAGAGCCTGGCAGCAGTGAGGCGAGAAACATCACCCCGAATAATGAAGCTCCCGACACCAGTCCGGTTTTTAGCCCCGATGGCAGTCTGCTTGCCTACACAAGCCAACGAATCAAAGGCTTTTATGCAGATACCCGGCGACTGGTGCTATACAATATTGCTGATGGCAGTCATAATGAAGTGACTGCAAACTGGGACCGATCTTCCGACGGTCTGGTATGGAATCCGGATGGCAGCGGCCTGTTTGGTGCAATTGATGATGCCGGTACACGACGTGTTTACTCCATTCCGGTTGATGGCAGTGTGCCGCGAGCCATTACAACCGATACCGATTTTCCGTCAATTGATGTTTCCGGTAACGGTGTTCTTGTTGCACTAAACCACAGCTTTCTCTATCCGCCACGAATTGTAAGAGTGGATACCTCAACCGGTGAAACTTCACGGCTGGATACCATCAATGATGATATTCTGGACGAGGCGGACCTGGGTACGTACGAATCGGTAACCTACGAGGGTGCCAATGGTCAGGAAATCCAGATGTGGGTTCACTATCCACCGGGATTTGATGAGAGCAGGGAGTACCCGCTCTTTTTACTGATTCACGGCGGCCCTCACAGCGGAATCACAGACGGATTCCATTTCCGCTGGAACGCGCAGACGTTTGCCTCATGGGGCTACGTAACGGCCTGGCATAACTTTCATGGTTCATCCGGATTTGGGCAGGATTTCACCGATTCGATCAACCCCGACTGGCTTACGCTGCCTTATGAAGATACCATTAAAGCAGCCGAGTGGTTTGCAAACCAATCATGGATTGATGCGGACAGAATGGTTGCAGGCGGAGGGAGCTATGGCGGATATCTCTCCAGCATTTTGCTTGCTAAAGAGCACCCGTTTAATGCTCTTGTGATTCATGCACCGGTCTATAATATGTATTCGCAAATGGCGGCAGATTTTGCAGTTCACAGTGAGCGGTTCGGCGATTACTGGGAAGTACCGGAGATTTATGAAAGTATCTCACCTCACTACTTCGCTGAGGATTTCAGCACGCCTGCACTCATTATCCACGGCCAGATGGATTACCGGGTACCCGTTGGACAGGCATTTGAACTCTTCCGCACCTTGCAAACCAAGGGGATTGATTCGCGCCTGATTTACTATCCGGACGAAAACCACTGGATCCTGAAGCCCAACAACTCCATCTACTGGTACAATCAGGTGAAAAAATGGGTGGAGGAGTACGCGCCACCGGCATTTATAAGATGATTACCTTAATGAAAAATTATTGACGCAAATTTTAACTCTTCAACAGTTCAATACGATGGACAGAAAATCATTCCTTAAAACATCAGCACTTGGCATGGGTGCATTGTTTCCGATACCCTTTACCGGTAGCAATATCCCGCTGTCGGAGTTGCATGAAGCTTTTCAGAGAGGCGCCTCGACGGATATTGTTTATGATGCCCTGATCATAGGGGGGAGCTTCGCCGGATTATCCGCAGCGATGGGCCTTGGCCGATGCCTGAGATCAGTACTGCTTGTGGATGAGGGTAAAGCGCGAAACCGCACATCGCCACAAGCCAATAATGTTTTCAGTCGCGATGGCCAAAACCCGGGTAAAATTCGAGAAGAAGCCAAAATGCAGCTGCAGCAGTACAAGGAATACCTAAATATGATCGAAGTGAGGATTAAGTCAGTTTCGCGGGATGATCCCTTTTTCCGTGTGATGCACGAAGATGGAAATGTCTATCGGGCCAAACATGTTATATTTGCCAGCGGTGTTACCGATGAATTGCAGGATATAGAAGGACTTGCGGAGCTGTGGAGAAGAGGTGTTTATCACTGCCCTTATTGTCACGGCTGGGAAAATCGTGGCAAGAAGACGGTGGTAATCGGGCAGGGAACCAGTGCCATGGGCCTGGCTTCAACCGTTTCCAACTGGACGAATGACATCACCTATTTCAGTCAGAGTGAATCAATTAACCTGCCGGAAGAAACACAAAACCTTCTGAAACGTCACGGTATTACTATCCGAGAGGAAAAAGTAGGTAGAATTTCTAAAACAGATGAAGAGATTCAGATCCGTCTTTTGGAAACCGGAGATCTTTTGAGATTCGAAGCCTGTTATGCTCCCGGCATTATAACAGGAAACAGCCAGCTTGCCGAATCTTTGGGGTGTGAGTTGCAACCTAATGGTGCTATCGAAGTAAATGAGAGCTACCTGACCGATATCCCCAATGTATATGCGATTGGTGATGTGTGCAGCCGGTCTAATGGCCAGGTTATACATGCTGCCTATTCCGGCACCGTAGTAGCCGCCACCATTAACAGAACAATGCTGGAACAACGATTTGTATAAACTCATCTTTGGACCTCTTGACGTCCGAATCGTTAAAAAAAAGTTAAACTTGCAACTATAAATCCTCAAAACTCATTTACTATGATAAAAGAAAACGCGATATCCCGAAAAAAAGCGCTCAAATTCATGGCACTCGGCTCAGTCTCATCTATTTTGGCACCGTCGTTTTTTGCCACATCCTGCGCAGCGAATAATCGAACGAGAGGGTATCAATCTTATGATGAGATCTTCAATGAAGTTTACCCGTTTTCACTTGCAGACCTTCCATACAGCTATGATGCCCTTGAGACGGCCATCGACGCCAAAACGATGGAGATTCATCATGGCCGCCACCATCAGGGATACATCAACAATCTGAACAACGCTCTTGAAGATCATTCCGACCTTCAGGAGATGACGCTAACCGATCTTGTTGCCGATTTGAATAATCTGCCGTCGGAAGTGAGAACGGCCGTAAGAAATCACGGTGGTGGGCACCTGAACCACGCCATCTTTTGGAATACGATGAGTGCGGATGGCGGATCGCCTTCAGGTGAGCTTGAACAGGCAATTGACCGGGACTTTGGACATCTGAACGGGTTAAAAGAGCAATTTACGCAAGCGGCGGCAACGGTTTTTGGCAGCGGTTGGGCGTGGCTGGCCACAGACCGTGAGGGCAGGCTTCAGATCACGCAGACCGTCAATCAGGATAACCCGCTTACAGACGGGCTAACCCCGCTCTTTGGAATCGACGTTTGGGAGCATGCCTACTACCTCAAATACCAGAATCGGCGAGGGGCGTATATTGGCGCATACCTTGATCTGATTTACTGGGAAAAGGTGTCAGAAATTTATGAGGAATCACAGAGCTGATGAATCCAACTGATTCTGTACTCGACTGGATCATTGTGGGTGGAGGTATCCATGGTACCTACCTCTCCAATGCTCTTATTAAAAAAAGGGTCACATGCCGGGATGATCTTCGTGTGATTGATCCTCACGATGAGGCTTTAACTTCGTGGAAAAATGTTACACGGAATGTGGGGATGGAGTATCTGCGATCGCCAAAAGTGCATCACCTGGACCTGGAGTCTTTTTCATTGAAACACTATTCGCAGTGCTCCGGCTGTTCAGAGAGACAATTTATAGCTCCCAACGACAGGCCCTCCTTAAGCCTGTTCAACCGCCACGCCGAATCGATCATCAACAGAAATGGCCTGGAAAAACTGAGAGTAAAAGATTGGGCTATAAAAATTGATCCGGGAGCAGCTTATCACACAGTTCACACAGGGCATGATTGTTTTAGAACAAAAAACCTGATAGTTGCTACCGGCAGTGGCAGCCCCGAGTGGCCGCTTTGGGCAACAAACGCAATGAATGAAGGAGCGATGGTACAACATGTTTTAGATCCAAATTACGATGCTCGTCAACTACCAGTAGAAGGTGAGATTATCGTAGTTGGAGGAGGGATGTCGGCCGTTCAAACAGCTCTCTCACTATCGAATGAAAAGAGAAGAGTCACCCTTGTATCGCCACATTCGCTCCAAATGAATAATTATGACTCTGATCCGGGCTGGATGGGACCGAAATATCTCAGAAAGTTTCGTTCGGTCTCATGCTTTGCCAAACGGCGGCGGCTCATAGACAAGGCACGCAACCGGGGTACGGTTACCCCTGATATTTACCATGCATTTAGAAATGAAGTTAAAAAAGGAAAATGCTTGCAGGTGGTTGATAGTATTTTTAGCTGCGCGGTATTGACTGAAGGACTGAATTTACTGCAGTTTCAAAGTGATGAAAAGTTGGCCTGTAACGGTATAGTACTTGCAACAGGTTTCAGAAACAGACGACCCGGTGGAGATCTGATCAGTAAATTTGTTGATCAACATAATCTTAAATGTGCTTCTTGCGGTTATCCCATTCCAAATTCAAATCTTGAATGGTTTGACCGGATCTATTTAAGTGGACCCCTTGCAGAGCTGGAAGTGGGTCCGGCCGCACAAAATGTAATTGGAGCCCGTATGGCAGCGGAAAAAATTTTAATTAACCATCGTAATTAAATATTTAGTCTTGGCTAAAAATTTAATTATCTTCACTATACCCATTAGCGTAAAGGTTATCAAGAATGAGCAATGTGATGCATAAAATCTGGACTTGCCTGGTTCTCCTGTTAGCTGCGGAGATGGCATTGGTTTATCCGGTCCACATCATTGTTGATCATACAGGGCTGTTTGGCCATCATCATGAGCACGATAATAATCACTCAAGTGAAGATCATCCTGAAGATGATGTATGTCTGTTTTGTATGAATTTGGGTGGAATGGAGCACTCTGAGGCCCTGTTCGCTCAGCCGGCCGTCAGTGAATCAACAGGTTTTACAGACGTCAATGAATTACTTGAAACCGGAACGGAACTCTTTATTCAGACACGTGCCCCGCCTTTGGCGCCTCTACCCAATGGATAATCAAGAAAATGAATCAGATATACATAAAGTTTGAAAGGAAGAATTATGAAAAAATATACAAAACTGGCAGTTGTGCTGCTGCTATTTGGGCTGGGAGTAACTGAATCCCACGCCATCAGCACAAATGAAACCCTGAGGGGTGAAGTAACTGATGCAACAACAGGTGAAGCCATTCCGGGAGCCACGGTTTTTATAGAAGAGCTTGAAAGAGGAATAGCCGCTGACAATGAAGGTCGTTTTGACTTCGGTATAATATCGTCCGGAACCTACACGCTCACTGTTCGATCTGTGGGCTTTACGGTCAAAAAGATGACGATAGACCATCCGGCCAATGGTTTGATCAGGATTGAATTGCAGCCTTCCATAATGCAGGCAGATGACATCATCGTAACAAGCTCACCAATCGGAAAAAATATTCAGTACCAGCCGGCACAGGCATTTAATGCTGAGATGCTGCAGCAGAAAGCCGCACCCAGCCTGGGTGAAATGCTGGATGGAACTCCGGGAGTTACCACAAGATCTTTTGGTTCGGCTCCGGCTCGTCCAGTAATCCGTGGATTTGACGGAGACCGGGTTCTGGTTATGCAAAACGGAGAACGCATGGGAGATCTCTCAGGCACTGCCGTTGATCACGCCGTTGCACTTGATCCGCTCTCCATGGATCGTGTTGAAGTGGTACGCGGGCCTGCCAGCCTGCTCTATGGCTCCAGTGCGATCGGGGGGGTGGTGAATATGTTCAGCAACGATATGCCCCGGGAATGGGAGAACGGAACCAAGGGAAGCGTGGCTTCTCACGTTGCAACGGTGAATAATATGGGGGCAGGGCTTGTTCGCGCCCAATACGGAAGTAATAATTTTGCTGCAACCGGCAGAGTGATCTATCGAAACGGGGGTGATTTGATGACCCCTGAAGGACGCCTTCCGGATACGGCCATCAACAATTTCAGCTACGGTTCCGGATTGGGATACCGTTCCGGGCCATTTGAAACAGGCCTTGCCATTTCGGGGATGGATTACACATACGGATTGCCCGAAGCAATCGATGATCTGAACGAATCGATTGAGATCAGGATGAACCGAACCAATATTCAGAGTATCTCCACGCTGAAAATGGATCGCTTTTTTGACCACGCAGAACTGCGAATTCACTATAGCGATTACGCCCATGATGAAATTGAAATTGAACGTTTACAGGATGGAGGGATCGAAGAGGAGCTTGAGATTCGTTTTGACCAGCAAACCATAAGCAGCTCGCTGGTACTGCGTCATCGTCAGCTTGGAGCACTGGAGGGTGCTTTAGGACTCAGTTTTAACCGTTCACAAATTGCAGTTGGCGGTGCCGAGGCGCTGACCCCTGATGCAGAAGGATACTTTCTGACCGGATATATCTATGAGGAGATCAGCCTGAGTGATCTTATAACCCTGAAAACCGGAATGAGGATAGAGTGGAAGGAGACGTTTGTAAAAACGAATGAGCTGTTTCCTGATGCAAGTGCTTTTGAAGACCGCAGCGATCTCATTTTCTCCGGAGCCCTAGGGCTGAATTACTCTCCGTCGGCTCGATGGACAGCAGGTTTTCAGGTTGCCCGCGCCTATCGTACACCCACCATCGAGGAGCTCTACTCCTTTGCTCCGCACGCTGCCGCCGGTTCATTTGATATCGGCAATCCCACGCTGCAAAATGAATTCAGCATCGGAACAGACGCTTTTGTTGAATATCAAACTGACAGATTCCAGACCCAGCTCTCCCTGTTTGCAAACCGCATCGACAACTTTGTAGACTTTACTCCTACTGGTGAAATCCATCAACCGTCCGGATTACCGTTTTTTGAATATGTTTCAAAAGATGCCATTCTCTACGGTTTTGAGTTGAGTACAAATGTTGCATTTTCGGATGTGCTGAGTGGAGGAATAGGGTTTGACTATGTGCGCGGCCGTGAGCGCTCAGGCGAACTTCGGAATCTGACATTCATGCCTCCATTCAGGACACATCTGCAGTTCATGTATGATAACGGAACCATCTGGGCAGGGCCGAGGCTTCGGATTGTAAACAGACAGGAGCAGGTAGCACCAAACGAAGATCCGACTCCGGGATATCTGCTGATTGGCGCCGACGCCGGATACCGTTTTGGTCACGGGGTTACCCTGAGCCTGCGGTTGGATAACCTGTTAAATGAACGTTATCGCGATCACCTAAGCCGTATTGAGAACCGGGATGCTCCAATGCCGGGCAGGAATTTTAATGCGATGGTGAGATGGGAGTTTTAATTAAAAAAAACCCAGAGTAGCAGGAAATGTGAAGAGTATGTGTGAATTACCATGTATACTCTTCATTTATCAATTGTATTCTATACAGACAGATGATAGAAAAATGGAAATACTTCGGCTTATAATAATAGATAGGTAAGAATTGAACAGATAATACGCCACTATTTGTTTTGTTGCAGGTGGGTTTTAAAATTAATCGTTAAATACAATCTGAATCCTGAAAATTTACGTATAGAACCAAAACCCACTTACAACCGATATCCTCAAGACTCTGCCATCACATAAATGTCCCGATTCACCCATCATATTTCTAGGTTTCTACTCATTTGCTACATGGCAGCAGGATTGGCTCCGGTTTTGCCACTGATTGATTATGGTATGAACTGGGAACAGCTGGCCACAGAAGAGTGTGAGCTCCGGGAAATTGTTGAAAATGACTGCCAGGGTTTTTGTGTTGTGACTAATCGATTAGTTGAACTATCAACAATGCAGGATGGAGATTCACCGTCTGAGGCAACCCTTTTTTCCCAAACTGTCATGAACCACCTTGTATATGCTATTGAACCACTATCCCCATCAGAAAAGAGTTTGAAAGATAATTTCTCTTATTACATTCAAAATGACATCCTTTTTCCCTTTATAGATATTATAGCTCCCCCTCCCAAAGGTTAAGAACAAGTTCCTCTCATCTATGACAGGCAAGACCTTTGTCTTCCTGTCCGTTATTAACCTTAACCTGATTCAGCCCACTACTGTTTACATGTATTGCGCTGTGTAATCCAACTTCATCATGAAAAGAAAAATATCTAATGCGAGAGCTCCATGGGTCTGTTTTGTGAACAAAAATATTGGCCTGTGCCGACCGGCCACGCCTGTAGAACGTACAAAGAATATTTACGCTGGAATAATGGTGGTCTCAATTCTTCTGTTCTTTGCCGGTTGCGGTTCAAACAAGGTTCAATCCGGTCAGGTTTCACCGCCAAACAATCAAGTAGCTGAAACTGCAGATTCAGTGCTGCACAATCATCACGAAACGAGCAGTGGTGACACGGCAACTACAGAGGTTTTAAGTCCGCCCAGGGAAGCTTCAGCAACGATTGGAAATTCTGAGTTCCGGGTTAAATATAGTGCTCCTTCGGTCAGAGACCGGGTTATATGGGGCGGGCTGGTTGGCTATGATCGTGTTTGGGTTAGCGGGGCTCACATGGCTACATCCATTCAGTTTAATGAGGATATCTACTTTAATGATAACCTCGTGCCGGCAGGAAAATATGCCTTTTTTACGATTCCGGGCAGGGATAGCTGGACGGTGATCTTAAACGATAACTGGAATCAGCATCTGGCTGATGACTACGATCCGGATCTCGATGTTCTGCGGCTGAATGTCGTTCCGGAGCCGCATGAGTTTACGGAGCAACTGCGATACTCCGTTTCGGGAAGCCCGGCCGGCACCGGAATTATGGAGCTTGCCTGGGAAGAACTGAAAATCAGCATAGAACTTCGGGGACCATCAATATGAGCAAACAAATTATAAACCAATCGATGATAGAAAACCGAAAAGAAATGGTCGAAAAGCCATATCGCAAAGAAGATATCAACCGGAAAACATTCCTGAGACAGGCCGGTTCAGTGGCTCTGTTTATGGCACTCGGTTTACCGTTCTACTCGTGTGATTCCACTTCAGCCGCTGATGACAGCAGTGAGCGAACGGTAGAAAGTTCCGCTGAAGGAATAACCGTGAATGGAAACCGGATTACCATTGACCTTAACAGCTCTGCCGGGCAACTGATAAGTGAAGAGTCGGGCTGGTTGTTAATACGTGATCAGCGCACATTGGTCGTGAATGCAGACGGAAACCTGATTCGCTCGTTCACAAGTGTCTGTACACATGCCGGCTGCTCCACGAACTGGCGCTTTCAGAACCGGCAGTTTGTCTGTACATGCCACGGTGCCCGGTTCGATACAGGCGGAGCCGTGGTTCGTGGCCCTGCAACCAGGGATCTGCCTGAGTTTACGGTCAGCCGGGAAGAGGATCAACTCACAATTGAAACAAGTAATACATAACACGAAACCACATTGTAAAATGAATTCACAAAGAATAAATCTATTCACACTTATTAAATTATCTGGAACTGCACTTTTTTTACTCTGTTTTATCACAGAACCGCTCTACGCTCAATGGACCGCAGCCCGGCCCGACGGCCATGCTCCCATCGGCGTTCATGCGGAACATACTCACCATAAAGGGGAGTGGATGATCGGTTATAAATACTTTTTAACCTACTCCGATCGCCATCTGAATGGCAGCAGTGAAGTTCCGCTTTCAAACATTCTGGACAACTACATTATGGCAGGTCAGGATATGACAATGCACATGCATATGCTGGAGGTGATGTACGCCACTTCCGACAGGCTCACCCTGATGCTGATGGGCGATTTGATGTTTCATAATATGAGCCACGCCCATGCTCCCGGCTTTGGGGAGGATCACAGCCACAATACCAGCGGTCTTGGCGATACCCGTATTTCGGGCCTCTACATGTTCTATGACCGCAATTTTCAGCGAATGCACGCTGAAATCGGCTTTACACTCCCCACCGGTAATATCGATTACTTTGAAGGCTATAACATGCAGCTTGGTTCCGGTACTGTGGATCTGATTTCCGGGCTGACATGGCTGGCACAGAGAGAGCGAACATCGTTTGGCGCGCAGGCATCGGGCCGGTTCAGTTTCTATGATAACAAGCACGACTACCGGCTGGGCGAAAGGGTGAACGCTACCGCGTGGACAGGCTATGTTGTGAATGACTGGTTCTCGCCACTTATCCGGCTCGATTTTAATCACAGGGGAAATATTAATGGGCAAGACCCCCGTTTGGATCCTTCAATCGATCCCGCACGCGACCCTAATCTTCAGGGAGGCCAGCGACTGGATGCCGGACTTGGGCTGAATTTTTATGTACGTCAAGGCAGCCTCAGAGGTGTGCGCTTTGCATTTGAGGGCTTGTTGCCTTTATATCAGAATCTTGATGGACCACAGATGGCGACTGCTTTTACAGGTGTGTTTGGGATTCAGTATTCATTTTAAAAAAAGGGAAACCTGCGATCGAATTTAGTAACAGTCGTAGGTTACATGTATTGAAGAAACTTTACTTATTGAGAAGCTTGCATTCTATTTGACAAAAACGATCCACACATATTTTCATAAACCAAAAAAAATTAGCAATTGCGAATTTTATCAATTTAGGGAACTATTTCCCTAAACAAAGTATTTTCAATTATTATTGTAATATTTACTTCTAAGTATCTTTTCTGATAATAACATAAATACAGTTTCAAAAAAATGACCATAAATAATTTTAAGATTAATCAGCGAATACTATTCTCATCTCTTATAGTTTTCATACTGTTCTTTACAATATCTCATTCGTATGCGCAGCAGAATGGTGTACTGTTCACTAATGTTAATGTTTTTGATGGTGTTAGTGAATCTGTTTACGAAAACTTAAACGTTCTGGTTGTTGGTAATAAAATTCATTCAATCGGTGAAAACGAACTAACCGTGCCAGATGACCTCACAGTGACAAAGATTGCTGGCGATGGCCGTACACTGATGCCCGGGCTCATTGATGCACATGTGCATCTTACATTTGGCTCTCTGTCTATGCAGGAGCTAATGGATCCGGAACTTACTCCACAAGTCGCTGCATTAAAAGCGGCTTCAGGTGCAACAGAGATGCTGATGCGTGGTTTTACTTCTGTTCGTGATGTAGGTGGGCCAATATTCGAATTAAAACAAGCCATTGATGGTGGACAAGTCTCAGGCCCGCGTATATGGCCTTCAGGTGCTACCATTAGTCAGACTGCTGGTCATGGTGATTTCAGGCTCCCAACTGAAAGATCAAGGCGATTCTTTGGCCAGGCTTCAAGAGCCGAAATGATGGGGGCAACATTTATTGCTGATGGTCGGGATGAGGTGTTGACTGCTGTGCGGGAGAATTTAAGATTTGGAGCCAGTCAAATTAAATTAATGGCCGGTGGCGGAACAACATCTGCGTACGACCCAATTGATGTAACTCAATACACCCTCGACGAAATGCGTGCAGCCGTTGAAGCAGCCGAAGATTGGGGTACCTACGTGGCAGTACATGCCTATACTCCGCGAGCTGTTAAACGTGCAATTGAAGCAGGAGTAAAAGTGATTGAACATGGTCAACTGCTTGATGAAGAAACCCTCCAAATGATGGTAGAAAATGATGTGTGGTTATCACTGCAGGTTTTGCGTGCAAGTACTCCTGATATGGATCCGCTAAGAGTAATGAAGCGACAGCCTGTTATTGAAAACCAGCCTTTGGTATGGCAAACAGCCATTGATACTGGAGTAAACCTTGCCTGGGGGACTGATTTTCTGTTTGAACCCGATCTGAATCGCCTTCAAAATGAGTACATCGTATTACTTGAGGAGTGGCTAACCCCGGCACAGGCTTTGAAATTGGTTACCTCTGAGAATGCACGGTTGCTTGCACTATCAGGATTACGCAGTCCATATCAAGGAAAACTGGGGATAATTGAGGAAGGAGCACTTGCTGATTTGCTTCTGGTTAACGGTAATCCCGTTGAGAATCTGGAATTGATAACAGATCCGGAGTATAATTTTCTCATCATTATGAAAGATGGGAAAATTTATAAAAACAACATTGATTAAGCCTCAGCGGCTGCCAATACAAACATAGTAGGTCTAACCTTGAATATATTGGAAGTAATTCGAAAGAGTACTCTTATTCTGTCTGTAATTATTTTAATTCATTTTACGCAAAATGAGAATGTAAGTGCACAGCATTATTTATCAGATTTTACTAATAATATATCAGGCGAATCATTTCTGTTTGAACCATCAGAAACAGATCATTCATCAGAAGGCTGGAGCTTCGTTGTAAAACCCTACATAGTACTGCCTCTTTCTTTGGAAGCGGATATTATGGCGATTGGTGTTACGGAGTCTTTATCCTTTGGCCTTGAAGATGTTTTAAATCTTGATCAGGCTTTTACCGGTTCTATTCGGGTTGAGACTCGTAGAAATGGTTATGGTATATATTCTGACATTAGTTACCTCCTCGTAAAAGATAGTCGGAGAGTACAGAATTATCCGCTTCCTGCTCCATTAGCAGCCATTATCAATTCACAATTCAACCCTCCTGTGACGATTCCTCCGGGAACACCGGCAACAGCAGAAATAATAGCATCAGGTAGTGCTTTTACGGCAGATCTTGGAGGCTTTTACAGAATTAAAGAGGGATTTCTTACAAATAATGCGGTATCTAAGTATTATATAGAGCCTATGCTGGGTTTGCGTCTTAGCATAATCCAATCGGAGATCGATTTTGATCTTGATCTTGCGAATATACCTGTAGTCAGAACATCAGCTGAAGAAACCAATCAGCCCTTTAAAGTTGTAGCAGGTGTAAGGGCGGGTATTGAAACAGAAAATTCCTGGGCATTTGAATTAGATTCGAATATAGGTGCAGGGCTGTTCAGCTCTGATCAGCATCTATCGATAAGAGTAACTCCTGAAGTATCTTATTCAGTGAGTGAAATGTTCTCATTTATTGCCGGTTATCAGTTTCGTTACCTTGATTTTGATAAGGGTGAGTATGGGCTGAAACAAGTTCAGCATGGGTTAAGCATAGGTGGTGTAATTCGCTTTTAAGCCGGATTAAGCGATAGACTTTCGAACTCTTTCGGAGTTGTTAAAGAAACCCTTTTAAAAAAAAATCGAAGTTTTAATAAAATGAAGAGAGTCTTCGGAAATCTTTTTCGTCTATTGCTTAATGTGGGTTTAAATAAAAAAGTTTTAAATCTGATTGATCTTAGATGGTCGAATCTTATTTGTAAATCATCTATCCAGTCAAGTCTGATTGAATAGTCGTCAGAACGCCTGACCAATACTAAAATGTATTCCAATTTTATTCCATCCCGAACCATAGTTTTCACCTTCAAAAATATTCAGGTCTTCATCGGAGGGGTTTAATTTGTAAGCAAGATCTATGCGGATCGGGCCAATAGGCGATACGTACCGTAACCCTGCACCCGCTCCAAACTGAACAGGTCGTTCATCAAGTGTGTTTACATTGTTCCACACTTGGCCGCCATCTAAAAAAGCTGCCAATCCCAGGTTTGGAGCAACACGTCCAAATTGCTGCCTCAGCTCAACATTAAAATTAAATACGGCCCTTCCGCCCATAGGAACATAACCCTGAAAAGTGCCTGTTTCGTCAAAAGATGGCAGTTTTGGCCCTAAAGCGTGCCGGTACCAGCCTCTTACAGAATTGGTGCCACCGGTATAGTAGAGAATATTATTTGGGAGTGTGCCGGGCTGAGACGACAAAATAGCTCCTGAATAGACTCTTTTTGCTAGAGTGGCTGCGGGCCATAAGGCAGTGAAACGGCGAAGATCCAGCGAAAATTTCTGAAAACGATAATCTGCTTCTCTCAATGTGCCGGAAATTTCAATAAATGGCTGAAAAACCCACCCTCTGGGTTCACGTGAAATCCCCTCCATGTAATAACCAGAAAACCGGAAAGAGGAAATTTTATAATCACCGAGAGATATAGGCGTTCGAAAGAAAAGACTGCGGTCAATCTCGTCATTAATTGAATATTCATAGGATATTGTTGCGGCAATATTTCTTCTGAAATTGTAGATGAGACTGCTGTTCAGCCCGGTTTGCTGCAATTCGAATGCGGGTTCAAATTTACGCCGGCCAAAAACGGTGGTAACGCTCGAACTTTTTGAATTGAACACATAGGGAAATAAATAATCGGCACTTACAAATTGCTCAATAAAGGATGCGCGGATATTTGTCCCAAATCTGTGCGCCCTGCCATTGATATTTCGATGCTGCCATGTAATTTGCCCGCGAAAGTACTCTTCCCTGTCAATGCCGGCAGAAGCCTGAATCGTTCTCAATGGAAATTCACGAACCCTGATATAGGTTGTAAGTGTAGAATCCTGATCTTGATCGGGCAGCGTAATAGTGGCGAATCGGAATAAGTGGTGATTGAATAATGAACGCTGAGCATCCCTAATCTTTGATTGGCTGTATGTGGTTCCGGGTTTTAAATCAGCTTGTCTCAAAAACAAGGATTCAGAAACCGAAAGATCACCATCAATGATAAAATCACTTAGAAAAGTTTTTTGGTTTGGTGTGAGTAGTATTTCAACATCTACACTCTGAGAAGCTGAATCAATTTCTGAATGTAATGCAACTTCGGCCCATGCATATCCCTGATCTTTAAGAACTGTTAAAAAACGGCCTTCTGTCTCCGGTATTCTAACGGATTTAAAACGGTGCCCGATTCTGAAGGGGTGATTCTCCGAGAGACGCCTGAAATCGCGGGTTCTGATAATTTCATTATTTACATCTTCATCAACATCGAAAATAATTTGACTTGATGTAATTCGTAACGGATGACCTTCTGTTATCAAAAAAGTAACTTTTTTCCGGTTTGCCTTTCTTAATTCTTCAACTTCGTAACGCACATGAACCCGGTGATACCCCCGTCTTTGATAAAAACGTTCAATGCGAATAGCATCTCGCCTGAGTTCGATTTCATCTAATATGTAGTCATCGGTTCGTCCCAATAGTTTTTGCAGATAAGCGGGCGTGGAGGTGGCAATAATTTCTCTTATCACCTTATTTCGATATGCTTCATTACCGCTGAATGAAACTCTCCAAACCACAAATTCTTTATCTGCTTCCTGTGCTTGAAGATTGAAAGATAAAGCAGACCAGATCTGTATGCATAAGTACAACAATACTCTACAGCATAAGGAATACCTTTTAAAACTGGTTCGTAGATATGTTACCATCAGTTTAAGGTATCCGTCAGTTTTTAGATGTCATAGTTAAAACAGAATATAATCCAGGCCGGACCTTCTAATATGTTTACAGTGTAGAAATGCTTTTCTATGAAACTGAATAATCTCCATCTATTTTCAATCATATTTTTCTGTGAAATAATTAATTTTGTTGTGATTATATCTAAAAATAATACGCAGACATTGCAATACTGTCAGTAAGATTTTTTATACGCGTCGGATAGTATTCAACAGACCTGTTCGCGGTTTTTCAATTTATTGGATTGATTAAATATGGATTGACCAATGACGTTTCCGTTTCAGAGAAATTTGTTAAAGCAACAGATTCAAGGTTGCTGATGATACTATAAATGTTAGATATTTTTATTGTACCTATTTTATTTAGGTTTAATTTCATTTATTATTAACAGTGTATTAATAATCAGCTGTATATTAAATGTTTAACGTTAAAAAATTTGTCATTAGAATGATCGTATTTAAATGGATTGTTAAAGTTTGCATTACTGCATTCGTCATTCAGCTTACTGCCCCTATCGCAGAAGCTTGTACAAGGGTTATTTACAAAGGACCAAATAATACTATATTAACCGGCCGAAATATGGATTTTTCACTTCCCATTCCTGCAAATCTCTGGATTTTTCCAAGAGGTATGGAGAGATCAACAAGTGTTGGGCCAAACTCACTTTACTGGATCTCCAAATACGGTAGCCTTGCTGTAAGTTCATTTGATATTTCAACATCAGATGGAATGAATGAAGCAGGACTTGTTGCTAACTTATTGTGGCTTGTTGAATCGGAATACCCGGAATTTGATAATGAAGAGGAAAGGCCGGGACTCGCAATTTCAGCATGGGCTCAATATGTGCTTGATAATTTTGCAACTGTAGCAGAAGCCGTAGATGCACTTGGAAAAGAAGATTTTGTAGTGGTAACAGATTTTATCCCGGGAACTGATAAGTTTACAACGGTTCATCTTTCCGTATCGGATGCAACAGGCGATAGTGCAATATTTGAATACATTGACGGCAGCCTTGTCATCCACCATGATCCTTCGTACATCGTTATGACAAATGACCCTCCTTATAACGAACAGCTTGCACTACTTAACTATTGGCAGAATATTCCGGGAAATGTTTTTTTGCCTGGTACTGTAAAATCAACAGATAGGTTTGTACGTGCGCACTACTACATAAATCATCTTCCGGAAACCGATGACACTCAAATTTCTGTTGCTTCTACGTTTAGTGTATTGAGAAATACATCGGTACCTTATGGTTATGAAATTGAAGGTTTTCCAAACCTATCCACTACACAATGGCGTGTTGTAGCCGATCATAAGAATATGCGATATTTTTTCGAAACAGCAACCACCCCAAATACCTTTTGGGTTGACCTTGATAACTTTGATTTTAGTGCAGAAGCGTCAGTTAAAGTATTAAGAACAGATGGCGGACAAATATATGCTGGAGAAACATCAGCAGAGTTCAGTGAAGCAGAACCATTTGTTTTTCAGGGTGTTGAGAACTACTGATTTGTTCAAAAGTATAAAATCAAAATAATTGTTACCGAAGCAATACGGTTTTGTGATTAACCCGCCAGTTCCATGTCAATAATGAAATGACGGGCTAAACATCTGAAGTGTCGATACCGGTTAATCCCAATCATCTTAAGTGGATTATATTTCGAATAACCAGACAAGTGACAATAAGATATTTCGTCCATGACATGCCACTAGACCATAATATACTATTCCAACCTGCTCCAGCTCTCAAAATAGATATACTTCAGCATAAAGCAGCATGCGGCCGCCGGTTTGTTTGATATCGGTGATCCCACACTGCAAAATTAGTTCAGTATCGGCACCCGGTGCTTAGTGTACAACATATTATGTTTGAATGAAGTAAGATTCACTTCGCTGATGCTTAATTTAAGTTAAAAGTACTATCTTATAATGTTAAGTGTAACTAAAACATAAAATTGCATGAAAATTGTTAGCATGTTTTATTCGCCTAAATATTTGTTTTTTACCTTCCTGATTAGTCTGGCTGCAGCACTGAATACCTCACAAATGCTCGCAAACAACAGCTGGGAAAGGATTGATTCAGACAACGACTTTACACCTCTGTCAGTTGAAAAATTATGGGAAATGAAAAGGGTGGGGGCGCCCATTATTTCACCAAATGGAGACTTGGTTGTTGCACCTATAACCCGTTATACGGTAGATGATGATAAAAGCCATACCGATCTCTGGCTGTTTAAAACCGACGGCACCGTTGAGCGTCAGCTTACACAGCACGGTTCGGCCGACGGGCAACCGGTTTTCAACCCCGATGGTTCAAAGCTTGCATTTGTGACCCGTAGAGAAGGGGATGATGCATCTCAAATTTACATTCTTCCTATGGATGAACCGGGAGAAGCTGTACGGCTCACTGAAATACCCACCGGTGTCAGTGCACCGAAATGGGTTGGGGACCATATCTATTTCATCAGCCGGATATTCTCCGGGCTGGATTGGGATGAAATGGAAGCAAGGCTAAAAGAAAGGAGCGACTCGCATATATCCGCTCATACGTGGAATGCCCTGCCCTATAGCTATTGGGACCACTGGATTGATGAACAGCGCCAGGCACACCTGTTTCGTATTCCCGCAGGCGGAGGAGATACCAAAAATATTACCTCGCCAACAGGATGGGAGCTGCCCAGGTCATCGCAAGGTACCGGAAGTTATGACGTGGCACCGGACGAGTCGCTGGTGGTATTTTCATCAAACAGTACAAGGGATTAGACCAATGTGAATATGGACCTTTTTCTGGTTGAACCCGGGAGCAGCGTAGCTGTGAATATCACACCGGATAACGAAGCTCCTGATTCCAGTCCAATTTTTAGCCCCGATGGCAGCACCATTGCTTACGCAAGTCAGCGTATAAAGGGGTTCTATGCCGACTTACGCCGCCTTGTGCTTTATGATGTGGATTCCGGAACACATACCGAAATTACCACCGGCTGGGACCGCTCAGCCGAAGGCCTCGTCTGGAAGCCGGACGGCAGCGGTTTATTTGGTGCCATTGATGATGCAGGTACACGGCGTATCTACTCTATTCCGGTTGATGGCAGCGATCCGCAACCAATAACAGGTAAAACCGATTTCCCATCGGTCGATATTTCTTCCAACGGTGTGCTTGTTGCACTAAACCACAGCTTTCTATATCCGCCACGAATCGTAATGGTTGATACCTCGAACGGAGAAACAACACGCCTGGATACCATCAACGATGATATTCTGGCTGAAGTGGATATGGGTACATATGAATCTGTGACCTATGAAGGAGCAAATGGACATGAAATACAGATGTGGGTGCACTATCCTCCGGGCTTTGATGAAAGTAAAAAATACCCGCTCTTTCTGCTCATTCACGGCGGCCCGCACAGCGGCATTACTGATGGGTTCCACTTCCGCTGGAATGCACAGACTTTCGCATCATGGGGATATGTAACCGCATGGCACAATTTCCATGGTTCTTCCGGATTCGGACAGGATTTTACCGATGCCATCAATCCCGACTGGCTTACACTGCCATATGAAGATACCATCAAAGCGGCAGAATGGTTTGAAAACCAGTCATGGATTGATCCAAATAGGATGGTTGCCGGCGGCGGAAGTTATGGAGGATATCTGTCGAGCATTCTGCTTGGAAAAGAACACCCGTTTAATGCCCTTTTGATTCATGCACCAGTCTATAACATGTATTCGCAAATGGCAGCCGATTTTGCGGTGCATAGTGAACGCTTCGGCTATTTTTGGGAGAATCCGTCGATTTACAAAGAGATTTCACCTCACTACTATGCGGAGAATTTTCATACTCCGGCGCTGATCATCCATGGCCAGCTTGACTACCGTGTTCCTGTGGGACAGGCTTTTGAGCTGTTCCGTAAACTGCAGGCAAAAGGAATTGACTCACGGCTGATCTACTACCCTGATGAAAATCACTGGATCCTGAAACCGAACAATTCGATCTATTGGTATGAGCAGGTGCGTAAATGGGTGGAAGAGTATGCGCCGCCGGGTGGCAGATAGAATGGTCTTTTATAAGGTCTTACAAGAACTAATATAGAGTGCCAGAAAAGCCTCGATCGTGCTTAAGTATCAATGCAGAGCTGCGCGTTGTAGTGGAGAATATAACTTCCGGATAATAATAAATTTTTGGAATGGGAAAAGGATTCCTTAATAGGCGTTTTTATCCTGTTTTGTGCAACGCATGACCCATTTTCAGGCCAGTTCATGGCGATTGCAGGGAAATCTGTTGTATTTGCCGGCTTCAGAAGGCTGTCAGCCTTCAATAAC
>RECI01000046.1 GCA_007694095.1 Balneolaceae bacterium | reverse complement strand
AAAAAATGGAAACCCCTCGCAATTTTCTTCAGCCTGGCCGGCCTGATCGGGTGTACCCCCATTTTTCAGTCAAACCAGCTTACACAGATTATTCGGGATACCATGCTGGCAGAAAA
This sequence comes from Balneolaceae bacterium, assembly GCA_007694095.1. Taxonomy (GTDB): domain Bacteria; phylum Bacteroidota; class Rhodothermia; order Balneolales; family Balneolaceae; genus Rhodohalobacter. The sequence continues at coordinate 4,426 of RECI01000046.1, read as the reverse complement.
CGGGCTGCTTGGGTACAACACCATGATTTTATCTGATTCTTTTATCACAGAAACAGGATTCCGTTTATCTGATATTATTATTGGAATTATACTTGTGATACTTGTGTCACTGGTTATCTTTGGCGGCATCAAACGTATTGGTCATGTTGCTGCCCGGCTGGTTCCGTTGATGGTGCTCATTTACATTTTTACAGTTGTTTATATCATCATTACAAATTTAGCGGATGTACCTGCCTATCTTTCACTAATTGTTACAGACGCATTTAAAGGATCCTTTGCAAGTGAAGAAGCCGCATTTGGAGGCGCTCTCGGGTACATGATTTCGATGGGGATACGTCGCGGGGCATTTTCGAATGAAGCGGGAATCGGTACCGAGGCTATGGCGCACGGAGCTGCCAAAACCCGCGAACCGGTCCGAGAAGGCCTGGTTGGGATGCTTGAACCGGCCATCGATACACTTCTGATTTGTTCGATGACTGCACTTGCTCTGCTGATGACAGGCGCCTGGACTGATACAAGCGTGGACGGCATTACGATGACAGCCGTAGCCTTCGAGACAGGCATTCCGGTGGTGGGCCCCTACCTGCTTATTATCTGTGTATTCATTTTCAGTATCACTACCATGTTCACATATTCATATTACGGCACCAAATGCCTGAACTTCCTGGGTGGTGCGCACAGAAAACACTATTACAACTACTTCTATATATTCGCCATATTTCTTGGTTCCATAACATCCATTGACCTTGTGGTGAACCTTATTGACGGTATGTTTGCAATGATGGCGATTCCTACTATGATCGGAACCATATTGCTTGCACCTAAAGTGATTGAGGCAACCAAAGATTATTTCAAGAGAAAAAAACGCGGTGACTTCGACCACTACTGAGTTGTCTTCCCTGTAACCATCTAACTGCAGTTTGGAATTTGATATTTCGTTAAGACGCCGGTCCCGATATTTTTGGCGGGGTTCAAAAAATGAGCCGGTTTACCCACATCAGGTAGTTAATTATAAGCTCAGAACATTGCGTACAGTGCACTGAAGCCACAAAGAAACTACTATAAACAGAGTCTTAAAATGGAAATGCTTAAACAAGGTTTAAAAATCTTGGATAGATTTCTTACCTTAAATAGCTTCAACAGATGATTGAACCTGCTTTTGACAAAGATCATTATCTGTATATTAAATCAATAGAATCAAAAATTTAAGATCATCATGGCAAAAGAATTTGATGTTTGTGTAATTGGAACAGGACCTGGCGGATATGTAGCGGCAATCAGGGCTTCTCAGCTTGGATTTAAAACAGCTGTTGTCGAGAAGCGTTTTTTAGGGGGTGTTTGTTTGAATATTGGCTGTATTCCAACAAAGGCGTTATTGCGGTCGGCAGAAGTTTTTGAGTCCATCTCTCATGCAGCCGATTACGGAGTTGATGTGAAAGAGTTTTCCGCAAATTTTGAGGCAATGATTAAGCGAAGCCGCAAGGTTGCCGATAAAATGAGCAAAGGTGTGCAGTTTCTGATGAAAGCTAACAAAATTGAAGTGATTAACGGGAAAGGCGTTTTCAAATCTGCAAAAGAATTATCCGTGCTAGATGAAAAAGGCAAGGAGACCGAAACGATCAAGGCAAAGCATTTTATTATTGCTACCGGTGCCCGGCCGAGGGAGCTGCCTAATCTTGAAATAGATGGAAAGATGATTATCGACTCCGAGCGCGCGATGCAGCTGGAGTCACAGCCAAAGAAGATGGTAATTATTGGCGCCGGAGCTATCGGTGTTGAGTTTGCGTACTTCTACAATTCTATTGGAACTGAAGTAACCCTTGTTGAGCTGCAGAAAACCCTGGTTCCGGTAGAGGATGAAGATATCGGGAAAGAGCTTGCCAAAATTTATAAAAAGAAAGGAATGAATATTCTTACCGAAAGCTCTGTTGAAAAAGTGGAGAAGAAAGGTAAAGGGGTTAAGGTTACAATTAAAACAAAGAATGGCAATGAAGAAGTTGAGGCGGATGTTGTGCTCTCTGCCGTTGGTGTAACCGGTAATATTGAAGAAATCGGCCTTGATAAAGCAGGGGTGGATAGTGAGAAAGGTGCTATCAAAGTGGACAAGAAAACCTACAAAACCACGGCTGATAATATTTATGCCATCGGTGATGTGATAGGTGCTCCCTGGCTGGCTCATAAAGCTTCACATGAAGGTGTGGTGCTTGCTGAACTCCTTGCGGGTAAAAAACCATCAGCGATTAACTACAAGAATATTCCGGGCTGTACATATTGTGAACCTCAAATTGCATCAGTAGGGCTTACTGAAAAGCAGGCCAAAGAAGAAGGCTACAATATACTTGTAGGTAAATTTCCTTTCTCAGCCAGTGGTAAAGCAGCCGGGCTTGGCCATGAAGAGGGTTTCGTAAAAGTGATTTTTGATGAAAAATATGGTGAATGGCTTGGGTGCCATATGATTGGTTCTCATGTTACAGAACTTATTGCAGAAGCCGTGGTTGCACGCGACCTTGAGACTACAGGCCATGAAATTATCAGTGCCGTTCACCCGCACCCAACGATGAGCGAAGCGGTGATGGAAGCTGTTGCGGAAGCTTATGGTGAAGGAGTTCATCTTGGCACCAAGCCTAAGAAATGACATAGTCCGTGAGGAGAATCCTGTATTCAGATGGCAGCGAGAAAGGTAAATGTGGATGGCTCCATCGGAGCCCTGGAACTCCCCCTTTTTTAAAGGGGGTTGGGGGGATTTCAAGGTAACAGAGAAAAGTGAGCAAGGAATTCTTGGAAGGATCCATAAACCAAAACCTTGGTGTTTTTTTGTGTCATAGTGCCTTTGTGGCAACAAATCGGCAAGTTATTTTTTGAACTACAAATCTTTTACTAGCTTCTCGATTTTTTTTTGTAAAAATTTGCTAAAATCATGAATAAATAAATGGATTGAATCTTTAAATTGAATCTATTTATGAGGAAGTTATCTGGGTGCTAAATTAGTTCGGTAAAGCGAAAGCCAGATTATTGACATCTCCAGTCCAGGCCATAAAAAAACCGCTTTTCCTGAACAAAATGTACTTTTTTTTGCCACAAAATTTGTAGAGTTTCGTTATATTACAAAAGAGATAAAAAGATAATATTAACTGAATTACTCACATAAAATTTACAATTAGATGTTATCTTAATGAATAAAGATAGTCTCCCAACATTAATTACTTACTATAGAGAGGTCAGAGATCATGAAAGACCATAGACTTAAGCCAAACTACGAGATAAAAAGAAAGCCGGAAGCAAACCTTCGCAACTACTATACCATCCTGCTTGAAACCGGTCTCATTCTCGCATTATTGATTCTAACAGCACTTGTCAGGATAGATTTCCGCACAGCTGAGGTAGAAATCGTATATGTGGATGAGCAGGAAATAGTGGAAATGGAAGAAATTATACAAACACAGCAGCAGGAAACACCTCCTCCGCCTCCAAGACCACCGGTGCCAGTTCCGGTGCCAAACGATGAGATTATCGAAGATGTTGATATCATGATTGATGCGGAATTCGATTTTGGCAGCCCATTGGCATTACCGCCACCTCCACCACAACAAGAGGACAATGCCGAGCCTGAAGAAGATTTCTTCATCCTTGTTGAGCAAATGCCTGAATTAATTGGCGGGCTGGAAGCGCTTCAAAGAGATGTCAGGTACCCGGAAAGAGCATTGCGTGCAAACATACAGGGTCGCGTTTATGTTCAGTTTATCGTGAATGAAAGAGGTGAAGTAGAAAACCCCAGAGTAATAAGAGGGATCGGGGGTGGCTGCGATGAAGAAGCCCTCAGAGTAGTATCTCAGGCAAAATTCAAGCCGGGAATGCAGCGTGGCAGGCCCGTTAGAGTTCAATACAACCTGCCTGTCATATTTATGATCAGGAGTTAACAGCATTCCTGTTAAAAACTTTAGTAGTTGAAGGAGACAGGACACCGTAAAATGGGCTCAGGAATGAGCCCATTTTCCCCTTACAACATTACGAATAGGATATAATTCCAATTTGTGAGGCATTATTTTTTAGGTATTCAATTGCACTGACCTAAATTATTTTTGTATTTATTACAATGCACATCTAATCTTAATAATCTCTGTCTAATTTATACGTAGATAGATGGTCTTTTTACTCCAATGTCTATCAGCCCACTACTAATGAAACGTGAGGTGAAAGGCCATGAAAGAAAAACTGAGTCCCAACCACGAGATAAAGAGAAGGCCGGAATCGAACCTTCGCAACTACTATGTAGTACTTCTTGAAACAGGATTATTATTAACGCTCATTATACTGATTGTCCTGTTCAGAATAGAGTTTACTGTTTCACAACCAGAAATGATAACTGTTGTTGAACAGGAAGAAGTTGAAATTGAGGAAATCGTACAGACAGAACAGCGCGAAATGC
>RECI01000100.1 GCA_007694095.1 Balneolaceae bacterium | reverse complement strand
GCAATGTCTGCATGGCGGTATCAAGTGAAAAACCCATCACCTGGCTCAGCCATGCAGAGTTCATTAGTTCGGTAAGGTGTTGTTCCAGGATGGCGCGTGTGGATTTCTCAGCAAGCAATTGAGCAAGCCGTGTATCAGAATCGATCTCATCGCCAGGTTCATCAATCGATTCCTCCTCATCGTGGTATTCCTGCAAATCCGAAACCAGTTTTTCTGACGGATAACTGAACGTGTAGCGGCCGGAACCTGCCCGAATAGTTACAACATTGTTACCTGATTCAATGACTTCAAAATATTCACTATCCTGAACCTTGCGGCCGCTTTCTGTGACATCTTCTAACCGGGCGTGTGGCAGTGTAATATTCGCCGCTGTATTTGTGGGAATTTCCACCATTATCCTGAAACCTTCATCATCAATTTCCCACGAAGATTCAATTTTTCCATAGGGTGAAATCAAAAATCCCCGTGCATGATCAAGACCGCCACCGGGCACTGGTTTGATTTGTATTTTTTTGTAACCCGGCTCAAGCGCTTCAATTCCGGCCACTTCTTTGAACAGCCATTCACCGATAGCTCCATAGGCGTAATGATTCAGTGAATTCATACTTTCACTTTGAAAAGTACCGTCGGGCCTGATTCCATCCCACCGCTCCCATATGGTGGTGGCACCCATGGTTACCGGATATAACCACGACGGATAATCCTGCCGCATCAGCAGTTCGAATGCCAGATCTCTGTGGCCGTACTCACTCAAAATTGGATTCAAATGTGGAGTTCCCAAAAACCCGGTTGTCAAATGGCCGTGGGCGCGAACCCGCCGTATCAAATATCCAACTGCATCATCCACCATTTCATCCGGTAGCAAACCTATTCTCAGGGCAAGCAGATACGCCGTTTGCGTATCCGACATCACCCGTCCTGCCGGTGTTACATATTCCTGCTGAAAGACTTCCCGGATATTTTCATAAAGTGCCGCATAATGTCTCTGATCGTCTTCCCTTCCAAGAACCCCTGCCGTTTCACTCATCAATTTACTCGACCATGCATAAAAAGCCGTTGAAATCATATTCTGATCGGTGTATGCGCCGGGATAGGCGGGACTGTCGGATGAAAAGGAAAGCCAGTCTCCAAATGTAAAATCGTTATCCCACAGATACCTCTTCTCCGTTTCTGCGGCGCGATTGTCCATATAATCCACCCAAGCCTTCATGCTTTCGTATTGGGTTTCCAAAATCCGGGTGTCTCCGTATGACTGATAGAGCGTCCACGGCACAATCACACCGGCATCTGCCCAACCTGCGGAGCCAAATCCACCCAATACATCGGGTACCACAAATGGTATGCTACCCTCTTCGTTCTGATCCGCTTCAAGATCTGCAAGCCATTTGGTCAGAAATGCATTGGTATTCATATTTAGATTCGCCGTTTCGGCAAACACCTGGATGTCACCCGTCCAGCCCATCCGTTCGTCCCGCTGAGGGCAATCGGTGGGGATGTCTAAAAAATTGCCTTTCTGCCCCCAAACAATGTTGTGCTGAAGCTGATTCACCAGCTCATTGGAGCTTTGAAAATGGCCGGTCATCTCCATATCTGAATGAAGCACCACACCTGTGATGGCATCGGGTGTCAGTTCACCGGGATAACCATCCACAGCCACATAACGAAACCCCTGAAATGTAAACCGGGGTTCCCAAACTTCAATACCGCCTCCCTTTAATATATATGTATTCTCCTGATCGGCCGAACGCAGGTTATCTGTGTAGAAATTTCCTTCTCTGTCAAGCGTTTCGGCATGGCGCAAAGTCACTATAGTACCCTCTTCACCTTCCACTTTGAGGCGAATCCATCCGATCATATTCTGGCCCATATCGAGCACGATGTCGCCTTCCGGGGTTTCAAAGATGTCTATCGGTTTGAGCTCCTGAATTTTTTTGACCGGCTGCACCTGCTGACCGATCAATTGCTCTTTTCCGTGATCCACCAGACGGACACCCGACCAGTCTCTGTCATTGAATCCGGCCAGCGACCATCCTGCTATTTCCCTTCTGGCATCATAAAACTCCCCGTTGTAAAGATCTGAATACATTACTGGGCCGGTTGATGCTTTCCAGTTTTCATCAGACGTTATGGTTTCAGTTCGGCCATCACTGTACGTAATTTCAAGCTGCATCAGCAGAGCCAGTTTTTCTCCATAATAATTTCGCTGATCTCCCCATCCGATAAATCCCCTGAACCAACCATCCCCGAGCATCACGCCCACTGCGTTCTCACCGGATGATAACATATCCGTGACATCATAGGTTTGATATTGCAGCCTGTTATGATAGCTGGTCCATCCGGGTGTTAAAATCTGATCTCCAACCCGTTCACCATTAATTTCCATTTCGTACACACCGTGACTGGTCACATAGGCTCTTGCATGTGCTATGTCTCCATTCAATTGAAATTCACGCCTTATCATAGGTGCAGGCGGTGACGTTTCTACATCTACCTCAATATCGGGTTCAATCCAGTCAGCAGCCCAGTTATTTGCATTCAGAAGGCCTGTTTCCCAAAAGGCAGTATCGCTCCAATCTGATTCATTTCCATGATTATCCCACACTTTCATCCGCCAGAAGTACCGTACACCTGGCTGCAATTCTGGCCCGCTGTATACGTTGTGTACCGATTGTTCGGTTTGAACCCGGCCTGTGTCATGAATCAAAACATCTGATGCATTAAAATCGGGTAGAGCCTTGGCAACCTGAAGCCGGTAAGCAGTTTGCATTGTGTTTCTCTCATCACTTTGAATGATCCAGGAAAATCGGGGCTGTTCCACATCAATTCCAACCGGGTTGATACGGTATTCTGTTTGAAGGTTATCAACGCTAAGTGTTTGGGCTTCTGAAATGCCAAATGCTGTAATTAAGAAAAAAAAGCCTATCAATGCGGTAATATTATATTTTTTCATATTCTTATTGATTACATGACTCGTTGGTTCAAAAAAAATTATTCAAAAAGCGGGAACACCTTGTTCGGAATATGAGCATCCCGCATAAATTCCACCATCTGTTCCACAATTTCGGGATGGTTCTCTGCCACATCATTTTCCTCCCCGATATCTTCGGCAAGGTTGTACAACTCAACCGGGGCATCTTCCGGATTCTGCCGCACATTCAGCCGAACGGCTTTCCAGTCCCCCCATCGCACAGCCTGTTTGCCGCCCTGTTCGTGAAATTCCCAGTAGAGATATTCATGCTCTTGCTGGCCGCCGTCTCCCAAAAGAGTTGGCACCATAGAAATACCATCAATTCCGGGCGGAACCGGCGCACCGGCAAGTTCTGCAAACGTTGGCAGCATATCCTGGAAACCGGAAATCAGGCCGCTTTCGGTTCCGGCTTCAATTCTGCCCGGCCACCAGGCTATAGTCGGTACACGGATTCCGCCTTCATACAGGTCGCGCTTCCCGCCCCGCAGCGGACCATTTGAATCGAGCATGGAGTAGTGATAGCCACCCTCGGAGTGGCTGCCGTTATCACTGGTGAAAATGACCAGTGTTTTTTCAGCGATGCCCAGCTCTTCCAGTTTATCCAGAATTTCACCGGTTTGTTTGTCGAGATGGGTTACCATCGCTGCATAGGCTGCTTTTGCCATCGGTTGTTCGGTATAGTGGCCAAAATTGTGTGGATCTTCATCAAAAATACTATTGCCATCCTCATCCAGATAGAGCTGAAGCGTTTCATCGGGCACAGTCAGTGAAGCGTGAGGAATTTGTGTTGGATAAAAGAGGAAAAACGGCTGCCCCTGGTTTTCATCAATAAAGCGTATCGCTTCTTCGTGGATTACATCGGCACTGTATTGTCCCCGCTCAATCGGTTTTCCGGAGCCGGGATGTTCAAATCCCTCCCAGGATGGGGTATCGTCCACTACATTGCCTTCCAGGTAAACTCTCCTGAGTTCTTCACCTTTTACATCATGAAACAGAAACTCGGGATAGTAAAAGTGCGCGCGACGCTGACCCAAAAATCCATAGAATTCATCAAATCCCTGAAGTGACGGCACACCGCTTGAGCCGGGATAACCCAATCCCCATTTTCCAAAACCGCCGGTGGCATAACCGTGATGCTGAAGGATGCTTGAAACTGTTGGTGTTCCGTACATCAGCGGATACTGCCCGATCGGCATCTGCTCGCGATTTCCGCGGATCTGGGTGCGTCCGCTGTGGAATCCGGTCATTAGTACGGATCGCGAAGGTGCACAGACTGTACTTCCGGCGTAGTGCTGCGTGAATCTCATCCCTTCCTCGGCCATTCTGTCGAGGTTGGGGGTTTGAATGTGCTGCTGGCCAAAACTGCCCAGGTCTCCGTAACCAAGGTCATCAGCTATAATGTAGATGATGTTGGGTTTTTGATTATCATTGGATTCTTCGTTCAATGCCGATTCACACCCTGAATGAACGGCAATCAGAATGATCGTTAGAAAAATCAAGAGTCCTGAGTGGAGCAAACGGGAAATACAAAAATTAAACGCCATATGAATTTTCATTTTATAATTTGAAGGGGCCGGTCTTGGCAAGATAATAGAATCTTTCAGAATCGACAGCGAATTTGCTTTAGCCCTTATGTAATATAGAGTCATTGAGAAGTTGACTCTACTATTTTTTTAACTGAATAAGGCGATTATTCAGTTAGAGGTTTGATATCAAATGAATAGCAAAATTTCTCCATCATATAAGAAACCACGATGACAAAATGACTCAAAGGAACACGAAATTTTCAAGATAAAAATCAGTAGATCAATGTTTTAAATCTCTCTATTATATCATAAAGAAGTCTGTTTTAAACCACTAAATAATTTAATCTGATATGAAGAGAGCTGCTGTTTTTGTTTCATTACTATTTACATTTCTGATTACAGTTAACTGCGGGGGTGATTCCGTAGATTCCGGTGAGAATGGAGAAAATGGAAATCAGGAGAAAGAAGTTACCCTTACCATCGATCGGAATGTAACTCATCAAACGATCGACGGTTTTGGTTTTTTTGGCGCCCGTGATGTGTGGTGGACAGGAAATCATGACAACCTGTTTACTGAAGAGTGGGGCCGGATGATTATTGAAGACCTGGGTTTAACTATCTGGAGAAATGAGTATTACCCACCCGCGACACCGGAACAAGGACAGGATGCAGATTGGGATAAACAGAGGCCGGTAGTGGAAGGTATTGCCGCAGCAGCAGAAAATGCGGGGGTAGATTTGAAATTGATTTACACGGTTTGGTCGCCACCTGCGGATATGAAAATCAGGATTAGCAGCGATGGTTCTCATCTGCCCGGATCGGCCGGAAGGACACGTTTTGTTAATGAACCACATCCCGGGGGCACCAAAGATGGAGGCACACTTAATCCGGAGATGTACGAAGAATTCGGCATTTGGCTGGCTGACGGTATTGCACTTTACGAGGAACTCGGCATTGATATTTACGCGATCAGCCCGCAGAATGAACCGTTGTTTGAACAGTTCTACAACTCCTGTTTTTACCGGGTTGATTGGTACGCTGATATGCTTGAACATTCCATGCCGGTTGTGAGAGAGCGCTACCCGGATGTTAAGGTTTTTGGGTCAGAAAATATGCTGGAAATGGAAGGGTTGGATGACCGCCGCTGGTTCTATCACTATCATTTGATGAACCGGAATCCTGCAGCCCTTGAAGAACTGGATATCTGGTCGGTTCACGGCTATACGGATGGCGTGGCACCAACAGAAACGGCCAGGGCTTCTGCCGCCTGGCGCAATCATTACGAGGATTACGCAAGACCCTCCGGTAAACCGACCTGGATGACCGAAACCAGCGGATTTGAAGATCGCTGGCTGAGCGAAACCAACCAGCCCGGAGCGTTAGACCTGGGCCTTGCCATTCATGCTGCATTGCATTTTGGCAATATATCTGGATGGGTTTGGTGGCAGGGAAGCCAGCTTAATGAATTAGGCCGTTATAACCTGATGCAGGGAGAAGCCAATCCCGGAAAACGTTATCACGTATCGAAACAGTTTTTCCGGTACATCCGTCCGGGGGCCGTGCGGGTGGATCTTCAATACAATGATAATGACGGGGTTTTTGCCACAGCCTATCAGCACAACGAAATGGACACCTTTACCATCGTGGCTATAAATACTAACAGTGAGCCGGTACTTTTAAATCTCGATGGTGATCAAATTCCCGGGCAGTTTGACCAATATGTAACCACGGCGGGGCAAAACACCAATAAAACCGAGGGAGTTGCCGCCGGGGAAATAACCCTGCCCGCTTCAAGTATCGTTACCCTGGTTCACGGAAATGTTTATGAGCATTTGAATAACTGATGGGTTATAAATACACCTATCAAAACAATTATTTTGATGTTTTTATTGAGGGTATAAGCATTTTTTGGTTCTACAGGAATTTTTGTGGGTAAATTGGTATAGCACGTACAGTCCCATCTTGAGGCGTTGTGAGGGAATATGTATTCAAAATCATCAGCGATATTTTTTTGCCACGAATCCGCCGGCTGTCGGAACGAGGGTGCACGAAGTATAACAAAATCTATATACTAACTTTCGTGATTCTTAGCGTCATCGTGACTTAGTGGCCAAATAGAGGGTGTGTTTCTGAGTGTAGACTCTTTTTCGTGTTCTGAGCTTGTTTTATTGCAGGGAAATCACACCCCTCGCCATTTATCTCAAAAAAAACTAACCACAACAATTCCTGTAGATCCCATTTTTTATTATCCCAAAAAAGTCGTTAGACCTTTTTTGTCCTCCGGACCGACATTGAAACTCAATGATTTAGCTTTTTTATTTAAAGTAAGAATTCCTGAGAGTTTCAAAGTCGGGGTTAATCCCGACAATTCATTCGTTTAGAAAGATTTGTCGGCCCTTCGGGCAAAATTGTCATTGAACAATGACAATTTTGGGATTATTTATTCAACAAAGGCGGATTATAAACTCTAACAGCTTTTAAGGAATCTATTCCCGGGCCGGTAAGTGTAACCACATGTTCTCCGGAGGATAATCCTTTTGCAACTGTTTGTACGTTTTCTATTGCCGGGTTGGACGTTGCTGAAAACGAAACCCTGTCTTTAAAATAGGGCGCCACATCCCATTTGATTTCGAACCCATCGTGCAGCTCACCGCCAAAAACCTCCATTGAGCGCTGAATATTCCAGTCTTCCGGATCGATAACAATCCGCTCTGAATTGGACACAAATCGATCATTTGAATTCCCTGAACCGTCAAATCCCGTTTCGGATCCATGAAGTTCAAACCAAAATTCACTTCCATCGTCAGATATATCGTGCAGGGTTACCGTCCATGTTTCAAGCTCCAGTGGTGCTTTGGATTGTACAAGTGTAATCAGCGGCCATTTGGAATCGGGATAGGGAGTGGCTCGCGTAAAACCGTATAGTTCGGGAAATTGCGAGGGTTTACGATTATTAATGCGTATGTCAATCTCACCTGTACCTTCAGGCTCCGCAATCAAATCTATCCGGTTTCCTATGAAGCTGAACGTAATCGAATCGCTATCCGACGTTCTTATATCATCTGCAGGTAATGTTTGAACCCATTCATTGTTAAACGGGTTTTTGGCTCTTTCGATATCAAGATCCGGCCGGTAAACCAGGTGAGGTTTCAGCAATTCAGCCATCAAAAAGTTACCGTGATCATTTGTATGTACATTGTCAGAAAGCAGAGCTTGTGGCTCCAGGTTATAATCAATCAGATATTCTCTCCAGAGATCCCGTTGTGCTGTTAGTGTGGCATCATACCGTTCGGCAATTTCCGGCAGAAAAACATAGTTCCACCATTGTGCCCAGTCATCCTGATCCAGGTTTTCAGGGTTCCGTTCTTCGTTCAGATCATGGTAGGCAGAATAATGGTCGGATTGAATCAAAATTTCTGACGTTGTGCGCTCTCTTACCCTGCGGATGATATTTTTATAGGCATGATTAGAACCGTACACATGAAATATCAACAGGTCCGGCTGAAAGGGATACAGATCGGTTTCGGCCGTTTTTATAAGTATTTGGGAAGCATATCCGCCCAAGGCACGATTTTCAATAATCAAATTTGCGTTGGGATAGCGCTCCTTAAGATCATCTCTGACTATTTTCCACCAATCACCTTCAGTGATAGACTGTCCGTAAAACAGAATACGTACCGTGTTCTGCTGTTCCGGCGTACTGTTTTCCAGCAAAGCCATTGTTCGCTGTATGTGAACCCCGAATTGTTCCGGGTCTCCGGTATTTTTCGGTACCGGAAAATCGCCGGATTGGCCAAAGCACTGAATTGCAAAGAATGGTAGTATTAGGAAGCCTAAAGTTATTAATAGAATAGAAGTGAATTTCATAGTCATCAAATCAGATTATATTTAAAAAAGATCTTAAAACCCAAGCTGTGTCAGTAAGTACTCAGCCACTCTTTTGTCGTAGCCATTTCCCTCACGGGAAGCGATTGCTTCAATTTCCTCTTTAAACTGCAATTTATCTTCCGGCTGCATCACATCCACCGCATTCAGCGCATGTGTGCGTATGGCCTCCATTGGCCCGAACGGCTCGAACTCCCGGTTTTGTAAGATTTCTTTCAAGGTTGCAAATACTTCTTTCCGATGCCCCAGGAAATAGAGAGCTTCGGCCGAAGCAATTCGTACATCCAAAGATTCATATTCAAGGTTCCGGATAAGCAAATCCTCTAACTCTTCTGATTCATTGCCGAGAATTCGGGCTCCAACTGCTCCCCAGTAACGTATGATAGAGTCCTCATGCAGCAATGCATTTTCCAATTCCGGCAGATGTACCGGATCACCCAGAGTGGCAAGGCTTGCGATTTCATAAATATGTCCCAAATCGTAGTTTCGGCCGGTGAAATATTCATATCCAATGTTTTCACCCAGTGCTTTAAGATATTCTCCCTCCGGGATGAAACTTTTCGAATTTGTTCGAAAAACCCACTCCTCCATTGCGTTACGCATTTCTTCCAATACATGCCGGTAATCCTGTTCAGAAGCAAGATTGTTTACATTGTGGGGGTCGTCATGAATGGAGTAAAGCTCTTCGGCCGGTTTGGGCTCCCAAAACCTTGATTGATATTCATCGGTTCTGCCATCTTTATAAGCCTGTTCCCACGATTTCATGGATTCTGCCCTCCACAAGTAATTTACCCGCTGTGCCCAGGGCCAATGTGGCATATAGTTTCGGATATACCGATAGTCTTTATTGCGAACCGTCAATGAAAGATCATACCGCTCATCCATTCGTCCCCGAAAACCAAATGCGAACTCTTTTCCATTACCGGAATTCGGGCCAAGAAAGGGCTCTCCCTGAAAATGCTCCGGGATTTCCAGCCCTGCCAGATTCATAACTGTTGGCGCGAGATCCACAAATGAGATTACACGGGCTGTCCTGCTGCCGGGTTCATCATGCACCATATGCTGATATTTTTCCGGAACATGAACGATAAACGGCACATGCAGCCCCGATTCAAAAGTAAACCGTTTACTTCTCCCCAGCACGCCGCCATGGTCACTAAAATAAAACACGATGGTATTATCCAGCAGGCCATCCCGTTCAAGATTATTCAGAAACTCTCCGATTTCGTCATCCATCATGCTCATCGCATCGTAATACCGTGCCCAATCTTCCCGCATCTCCGGGGTATCCGGATGATATGGCGGAAGCTGCATGGAGGCGGGATCATGCATATGATTAAAATAGTTCACCCGTTCCTGTGAAGCCGGTTCACCGGTCATCGGCTGAATGGATGAATTGATATAGTATTCGAGCATTCTCTCTTCGCGGCTGCCATGCAGCTTATCTTCATGCGACATCCAGGTGTTGTACATTACAAAAAATGGCTGCCCCTCCTCACGATCTTTCAACATGTCCGGATAATTCCACCATTCGTCATTATCCCAAATTCCATCCTGATCAAAAATGTTATAATCTTTTTTTATTCTGTTTACGGTATAATATCCGGCATCTCTCAAGTAGTGAGGGAAAAACCTGAAATCTTCAGGGATTTCAACCAGTGACCTCATATGGTGGCTCCCCAGGCTATTGGCGTACATTCCCGTAATCAGGGATGACCGTGCCGGAGCACAGACCGGGGCATTGGCAAATGCATTTTTATATACAATTCCGCTGTCAGCAAATCTGTCGAGATTAGGTGTATAAGCCAATGAGTCTCCGTAAGATCCTAAAAACGCACTGTTATCCTCACTGACCAGAAAAATGATATTCGGTTTATGACGCACTTCAGTATCCTCATCACGTAAAGCTTCACAACCGGATTGAACGAGAATCAATATTGCTGAAATGAATATCAATAGTGAAGAATACAAACTTCTATTTTTGATAATATCTGAATTCATTATTCTTATGTTTTTCAAATTTTTTGTGTGATGAATCATTTGGATTTTTAAACTCAGACAGTCATTTGAGGGGCATCCGGACATTGATGAAATGGCCGAACTCAATGTTGTAATAACAATTTTTAATTTTTTGAAATACTGTGTTCAAATGATGGCGATTCTTCAATTAAAAATGATCAAACCTGTGGTTAAAATCTCAGGCCTTTTAAAAATGTTGAGGCCGTTCGCAGACAACCCAGGCCGTCCGGGGCATTGTCTCTTTCTACATTGAAATGTTCAATTCCCTGGCTGACTGATTCTGCAAATACCGGCTCCCATTCAATAATACCCTTTCCGGGACAGGCAAAATCCTGCTCTTCGCCGGGCGCCATATCTTTTACATGCAAAACCCGGTATCTGCCGGAATACTTTTTCAGCACTTCAACCGGATCGGCTCCGCCCTTTTTCACCCAGTAAATATCCAGTTCGCACTGAACCAGATCTTCATCCGTGTTTTCCATCAGGTAATCAAATGGCAGGCCTTCCTCCATGGGTACAAATTCGTAATCGTGATTGTGCCACAAGAGTGTAATTCCGCGGCTTTTGCAAATTTCTCCCGTTTTATTCAGCACGTCCACACTTCGTTTACAGTCATCCAGGCTGAAAGGCGCCCCGACAAAAAACGGCCAGTAGATCACACCGTATTGCATCTCCAAAGCGTTTAGCCGGTCCAGGGATTCGTGGATAACATCAGTGTCTTCGGTCATACCACCCAGGCTTCCGGCAACCGGTTTCAGCCCGATCTCTTTACAAAAAGACAAAAAAGAGCTTGCAGATTCACCCAGGTAATTTCCGATTTCGATTTCAGAGTAACCGTACTCTGTCGTTTGCCTGAGAATGGATTGCCAGTCTCGGTCTCCCAGGTTCGGCCCCAAAATGCCCGAAATGTAACCGATATTTTCAAGCCTTTTTTCTGAGAGAGATGCGATTAACGGATTTGCAGCAACCAATCCCGCACTGCCTGCGATTGCTGTTTTCAGGAACTCTTTTCTTGAGTACATTTTTATGTTTTTTGATGTTTTAAAGGTCAATCATTATAAACCGGCATGACGGTACCGGCGCCTATATGGGGATGTGCCAACATTCCTCCGTCGATTTCAATGGCTGCATTTATGGCATCAGATCCCGGCCGAAGCCTGAAATCGGCTGCATTAGGGAAGACAAACTGAATATTTTCACTTTCGATTGTATCCTCACCGCGAAACGGAAACGCCTGCCCCCAGCCCTCGTGCATCTCTTCGACCGAATTGTGAAACGGGCTTGTCATATTGTTTCTAACCACAATATTTCGCTCGGAAAAAGCCCGATCGCGTTCATCATCTGCAGCGAAGCTTGCAATCTCAAAACCGGTATTGTTTACCACAAGATTGTTCACCACATACACATCACGTACATTGGCTGACCTCAAATCAATTCCGCCCGTGGACCCGTGCCAGTGAGAAAGCGAACCGTTGTCCACCACGGTGTTGTTATAAATTTTGATATCGGAACGCGGTTCATCGTGCCCGAACAGGCCGAACATAATGCCGGATGCCCGGTTATTATACACAAAATTGCTGTGAACCCTGATGTTGCGCATCTCGGCACCGTCATCCTCGGCGGAGAGTGTGATTCCCCACTCGTTGTTATAGGAGCGGTTGGAGTGAACTTCCACATCTTCAAGCATGCCAAACCAGGCGTCCAGGTAAATACCCTGCCTGGGCAGATCGTGAGTTTCATTATTGTGAACCACGCCGTGTGCCGACCGCTCTTTGATATCGATACCCTCTTTGTGGCTTCGGTGAACACGGTTATATGCCACTTCAAAATGGTGAACTCCCGCAATCGAGATACCTTCATGTGGTGCTTCACCGCGGGCACCCGGCCCGCCATCTGCCGGAAGTGCCATGTTGAGGTCGTTAGCGCCTGTTACCTCACTGTGTAAAATCCGGATGTTTTCGGCGCCCCCGTGGCCGATTCCCCAGGCCGCAATACCCGATTTAAATGAGCGGTCGGAGCTGCAGCCGATCAGCTCAATAAACCGCGAGCCCCGGCTGATTCTAAAACCTTCGCCAAAACTGTTTCGAACATCAATATTCTTCACTCTCAGATATTGAGCCCCTGAGATATCAATCGTTCCAAGTCCCGCCTGGTGCGGTGTAAGCCCTTCATCGGTTTTTTTGAAATCTTCTGCGTCAAAAACCGCCCGCTCTCCGGGGTATGACCGGACTGTAATCCAGCCGTTTTCTGTTCCCTGTGCCTCTCCGAGCTGAACTGCCCGGTTTATCTTGTACACTCCGCCTCGCAACAGAACGGCATCACCCGGGCCGGTTTCACTCAGTGCCCGCTCCACACTCGCCCAGGGGTCATCCATCGTGCCTTCCGCTTCATCACTGCCGTTTATTGCCACGTAATAGGTATTACCATTTTTGTCATCCCTCATGTCTTCCGAAACCACTGCAAATGCTGCTAATCCAAAAACAAACAGCAACAAGAACGGGAAAACAACATATCTTCGATTACCTTTCCTCATATCAGATAATTTTTGATTGATTAATCTTACTCGGAATTAAATTCCAGTTCATAGTAAATGGTTGTTGTTTCACTGCCATAAATACGATATGCTCCGTTTTCATCGGGCGGGATCGTTTGCCCGGTTCGGTTTCCGGAATGATCAAGGACATGAAGTATCGGCCTGTTTCTATTTGTAATTGCCAGGTTGAAAGTCACCGGCTCCATCAGCACAGGAGCTTCGCCAACTTCGAGGAGTTCGGACCCATCTTCGTTATATTTCATCCCGCTGTTTTTCCCGCGGGCAATGGTGGTTATCAAAACTCTCTCCGCCTGTTCAATAGATTCGTTTTTTTCGATGGCAGTCATTAAAATCACGGCAAACTCATTATCCGTGCTGATTTGTATGCTGCCCAAATCGTGTTCGATCCCTCCGGCAAATCCAACCACACCTTTGGTTCCACCGGAGTTCACTGTAAAAAATCCCTTTCCGGCATAATTCCACTCAAGCTGTCCGGTGTTAGACCGGATGATGTTGTTCCCGCGATCCCAATACGGATCCAGAACCGGCTTTTCCGTCTCAATGGGTTCATCCGTAAAGGAAACAACAACCCGGCCTGCGGCAAGTGCCTCTTGTGGGATGTCACCATCAAAAAGCTTGATGTCGTGATCCTGCTTCACAGTTTCGGAGAACCCGACCTCTCCTTCCATTAGTTTGGGCAGATAAATATTCCGGCTTGATATGATCTCACCCTCTTCAATATCTCCCCGATAAATCATCCGCGCGAGGGTTGGGTATGTAGTCATGTGCAGCGGGGAATCGGCGTTGTACACTCCGTGGCCGGGTGCCTGCAGGGTTTCCGTAATATTGGGCCAGTTGGATGCATAGACGTACGATTTATCCCAGCCCTGGAGCCCCATTCCATAGATGGCAATGATCGGCGGGGCTTCGGCAATCCACTGGTTGGGCAGGTTGCTCATCCACTCGGAGAACGCGAACGGACGGTCACTCACCGCCTGCATACCCGTGCTCAACAAACCCGAACCTGGCCGGCTGACCATAGGCTCGTTATTTACATCTCCGGGCTGTAAACCATGGCCTGTTCCGCCCCCAAAATAATTGTGGCGGTCTATAAAACCGAACTTGTAATCGGCGTGCAGGTTCAGGTAGTGGGTTAGTCCCTCGCCGGCCTGCCAGCACGATGTTACGATAGGGCCCCGGTATCCTGCCTCGCGCAGGGCATCTACAAATCGTTCATAGAAATCAATCTGAATGTCGTAAAGAAACAGGGCCCGGTCGAGCACATGCGGCGGTACCGGGCTATTCTGCTCTTCGGCTTGCCGGTATTCATGAGTAAACCAGCCGTGGTTGGGCCTTGGGTAGATATTTTTCCTGTCAAGATGTTCTTCATCTTCAATATTTTCCGGGCCCCAGGCCTGTTCAAATGCTTCATGGCTTCCATATTTATCGAGCAGCCACTCCGAAAATTTTCGGTTCAATAAAGCGCGGTAGTTTGGTGCCTCTCTCAACGCCCCCTCCATCGCTGCAAAAAACATATTATCTTCGTTCTGCAATTCAACATACGCCAGTGCGGGATCATCCATGTAACGAATCCCGGTATAAGGATTCACCCTGTTCAGCATATTCAGGGTCAATTCGGTGTGCAGGTCCTGCAGATCGGTGGCAAAGTTGACCAGTCCGTAGGTGCTGTGGTTGAGAAAACCAGCTCGCGAATCGATATTCTCAATATCTTCGTAGCTGTAGAGCCGGCCGCGGTCGCCGGGCCGGGGACGGTGGGCAAAAATGTGGGACCAGGCGTAATAAATTCCCTTTTCCCGCAGCACAGATTTAAAGTAATCGAGCCGGTCAAAGAGTTCGTCATTCACTTCGGTTGATGTCTCTTCGGTTTCTGTCAGCGCCCAGGTGAATTTATGAAACCGCACGGCATTGACGCCATGAACAGCAAGATATTCAGCCCAGTTATCGGCTTTTTCTTCATCAGGAAATGAGCGGCGATCAGCAATGTTCACTCCCCAAAACTTAACAGGTGTTCCGTCTTCAAATACAAACCGGTCTCCATTCATTTGCAGAATGCCACGGTGTCCTGCCGGTGCATCCAGCCAGTGACTCATATCCAGGATACTCCCGGAATAATCACCATCGGCCTGAAACGGAAACCAGTTGCCGGTGTCTTCGGGAAGGCCTTGTGCCTGAAGATTCAGACAGCATGCAAGCAGTAGGCAAATGCCGGTCAACGCGGCATTACATCCAGTTGAACAGGAAGTTGGTTCATAATGCATCTGAATATCAATGTTTAATTCATCATCTAATTAAATTTTCAAACTCAATTCGCTCACCTTCCCAGTACCATTCACCATCTATCTCTTCCAGTAACCGGTGCCGGCTTCCCGCAGCATGAGGTGCTTCCTCTTTCGGGAGCCATTTCGCATGATCTTCAATCACACCGGAATAATCAGAATTTCCCGCAAGATTACTCCATTCGTGTGGATCCCGGAAGTGATCATATAACTCTTCCGAACCATCGGCATACCGGATGTACCGCCAGCGATGAGAGCGCACGGAGTGATTTCCCGGATTGTGGGTTGTGATGGCCGGGCGCTCACGGTATGCATCTGCATATTTGAGCTGGGGCATAAGAGAGAGTCCTTCCAGGTTTTCGTTTTCAGGCAGGCCAGTGAGGTCAATGAGTGTTGGATAGAGATCAAGCAGTTCGGCAGGCTGCGATGATCGGGCTCCCGCTGTAACACCCGGCCCTGCAAATATCAGCGGTACACGGGTTGAACGCTCCCACAAACTGTTTTTTCCGGTGATCCCCTTTTCGCCAAGATGGTAGCCATGATCAGACCAAAGCACTACGATGGTATCATCGGACAGGCCGTTTTCCTCCAGTGCATCCAGCACCCGTCCCACCTGCGAATCAATGAAACTGATGGTGGCAAGATATGCCCGTACTTTGGCATGCCATTGGTTGTGTTCAAGAAGCCACGACAATCTCGGTTCGGGCAGGTGCCAGTGTATCTTCCAGGCAAAATCGGGAACGTCATCCCGTTCTAACTCTGGTGCGGACGGCAAAACAATGTCCTTTTCATCAGGGTACAGATCGAACCATTGCTGAGTAGTATAGAGCGGCACATGCGGCAGCCAGAACCCCACCGCCATAAAAAAAGGATGATCCTGTTCTTCACTGCCAATCTCATCAAGCCGGTCAACCGCCCAGCTTGCAAATCGGTAATCCTTGATCAATGAATCACCTTCAACAGGATAAACACCCCAATCAATCAATGGATGATCCACCATATCGAGCGGTATATCCACAATTTTATCATCCGGAACCGGACCGAAAAACCGCGTTTCCGTTCCCTCATGCTGAAAGGTCGCTTTATTGGAGGATGCATTATGAAAAACTTTGCCGACAGCATAGGTAGAGTATCCGAACTCTTCAAAATATTCGGGGATGGTTACCACATTTTTTGTGGATTCCAGCTCGTGGTGAAGCGGGGCGAGGTTGTAAATACCTGTGGTGGTTGGGCGTAACCCGGTCATCACGCTCACCCTTGAAGGATTGCAAAGCGGGGCCTGAACATGCGCATTCGTAAAGAGTGTGCCGCGTTCAGCAAGCCGGTCCATATTGGGTGTTTGCACCTGCGGATGGGTGTTCATTGCCCCAATCCAGTCGTTCAGATCATCAATAGAGATAAAGAGTATGTTCGGTCGGTCTGACCGATCCTGCGCAACGGCCGACAGGGTAAGCAGAAGGCTCAAAAGCAGTAAACTGAAAAGTGATATAATGGAGATTTTATTCATATTTACTTTTTTGGGTTTTTGATGAAATACACCTGCAGCGGCCCGCTGTTATTGGCAACAAGCAGAGCTTTCCCGTTTGCGGATTGAATGATGGCGAGATCTTTCACATCGTGTGATGCCACCAGCCCGCTTTGGCCCGGGGATTGTGGTAAAAAATTACCCTGCCCGTCATTCTTGAGCCAGATCCCGTTTCCGGCATCCATTCGCGGAATATCGGGGTGGGTTTTGTGCAGGTTGCCGGCAGCAATGATGTCCGGATTCCCATCTCCATTGATATCATCAATAAGAATACTTTTAATCGGCGACACCTGGGCTATTTCCGGCAGCGGCTGCATGCTGAGTGAACCATTGCCATCATTGAATAAGATCACACTCGAAAATGTATCTGCTTGATAGGTCAATGCATCGTTCAAATCATCCCGCGGAAAAATTTCCTGAAGTGAAGCTTGTGCAAATGCCCTGAAACTGGGAAAGCGATCCATCAACTGCGGAATGCCCCTGCTGAGGTGTGCCAGGCTGAAAAAGGGTGTTTTTCTCCCATTTTGTTCTACCGTAAAGATGATATCCGTTGTCATATTCCTGGTGAAATCAGCAGCCACCACACCAAATTTTTGTTCCTCAGATGTTTGGAATGTGTGATTCAACCCCAAATTACCGGCCACCAGGTCGAGATGCCCGTTACCGTTTAAATCTCCCTTTTTAAGGCTGAACCACCATCCTCTTGAAGGCGGCAGGCCCATCTGATCCGAGACATCTCTGAATCCGTCACCGGTATTTTCATAAAACTGTATGGGCAGCCAGACTCCCGATGTTACCAAATCGGTTCTGCCGTTCCCTGAGAAGTCCATCCATAATGCGTCAGTTATCATTCCGGGTCTGTGCAATTCCGGAGCAAGCTGACCGGTAACATCAACAAATCTTCCGTTTTCATTTCGAAGAAGATAACTTCTGGGTGCTTCAGGATAGTTGCCGGGCACAAATCCTCCGCCAACAAACAGATCGAGCCGGCCGTCTCCGGTAAAATCACCCGGCTTCACGACGGATGTGCTTGTGAACATTCTCGGGAGGGCTTCTTCATCTTTCAGAAAGCGTCCCTCACCCATATTTATATAAAGCCGGTCCTGCAGCATGGATGTAACCGGTGAGAGGTGATTGCCGCCACTGGCTACATACAGATCAAGACGCCCGTTGTTATTGGCATCAAAAAAAACGGCATAAGTGTCTTCATACTCCTGATCATTATCCCAGGGCTGCCTTCTTTCAGATTTTTGGAATGTGCCGTTATCTTGCTGCAGATAGAGTTCTCCCGCAAAGCCGGTAGCCCCGCCGATGTAGAGATCATCAAGCCCGTTTCCGGATACATCCCCCACTGCCAGTTTCGGGCCGATTTTTGAGAGCTGATGCGGCAAAAGCGGCTGCACCATAAAATCAACAAACTCTTTTTCGCTGTGCTCATAGTTAATGCCAAGCCGGTTTTCATCAGCCACGAATGCCTGTCGGGTTGAAGACGCAAACGGCTCAGAACGTTTCATCTCCTGAGCTTCGCTCTGCCGGATGGTTACCATCTGATTGGCTTCTACGTTTTCCATCAACTGGTACCTGCCGTCAGGCCAGAAAATTTCAAGGGAATCAGCCATATCTGACTTACCAAGCCCGATCTGTATCCGCCCGTCAATAGTAGACTGATAGCCCCGGTGAATGGTGTGATAAATGTACTGCTTTTTCCCATTTGCAGAGACAATCAGCTCTGCACCCAGCGCCTGCCGGTTAGGATATTCACCTTCCAGTTTTACCTGCAAATAGCGGTTTTCCGTCAATTCGGCCGTACGGTTGCGATAGACGGAAGCCGGTGCGTCGATATTGTTGATCACAATATCAAGAGAACCATTGTTGTTTAAATCGGCATATGCAACTCCATACGAAAATCCCTTTTCGGTGAATCCCCAATCGTGAGATACATTTTCAAAAATCAATCCTCCGTTATTTTTAAACAGATAGTTATGCTCTTCAATACTGTAAAGCTCATCATACACCTGATCCATCCTCCGCTGACGGGTTTCTTCCGTTCCAAACTGGCCAATGTTGGCCAAATCCATCAGAAAATCGTAGTGATTTTCCGCCTTGGGATACCCGTTGGTGATCAGCAGGTCTTTATATCCGCTGTTATTGTAATCACCAAAAAGAACCGCCCAGCTCCAGTCCGTGTATGCTGTACCCGCCATTCGCCCGATTTCACTGAAAATCGGTTTTCCTTCTTGATCCAGGCCGTGATTTAATTGAAGTGCATTTTTTGAGTAGTAGTGGTAGAACCCTTCCTCCCTTTGAGTCTGAAAGCGTTCGTAACTGTTACCCCCACTCAGCAGCTTCTGATCTTCGATTTTTTCCGGTATCATGTCCGTCTGCATCAGGTCGGGCCAGCCGTTATTGGTGTAATCGGCCGCATCAATACCCATTCCGGCATAGCTTGTTTGCCTTAGCAAATCACGTGCCCGGTCGGTAAAGGTACCGTCTCCATTGTTGATGTAGAGCACATCGTTCGGGGTAATATCGTTGGAGATGTAAATATCCGGCCATCCGTTTCTGTTAAAATCGGCAACTGCCACACCAAGACCGTATCCCGTTTCCCGCAGAATACCGGCCTCTTCTGATACATCGGTGAAGGTTCCGTCCCCGTTATTTCTGAGCAGAGTATCATAACCGTGCTGATCATCAGGAACTTGTTCATCGGTAACCCTTGCGCTTCTCGCCCTTGAAAACGAACCAGGTGAATTGTTCAGTAAAAAGGCATCCAGGTAACCGCTGCCGTTATAATCAAAAAATACCGTGTGTGTGGTAAAACCTGAATAATCCAGATTGTATTCAGAGGCGGCTTCCGTAAAGGTTTCATCCCCGTTATTCAGGAAGAGCAGGTTCCTTCTTTGATCTGGTGGCGAATCCGGCGATCCCGTTACCGACAGATAAATATCCAAAAATCCGTTGTTATTGATGTCAATAAGTGAAACACCCCCTACCCAAAGATCTGTTTCCACTCCGGCACTTTCCGTTATATCCTCAAATTGAAAATCACCCTGATTCAGGTACAATCTGCTTGAAACCAGATTGCCAGCCAGAAATATATCAGGCAGCCCATTATTGTTGATATCACCGATGGCTGTACCGCCGCCATGAAACATGAACGGAAATTCATCCACCGAACGCCGGTCTTTGTCCGGAATAGGATTTTCGAAGATGATTCCCGTAAGTCCGCCTGGTAATTTCTCGAAAAGCGGGTCTGCCTTTTCGGAAGGTGTACAGGATGTGAGTGCAGCTATCTTCAATGCAAAAATAATGAGCAGGCAGACCAAACTTTTTAACTGATGGAGATACATGAAGATTATAATGTCTTATTTTATAAACTGACTAAAATTTAACAGCCGACGCTGTCAGGAGCCCCGACAATCGAGACCAGCTCCGAGCCGAAGGCGATTCCCACAAAGTGAAAAACCTTGGCTAACGCACGCTGACGGGCCGGTTCTATTCATCAAAAAAACTTTTAAACTGAGTTCACCGGTTAGATTGATATCGCACCAGCCGGAAATCATCAAACAACCCATAATCGAGTGTGTGATAATCCTCGCCGGCAGGCTGGC
>RECI01000047.1 GCA_007694095.1 Balneolaceae bacterium | reverse complement strand
CTAAATCTGTTTTTAGCTTCCTGTAATTGCCACTTTTTAGATTTTGTAATCATAAGTACCTCCATTTTCATCTAGTCTGTCTAGAAACTACAAATTTATAACAGATAATAGAAGTGAAAATGACCTGCAGCAATAAAGAGGCTTCCGCCTTGATCCTGAAAAATCTCCTGGTTTTTCAAAGCCCCTGATGCTATTCATTATACGACAAATCATTTAGCTGCTTCTCCTGCTTACGCATTACAGAATTAGGCAACAAGCGCCACATCAGTCGTGAAAAAGCGTTCACTGCCGGACTCTTCGCATGCGCCAATTTTCCAAACAGCCATGAAATCCGAACGATTTCCATCACTTTCTTCTCGCGACGTTTTTGATAATCGGCAAAAATTTCACCCGGATTGATGGTTCCGCTTGCAGGAGCAGCATCGAAAGCTTTTTTCAGGCACTTGGCCAAACACCATGCATCCTCGATAGCCTGACAAGCACCCTGCGCAAGGTTTGGGGTGGTCGCGTGTATCGAATCTCCCACAAAAACGACATTTCCTTTATGCCAATCACGGGTAAATCCACCCAAATCCGCCAAGTCGTTTCGAATGATGTTTTCGGTATCCCGAATAAGCTCGCCGACAAATTCATCAAAATCGGCAAATTTGTGAAGCAACTCCTGTTTAATCGTGTCGGGATTGTCTCTTCCCCCGGGCTCACCACGATCAAGTGCCAGCCAAAACGATCGGTTACTGTCGATCGAAATACACAAAAAACGCCTCCCACGGTCCCAAATTTCAATAAATTTTTCGGCCAGATCACCCGGCAACCGTTGCGTTGTAATACCGCGCCAAATTATGTGCTTTGAGAAACGGATTTCGATCTCCGGGAAGAGTTGCCTCCGAATAGCCGAATTGATTCCATCAGCTACAATCAATAAATCGCAGACTGATGTGGATCCATCATCAAAATAAATCTTTACCTGTCTTGAACCGGTTTTGTCGTTGACCAGGTCTTCAATGTTTAAGACTTTCTTATTGAGGTGGATTTTTTTTGATGGAATATTTTTACTCAAAATGTCAATTAATCGTGCTCTGTGGATGCAGACATTGAGACGACTGAGGGTTATCTGCCGTACAGTGTGAAAATGCTTATCCATCATACAGGCACCACTGATGGGGGCTCCGGCGGCCATCAATTTTTTATCGAGTCCGAGGTATGACAGTATTTGAATCGGGGCGGCTGACAGGCCTACTCCGGCACCGATTTCTGTGAGTTCCGGGGCTTGCTCGAAAACGTCAAAGTCGATACCGTGATGTTGTAAACAATTAGCGGTGGATAGTCCGCCAATACCACCACCAATAATTGCGATATTTTTCATTCGGGAATGTGTGGATTCCAATGGGTTTCGCGTCTTGGTCATATTTTTCGACTATCAACACTCTTTTACTCACCCTCAATAATATATTAATTTACAGTACCTAAGCGGAATACTTTATTGTTTTTAAGGGAGCTTTGAAAAACTGTTCTTTTGCCCAATATCTTCGTTGTCGCAATTTTAAAGTACTCATATCTGAGGCCGGTAAATCCAGCATTGTGTCAACCGGATAGCGTAATCCACGAATCGTCGGCTTGTTCATCAAACTCAACTTTTCCGTGATATCTCAAGCAGTAGATGACAGAGGTATTAATAGCACCTATTGTTATAAGCCGTCATCAATTATTTCCCCTCCAACAGTATCAATGAGAACAGAGTGACACTCAACATCAAACCACTCTCGGAACAATTTTAATGTTAGAGGTTTCGGCCAAAGAGTGGCATCGGTATACCATTCTTCAAGTTCCGCTTCAAACAACTCTTTATAATTTCGATTCACCCATGCCTGTAGAGCATCATCCGTTTCTGCATCAACTTCGG
The DNA here is from genome assembly GCA_007694095.1 of Balneolaceae bacterium. Lineage (GTDB taxonomy): Bacteria > Bacteroidota > Rhodothermia > Balneolales > Balneolaceae > Rhodohalobacter. The sequence continues at coordinate 2,648 of RECI01000047.1, read as the reverse complement.
ATATCAGAAATACGGTGCGATCATTGTTTGCCATTTCTAATGTAACTCCACGGTCGTCATTATTAGGATCAGTTTCGGTAATCCACTGAATAGCGGGTTCCTTATATTTCAATAGTAAAGCAGATCGATTAATCATGATGATTTATTAAGGCTTATAACGGTTTGGCGTTTAACCGGTTTTGCCATTGACATCTACTAAAGTGACAAAAAGCAGGTTATACCGCATCACTGAAAAATTTCAATGCTCACTATGAGCGGCAAAATCCGGTAGAAACGCTGGTTATGGTAGCGAACGATCCATTTCATGTTTCGTTAACTTTTTCAAGTACCTGTTCAATCAATTCTTCCGAAATTCGAAAATTCGTCTTCTGTATTTTTGCTATGAGTGGTTTAACAGCCTGAATATGTCCTTTTTTTTGGCTGCAACCAACACGCCAAGTGAACCGGTAACAGAAATACCCAATTCTTTCGCTGCTTTCCTACCTTTGATTTCATCAATGATCAAAAGAGAATTTTCATGTTCTGCAGCCAATGAAATTGCAGTGGCTTCGCCTTTGTCTAAATAGCTTGATAATCCTTTTTGTAAATCCGTTGTTAGCTCGACGACTTCAATCCAATCCGGAATCTTTTGATTAAACTCTTTTAAAACCGAGTCTGTGATATGAATTTTGCCAAAGAGCTTTTTCAGAAGATCAAGCTCTCCAATTTTGTAGAATAGAATCAGGCAACTTGTGTCAGATACTATGACGCTGGGCATTTTTTATATCTTCATCAAGTTCGTCTGCAGGATAATTGATCAGTGAAACATTGTAGTCAGCAAGCAGCTCCATGAATGTTTCTTTAGAGTAGCCGGCAAGTTCAGCAGCTTGACCGAGTGTCAGTTTCCCTCTTTCATATAATTTAGAAGCCAATGACATTTTTGCTTCTTTGTCATCGATATCTGCAGTATTCGGTATGTTTATCGTTAACGTCTTCATAATTGAAATGTAATTAATTTTTCTGTTTAACGATAATCAACTCCTGATGGTCTATAAAAGAATAAGAGCATTGAATTATAATGAGCACCATAACATATCATTCCACGACGAACACACTCCCGCGCTTATGTCGCAGAAGATCTGAAATAAGGGTTATTTACAAGTACGACGTTGTTACCTGGCATGTTCCGCGACAGTGCTTCTTGATGGGTTGTCCGGTAAATGAAACAAAGCAATATATTCTTGTTAGGGTGATCCGTTTTACAGGCAGCTCGGGTTCTCAGGATAACCCGATTCATGCCAGGGTATCCCAAAAACGCGTCCGCCGGATTGATATACTCCGCATCAGTTGTTCCACAGTAGAAGTGGTTTAAGATAAATAAAAACGGCACACCTGGAAGCAAACAGACCCTCTCACAGGACTCATTCTATCCGTCAAATATTGCCCCTTCCTCCTGTTTTTACTTGCATTTAGGTGCTGATTTTTGGATATTTATTAATCGCTGATTTAACGGCAACTTGCAGAGCGATTCACAAATACTGCTAAAGCGCTGAAGTGAGATTCTCCGGCTTCACTACATCGCCTGCCTCACAAGTCCGGAGCCAACTTTCAATCATTATGAAGACCCATCCCAATACACGTACCCAATCCGATTTACTGCAATTTCAGATTGTGGTGGATGCCACCAGTATCCTCCTGTCACCGGCTCCTTCCGGAGCCATGCGCGCTGTGATTACAGGCCTCGATGCGAAGCAGCTCGAAGAGATTATCCTCTGTATCGCAGATGCAGGACCAGAGGCGAGAACCCTGCTGCGTGAAGTGATCGGTAAACTTACCGGAACTCACTGCTGAGAGCATTCCAGTATTTAATTATTCACATCTATATAAAGGAACATACTGATGACAAGAAAAGACAATAACAAAAAGGACACTCTTTCATCTGCCGGGTTCAAGGGAAGCATGCCGAACAAGGGAGATTTAACGAGTGCGGACCATCATACAACTCTCTCAGAAATTCCAGATAGTAGTAACAGCCTGCCACACTGCGAATGTGTGCATGGGTTACACCCGAGGCAATACGGGTTAAATGAAATCTCTCCTTCGCAGGCTTCGAGTGCAGATGAAAGAGAAGCGGCGAAATGCGCATCAGCGATCCGTTTCCGTTGGAGTTTTCCTCGTTTGCACCCGATTCCTCCGGCGGAACGCCCCGGCTGATGGCTGTCAGAGCACTGTCCGTACTGAATCCAATGTCAAACAGGTCACCCCTTGCTGTCCAGTAGTCTTCTTGCAGCCATTTCAGGAACTGCCTGGCCTGATCCTGAAGATCAAAACCCCTGGTAAGGGATTCGGCCAGACAGAGTGTCAGTGAGGTATCATCAGAGAAGGTGCCGGGTGGTTGATTGTGGCTGCCATACCCCCTCATCCCGGTAACAGGTTTCTCCCTGAGCGATGTCCGTGAATGAAACTCAACCGGTACCCCAAGGGCATCGCCTACAGCGGTACCGAGCAGCATGGATTTTAATGTAGAATGCAATTTCTTTCCGACTTGTTCTTATGTAATACTCCGTGTTTTCAGGGTCCGCCACCTGAGTGCCGGAAAATTTTTTCAGAAAGTACCCGAATGATCACTTCTGAACTTCATTGCATGGAGTTTGGTTCTTGCTTCTGTT
>RECI01000230.1 GCA_007694095.1 Balneolaceae bacterium | reverse complement strand
TTAATTATTTACCTGCTGAACTTTTGGGAAAAAGATTCCATCCCTTCAAATAAAAGAAATTCCTTTTCCTGAACAGATACCTCAGAGCCAATCAGACTTCGCACCAATGAAGAATCGCCCCCGGTAACATAAACCCCGGCACTCTTATCCAATTGTCGAAATCGATTTATAAATTCCTTTAATGTGGCTGCGAACCCATCATATAACCCGATACTGATACAATCGAGGGTAGATTTTCCGGGAAAACCGGGTTTTTTCAACTCACTGGCAGGTGGAAGTTCCGGCAGTAATTCTTTCATACTTTTCTTCAGTACAGTAATCCCCGGCAGGATAACTCCGCCATCAAATACACCTTGAGCTGTCATATAATCAATGGTGCAGGCTGTACCGGCATCAATAACAATTACACTGTTTCCTGAGTCGTGCACAGCGCCAAAACAGGCTAAAAAACGATCTATGCCTAGAGTTTCGGGTGTATCATAATTTAAATATTCAGGTGGGATTAACCCTGAATGAATACTGTAAAGCTGTATGTGCTGAAATCCTGATTCCAGTTTTTCTTTAACATCCTTCCTCACCGAACTGTATATAATACCGCTGAGTTTTTCCTGACGGTTTATATATTCCGTCAACTTTCCAAATTCATGAATTCCTCCCCTCATAAGAATGCCCCAGTTATTTTCCTGATCTTTTGCTGCCAATTTGAATGAACTGTTGCCTATATCAAGATAAATTGGATTCATTTGTGTAGTTTTCGTGTTGATGTATTAAATAGTAACCTGGAACAAAAGGTACATAAAACACAAAAAACTATATGCGTTTAGAAAATAAAATTGCAGTTGTAACCGGGGCAAGCAGCGGAATCGGCATTGAATTCAGTAAAAAACTTGCTGCAAAAGGTGCACTTGTTTACGGGCTGGCCCGCAGGCTGAATAAACTGCAGGAAATTCAGAATGAAATAGGCAGTACGTTTATACCCGTAGAAATGGATATCACCAAATACGTGGATATACAAGAATGGGTAAATAAAACTTTTTCAGACAATCATTTGCCACATATCCTGATCAACAATGCCGGACTTGGCTATTTCGGAAACGTGGAAAACTTGTCTGTTGACGACTGGAATACCATGATAAATACAAACCTGAACGGTGTTTTTTATCTGACAAGGGAAATAGTTCCGCTGATGAAAAAAAACGAAGATCATTGCCACATTATTAATATTGCATCCGTTGCCGGCTTGCTCGGCAATCCGCAAATTTCAGGTTACAATGCAACGAAGTTTGGGCTTCGGGGCTTCAGCGAAGCCCTTTTTAAAGAACTCCGGTATAACGCGATCAAGGTTTCTACAATGTTTCCCGGCTCAATCGCCACACATTTTTTTGATAATGCCGAAGGTTCAGACACACACGCCAATATGTTACAGCCTTCAGACGTTGCAGATACATTAATTCATTTACTTGAAACACCCGATAATTTCCTGATTAATGAAATCACACTCCGGCCTCTGAACCCTAAAGATCCTGAAGATTTATGAAGTACCTCCCGGTGTTATTTATACTGATTTTGTTTATGGCGGCTGCTTGTGATGAACCGGTACCGCCCGATCTTCTTCCGGAAGAAACATATAAACGAATGTTTGTCGAGTTTACGATTATAAATCAGTACGACGAGTTATTGCTTCAGGGAAGAAGCCGCGAAGAATTGCGTGATAAGGTATATGAGCATTATGGAGTAACACCCGAGGAATTCAGAAATTCTCACCGCTATTATGAAAGCAATATTGAACGACAATTAAAACGCATTGATGAAATTAACCTGATGATGCGTGCGGAACGAGATACACTCATTGAAGCTGAAAAACGATACCATTTTAACCGGCGTACACCTGCCGATACATTGCGTCAGCGAATTCTTAACCGGTAGAGTGTTTGATCTCCGTCAACAGCCCTGATAATATTCTCACGCAGTAAAAATGTAAGTACTGTTTTCATTTTCGCTTTTCCCCAGCCCAGATCTGCCATCATTTCTTTCGCTGTTTTATCTTCTTTCCGTAGCAAGGCTTTCAGTTTATTAATATCACCTTCGGTTACTGTTTCCGTTTTTTTTCTTTTCCCGGAGCAGTTATCACAATTCCCGCATGGCTCACAGTTAGTTTCACCAAAATATCTCCTTAAAAAAACCTCACGGCATGCCGTTGTTTTTGCATACCGAACCATGTAATCCAGTTTTTTAAGTAAAATATCTCTGTAGCTGTAAGCTTCGCGGGGGTCAATCTGCAGTTTTTTCATTCTGCTGCCGATGACCCGGATAAGTTCATTTTTGCCTTGCCAAACAAATTTTAAGATCTGGTCATTATCAGAAAAAACCCTCAGCGCTTTTTTTAGTTGGTTGGCATTTACACCCAGTTTTTCGAGTAAAACTGATTCGTTTACATAATGAACATCACGAAATGACAGGGGGGCAAACTGCCGTAAAAGTACTTCCAAAAATTCAGATTTTACAGGATCTGCCCGATCAATAAATGACAGGAGGTAATCTTGATCCACCACAAATTGGACTCCCACTCTTGATTCCTTTAACTCAAATGTTTGAATCACATCAAGGCGCTGCAGCAGATGTATGGCATATTGAATTTTTCCGGTTGGCAACCCGGAGCGATTGGCAAGATTCTCAAACTGCACCGATTCCGGCTCCTCATGTTTGCTTCCAGCTGCAAGTCCGAGCTCATCACACAAAGCGTCATAAACCTGGACCAATACATCATATTCCGGGTAATTTTTTAATATCCGGCTTTTTAGATACTCTTCATCACTATTTTTATAAATTAAAACCGGGTAGCTGATCTCACCATCCCTTCCAGCCCTGCCGGCTTCCTGGTAATAGGCTTCGAGTGATAAGGGCATGGTATAGTGTACAACATAGCGGCAATCGGCCTTATCAATACCCATTCCAAATGCATTGGTTGCCGTAACCAGTGGAATTTTACCGCCAACCCACTCTTGTTGAACAATTTTTCGCAGATCAGCTGATAAACCGGCGTGGTAAGCTTTCGTTTTAATTCCTTTTTTTGAGAAGTAGGCCGCCAGATTATCACAATCTCGCCGGGTTGATGAATAAACGATACCGCTGCCCATTTTGGCAGCTTTAATCACCGTTTTACTTAAAACCTGCTTTTTTCTTTCTGTACGGGTTACCCACCAGTGCAGGTTCTCGCGCTTGAAACCATTCATTACAATTTCAGGATCCCGGAACTGTAAAACTTCCAGCAAATCTTTTTTTACTTCCGGGGTTGCAGTTGCGGTTAGCGCCATCCATCGGGTATGTCCAGGAAGTTCTTCAAGTTCCTGCCGGATTTTTCTGTATGCCGGACGGAAATCGTGGCCCCATTCCGAAATACAATGTGCTTCATCCACAGCTACCAGGGATATGTTAAGACGATTCTGGTCGGCTTTCCACATTTCAGTTGAAAGCCGTTCAGGGGCAATATAAACCACACGATACATTCCGTTCCTGGCATTAACCAGCCGCTGCTCTACTTCGTATGAAGGAAGTGTACTGTTTATGAATGTTGCCCTGATCCCAAGTTTTTGAAGCTGGTCAACCTGGTCCTGCATCAAGGCAACAAGGGGTGATATTACAATTGTAGTTCCATCAAGTATCATCGCCGGAACCTGGTAGCAGAGAGATTTTCCACCGCCGGTGGGAAAAAGCACCAGGGTCTGTCTACCTTCAAGAACCGAAGATATGGCTCTTTCCTGGCCACTTCTGAAAGTATCATATCCCCAGTACTTTTTCAGAACGGCTCTGGCATCATTGAGGCTGAGAGTACTCATAGACATGTAGCAGGTTTTGGATTCAGTGAACTACCTCCAAGATACGTGCACTAAAGCGAAAAGGTAATCCCTGAAAAGAAGATTAAAAACTGATCACAACCCCAAATTTGAAGTAAAGCAAATCGGTTTTAGACCTGCTCACATCATAGAATACATTTCCGTTTTCTATTTGGATTGATCCCTGTCGAAGGTATTCTGCTTCATGACCAAGCATATAACGGCTTGCCAGTGTGAGATAAACAGCCGCAGGGCTGGTTTCTTCCCGGTCCGGAACCTTATCCTGGTAAACACGAAGCTGGAATCCGGCGCCAAATCCGTAACTTAGAGCAACATCCTCAAAATTAGTATCACGTAGTTTATCTTCACCGCTAAACGAACCCCGCTCCATAATTGCTGTTTCGGTAAAAAAATAGTTAAATCCGAACAGTCCCTCAACATAAGGCCGGAATGCCTGTGGCTGTGGAATCAATCTTAAGAGCAGGTTGCCCGATACAAGGTTGTACCGGTTTTCTACCACTACCTTTAAATCGGGAATTGTTGTGCTTAAAGGTTCCTCTCTCACATCCTTGCCAAAATTCATAAATCCGAAATCAAGGCCAAGCATGACTGGTGTATTTGGAAATTGATATCCACCCGAAATACCAAGGCCTACTCCGGCCCTGCCGAGTTGATCACTAAAATCTCTTTGTGGAATTCCGACATCAAGATCAAGCCCAAACTGAAGCTCCTGAGCCTGTGATGTTACCGGATAAATGAACAGTACCACAATAATTAAAAAAATAGCATTTCTCATAAAACACAAAATTAAATTTATCTGCTCTCCTACGTTTGCTGATTACATTAGATTCAAAATTCCAGGGAATAAAAAAAACCCTGAACTCAAACGTGAGATCAGGGTTCTTAAAATTAACATATAAACAATTTATTTCAAGCTCTTACTATTGCTGATTTTAAAAAATCGCTTTCATGTATTCCCTGCGCATTTCTGCAATAGACGCGATGCTGATGCCTACCGGGCACACAGCTTCACATTCTGCATAGTTTGAACAATCTCCGAAACCTTCTTTCTCCATTTGATCAACCATTGCAATGGTGCGTCTGGCTCGTTCGGGTTTGCCCTGTGGAAGCCTGTTCAGGTGAGCAATTTTAGCACCGGTAAACAGTGATGCAGACGAGTTGGGGCATGCAGCCACACAGGCTCCGCAGCCAATGCATGTTGCGTAATCGAAAGCCTGATTCGATACTTCCTGCTCTACAGGTATGAGATTCGCCTCTGGCGCTGCACCGGTTTTTACAGAGATATAACCGCCTGCTTCAATAATGCGGTCAAAAGCTGTTCTGTCTACCACCAGGTCTCTAATCACCGGGAATGCCGCTGCGCGCGGTGGTTCAATCACAATTGTGTCTCCATCGCTGTAGGTTCTCATATGAAGCTGGCACGCTGCTGTTTTATGTTTTGGCCCGTGTGCTTTTCCATTGATTACCATATTACATGAACCGCATATCCCTTCCCTGCAATCGTAGTCGAACTCTACAGGGTCGTCACCTTTTTTTATGAGGTCTTCATTAAGTACATCAAGCATCTCAAGGAAAGACATATGCTCGTTTACACCACCAAGCTTGTAATCTTCGAAACGGCCGGGATCATCGGTGTTTTTTTGCCGCCATATTTTCAGGTTTATTGTCATTTCACTCATAAAAATTCTTCTATTTGTAACTTCTTTGTTTCAGTTCCACGAATTCAAAGTTCAGTGGCTCTTTATGTAGTTTAGTTTCGAGTTTGCCATTTACTCCGAGATACTCCCAAGCTGATACAAAGGCGTAATCTTTATCGTTCCTGATCGCTTCGCCTTCGTCTGTCTGGTATTCATCTCTCAGGTGGCACCCGCAGGACTCATTTCTGTCAAGGGCATCAATTGCCATTAATTCAGCCAGTTCAAAATAATCGGCAACACGGAATGCAAATTCGAGGTATTTGTTGAAGTAGTTTTTCTCGCCGGGAACCCGAACATTTTGCCAAAATTCATCGCGCAGTTTACGGATCTCTTCAATTGCACTTTCCAGCCCTTCCTTACTTCGGGAAATTCCAACCTTATCCCACATGATTTTCCCAAGCTCCCTGTGGAATTCAATAATGGTTTTCTCACCATTAACTGAAAGAAGTTTATCGATCAGTTTGGATACACTGTCTGCCGCTTCGCTAAAGGCTTCGTGATCCGTACTTACTTTCTCCAGTTTTTCTCCGGCAAAATAGTCGCCGATTGTATAAGGTATGATAAAGTAACCATCAGATAACCCCTGCATCAATGCACTGGCACCAAGACGATTCGCCCCGTGATCGGAGTAATTGGCTTCTCCTGTAACAAAGAGGCCGGGAATGTTACTCATCAGGTTATAATCTACCCAAAGACCTCCCATAGTATAATGGACAGCCGGGAATATCCTCATCGGCACTTCATATGGATTTTCATCGGTAATGTTTTGGTACATATCAAAAAGGTTGCCATACTTCGCCTCAATTACCTCTCTGCTGTCGCGTTTGATGGCATCTCTGAAATCCAGGTAAACTGCAAGTCCTGTTTCACCAACGCCAAGGCCATCATCGGTAACAAGCTTTGCACTCCTTGATGCCACATCGCGAGGCACAAGGTTACCGAAACTCGGGTAACGCTCTTCGAGGTAATAGTATCGCTCATCTTCTGGTATCTCGTTTGGCGGCCGTTTATCGCCTTTATTTCTCGGTACCCAGACACGTCCGTCATTTCTGAGGCTTTCGCTCATCAGTGTAAGCTTGGACTGATAATCACCTGATACCGGGATACAGGTTGGGTGAATCTGAACAAAACAGGGATTTGCAAACACGGCTCCGCGCTTATGACATCTCCATGCTGCTGTTGCATTCGAGTTCTTTGCGTTTGTTGACAAGTAAAATACATTGCCGTAGCCGCCGGTACACAAAACTACCGCATCTGCCTCCCATCTTTTAATATCACCGCTCACAAGATCACGGGTTATAATACCTCTCGCCTTTCCATCAATAACCACAAGGTCGAGCATTTCCTGCCTTGGATAATCCTTGATCTTTCCTGAATGTACTTCTTTCATCATGGCCTGATAAGCCCCAAGCAGGAGCTGCTGGCCGGTTTGTCCGCGGGAATAAAACGTTCGTGAAACCTGAGCACCGCCAAACGAACGGTTATCCAGCAAACCGCCATACTCACGGCCAAATGGTACTCCCTGTGCCACCGCCTGGTCAATAATATGATTGGAATTTTCGGCAAGCCTGTAAACGTTGGCTTCACGGCTTCGGTAGTCACCGCCTTTGATGGTATCATAAAACAGGCGCCAAACGCTGTCACCGTCATTCTGGTAATTTTTCGCGGCATTGATACCCCCCTGTGCAGCAATACTGTGAGCACGCCGGGCTGAATCCTGTATACAAAATGTAAGCACATTGTAACCGAGCTCTGCAAGGCTGGCGGCTGCAGATGCCCCGGCCAGTCCGGTACCAACTACTATCACCTTGTATTTTCGTTTATTATTCGGGGATACAAGTTTTACGTCTCTTAAATAACTACTCCACTTTGATTCCAGTGGTCCTGAGGGAATTTTAGGATCTAAATTCATAATCTGTTCGTTGAACGTTTAATATCTGTTAATTGCATTGGATGAGTGCCGCTTCGCAACCACCGCCAAAATAGATGTAGAGCGGAATAAACAGGAAACCGACAGCCAGAAGTATGGCTGCAATTACGCCTATTGAATAAATCACAGCAGAAGCTTTTTTACTTCGCAACGTAAGAGATGTAAAGGCACTCCATATACCATGGCCCAGGTGGGCTCCAAGTAATATCATCACAAATGTATAACCAAAAGCATAAAAAGGGTTTTGGAATGTGTCAATTACTAGGGTTTTTATATCGTGCACAACGGTTCCGTTAGCAAGCTGAGTGTCTGCCATATCTCCGAGAGCAAATGTGTTGATATGGAAAACCACAAAAACAAGCAGAACAACCCCGGTAAAAGCCATACTCCTCGAACTCAGGCTTTGCTTGCTTGGACCTCCCTTAGTGCTGTAAACTTTATAATCTACAGGCCGGGCTTTTCTCTTCTTCAGCCAGATACTGATTCCGATCCATGCATGAATCACGAAAATCAGCAATAAACCGATTCTTGCTAACCAAAGCAATGGCCCAAGTTGATGAAGGAAATGAGAATAACTGTTCATGGCGTCCGGTTCACCAAATATGGCAAGGTTGCCGGCAAGATGGAAGATGATAAAAAAGACGAGAAGAAATCCGGTTATTCCTGTCAAAATTTTCCGGCCAACCTGCGATTGAAACGCTTCTAATAAAGATGGCATGTTTTTATACTAAAGATTGTGTTACTTGATTTCTTTTTTTTGCTAAAAAAACAGGACGAAATTTTTTCTCAGTTCCCCTATTCTTTAGACTTATAAATTCGTTTCTTTTGCCATAAAAGGCAAGATTTTTAGGATTAATTCAACGATTCTCAACTTATTAAGAAGCTTTCTAAATTAACAGCAAACACCGATATCATTAATTGATTTTCTTCTATACAGTTACATCCGGATTTCGATTTGATTATCGCATCAAAGGATCAAAATTTCTTGGTTTTCTGCAACAAGCCGCTTCAATCAGCGATGCGGAAAAGATACTCACTGACTTTAAATCTGAGCATCCCTCAGCCACACATCATTGTTATGCTTACAGAATAAATCCGGTTCAAACTGATGAAATGGCTGCTGATGACGGGGAACCCGGTGGCACTGCAGGACTACCAATCCTCAACATTCTTCGTTCTTTTCAGATGATGAATGTTATTTTGATTGTAGTGCGCTATTATGGAGGTACCAAACTTGGAAAATCCGGCCTGATCGATGCATACAGGAAAACAGCAGAGGGTGCCATCTGTGAGGCTGTACTCAAAAAGATGATTCCCGTGAAAACCTATCGTATTATATACGAATATGCTCAGCAGGGTTTGATTGATAAACTGAAGCACGATTTTCACATCACAGAGATGGATGCGTCTTACCTTGAACATGTTGAACTGCTTATTGGATGCCCGCTGGCTGAAGCTTCTCGATTTGAGTCGATCCTTTCATCAAAAAAACACATCCTGAACCGGGTTGAGTTAGCAGGAGATTCATATCTGATCAAAAATTAAAATAATTACTGATTCAAAGCTTTAAGCTTTTTACCTTACGTAACTTCACGAATCGTGAACGGCATTGATTGAATTTAGATTTATCATGCCAGCAATGAATATCCGTGAATATCCAAGATCCAATTACATGAAAATCTATACAAAAAAAGGCGACAAAGGTTATACCTCATTATTTGGCGGAACTGCCATCAAAAAAAACAGCGTGCGGCTGCACGCGTATGGAACTGTTGACGAATTAAATTCGGTACTGGGCCTCATTATTTCTTATAACCCAGATTCAAAAGTTTCAGAGATTATCACAGAATTACAAAAACAGCTTTTCGTACTCGGTGCAGATCTTGCAACATTGTTGTCAAAGAAAACCAAAATCAAGCGTATCGGTAAAAACGAAATCCAAATGCTCGAAAACTGGATCGACGAACTCGATGAACAACTCCCGGAACTTACTTCTTTTATTTTGCCGGGAGGCTCTGCTGCCGGTTCCGTATTGCATCTTGCAAGAACTATATGCCGCAGGGCGGAGCGTTTTACAGTGGAACTGAAAGACGAAGGTGCCGTTACTGAAGAGTCGATCATTTACCTGAACCGGCTGTCTGACTTACTTTTTGTGATTGCACGTTATCAAAATTTCAAAACAGGAATCGAAGAAATTAAATGGATGCCGGGCAAATAAAACTTGCTTGTGGTACATCACTATTTTAGTAACTGCAAAATTCGATAAGTACGCAAAGTTTTGTATTTATGGTATTTATATTTCAATCAGGTACTATTAATTTAATGATAATGACATTAACAAAGACTGAATATCTATGGCTTTAATGATCTCCGTTTCGGGTATTCGTGGTATATTCGGATCGCACCTCACACCTCAAAACCTCGTTTCATTCACAGCAGCTTACGGAACATGGCTCAATGGCGGAACAGTTGTTGTGGGGCGCGACTCAAGGGTAACCGGTCAAATCTGTGAAGATATCGTATGCGCAACATTACAAGCCACCGGGTGTAATGTCATAAAAGCGGGTATTGCACCTACTCCAACTGTTGCGATGGGAGTTCTCAAACACCGGGCTTCCGGTGGAATTATCCTCACCGCAAGCCACAATCCCGAGGAATGGAACGCCATAAAAATGCTCAATTCAAAAAGTGAATTTCTTGACGCTGGGCAAGGCAGAGAGGTTTTGGATATCGCAGAACAAGAAAGTTTCATTTTCCGCAAATTCGACCAAATCGGGTCTGTCGCCGCTGATGATGAACTGATCGACTCACATATCAAAAAAATACTCGAACTACCGTATATCGATGCAGAACTGATCGCCAAACAGCGATTCAGTATTGCTGTTGACGCGGTAAATGGGGCTGGCTCCATTGCCCTGCCTGAACTTTTGGAACGGCTTGGCTGCAATGTTCACAAACTGCATTGTGAACCTAATGGAATTTTTCCGCATAACCCTGAACCACTACCTGAGCACCTTGAAGAAATCTGTGAATTTGTTGCTAAAAATAACTGTGATCTTGGTGTTGTAACTGATCCTGATGCCGACCGCCTTGCAATTGTGGATGAAACTGGTAATTTGTTTGGAGAAGAATACACGCAGGTAGCGGCATTTGATTTTCTTCTTAGCAAAAGACAGGGCGATACGGCCACCAACCTGTCATCATCACGTGCCGCTGATGATATTACCAAAAAATATGGTGGTGTTTGCCATCGTGCTGCAGTTGGCGAGATTAATGTTGTAAAACTGATGCAGGAAAAAGGTGCTGTCATCAGTGGAGAAGGTAACGGAGGCGTTATAAATCCCGATCTCCATCCCGGTCGCGACGCCCTGGTTGGAACAGCGATGATACTTCAGCTGCTCGCCGAACGCCGGCTCACTGCATCAGAATACAGGAAAAAACTTCCCGGCTATGAAATGAGTAAACAGAAAATTCAGCTCACTGACCTCGGGTTAGAGGCCGATGACCTTCTCGAAAAAGTGGCCCATGCGTTTGCCGGTGATAATTTAAACCTGACTGATGGAGTTAAAATTGATTTCGATGAAGGATGGGTTCATTTCAGAAAATCAAATACAGAACCCATTGTGCGTGTTTACAGTGAAGCATCAACAAAACAACAAGCGGAAAAACTTGCCGAAAAAGTAATTTCTTTTATCCGCTAACAGGATAAATTGAGTACCGCCGTTTTTCTATCAAAAAAACAATTATACTATTGCCAATTACTTACTTACCCAGGGTATTACAATGATCAAATCTATGACAGGATTTGGCCGGGGGGAATCATCCTCTAACGGCTACCAGATAACGGTTGAGGTAAAAACGCTCAACAGCCGCTATCTCGACATATCTATTCGAATGCCTCAAAGTCTGCAGCATCACGAATTCAGTTTAAAAGAGATTGTCCAGGAAAAGCTTTCACGGGGAAAGGTTCATGTAAATATCAATATTGAAGAAACATCAGCCGTGCGGCCCGACATCATTTTCAATGAAAAAATGGTTCGTCTCTATAGTAAAATGCTGGAACAGGTGAAATTTGTAGCCAACATTCAGCAGCCTGTTCAAATGAGTGACCTACTCCAATTCGATGGGCTTTTTGAAAAACAGAAAGATGATGAAGAAGAAATCAAAATTATCTGGAATTGTGCATGTGAAGCACTCGATGAAGCTATTTCCAACCTTAATGATATGCGCGCAAAAGAAGGAGAAGAATTAAAAATTGACCTGATTTACCAGGTTAATGGTATTGCCGAAATGCTTGATACAGTAAATGAACTGTCAGCAAAAAGGCTGCCGGAAATGCGAGAGAAATTGCAAAACCGTATCAAAAACCTGGTGAACGACGACAAAATTGATCCGGACAGAATGGATATGGAGGTGGTGCTGCTGGTTGATAAAATGGATATTAACGAAGAGATTATCCGGCTGCAATCACATCTCAAATTCTTTTTGGAAACACTCGTAAACAATAGCCCTGTAGGAAGGCGGCTTAACTTTCTCTGTCAGGAAATTAACCGCGAACTGAATACCATCGGTTCAAAAGCCAATGATTCTGCTATTTCGCACCATATCGTAGTCGGAAAAGAAAAGCTTGAGCAAATCAGGGAACAGGTTCAAAACATTGAGTAAAACCGGAAAAATACTGGTATTGGTGTCACCAAGTGGTGGTGGCAAATCCACGATGACCCAAAAGCTTCTGAAAGATTTCGACAATATCAAATTTTCAGTGAGTGCCACAACCCGAAAACCGAGAGAAGGTGAAATTGACGGCGAACACTATCATTTTTTGACTGAAGCAGAATTCAGGGAAAAGATCAGGAATAATGCATTCCTGGAATGGGAAGAATTTTACAACGGAACTTTGTACGGCACTCTTAAGCAGAGCCTTGAAAATGAGCTAAAAAAAGGATATTTTATTTTGCTTGACATTGATGTATTAGGTGCGCTGAATGTTAAAAAAATTTACGGAGATGTAGCTTTATCTCTTTTTTTGGCACCACCATCCATCGATGTCTTGAAAGAGCGTTTAAATTCGCGGGGTACCGAAACTACTGATAGTTTGCAAACCCGTCTGCAACGCGCCCAAAAGGAACTCGGTTACGCCGGTCAATTTGACTATATCATAGTGAATGACGATTTGGAAACAGCGTACGGGAAAATCAAAGATATTGTAACTTCATTTATCAATTCATAAATCGCTATGCCAGTTAAAACACTCGACATTGAAACCATGGGAAACAAAGGCAACAAGTATGAAAAAATTGTTGTGCTTTCGAAAAGAGCCCGCCAGATTGCTGCCCAGGAAAAACTCGAACTTGATGAAAAATTGAAATATTTTGAAGGGTTTGAGGATGAAGACGAGTTCACATTCAATGAAGAACAAGAGCGAATCTCAAAAGCATTTGAGCAGCTTCCGCATGCAACACAGCGTTCAGTTGATGAGATGCTCAACGAGAAGGTAACCTATCGCTATCCTAATAAAGAAATTTAGCCATGCTGGCCGGTAAACGCATTTTATTGGGCGTTACCGGTGGCATTGCCGCCTATAAAGCAGCTTTTCTGCTGCGCGAATTTCAAAAATATGGCGCTGAAGTCAGGGTCACCATGACCCCATCGGCTACACGTTTTGTAGGCACCGAAACCTTTGCAGCACTCAGCCGCCATGAAGTTGCCGTTGATGTATTCAATGAAGACGGTGTTTCAGAAAGCTGGACAAAACATATATACTGGGGAGAATGGGCCGATATTTTTGTGATTGCCCCCTGTACAGCCAATACACTGGCAAAAATAGTGCACGGACAGTCAGACAGCATGCTTACTTCCACGGTTCTTGCAGCACGCTGCCCGATCCTGATCTGCCCTACCATGGATGGTGAAATGTATGAAAGCCCTGCAGTTTCCGGAAACCTGGAACAAGCCCGAAAAATGGGTTTTTATATTCTTGAGCCAGCTACCGGATATCTCGCCAGCGGACTCGATGCGAAAGGACGGTTGCCGGAACCGGAAAAAATACTTCAGACAGCATCTGAAATAATCAAGAAGCATAAAATACAAGGGCCATTAACCGGGAAACGGGTAGTTGTGAGTGCCGGATCCACCAGGGAATTCATTGACCCCATCCGTTTTCTCTCGAATCCCAGTTCTGGGAAAATGGGTATCGCTATGGCGGAAGCCGCACACCTTCTTGGCGGTGACGTAATATTATTAAAAGGGCCTGTTACAACACCGGTTCCCGACCGAATACTGGTTGAAAATTATATATCTGCCTCTGATTTATTTGAACTTGTGAAAAAACACGCTGATGCCGACATTATCATTATGGCAGCAGCTGTGGCAGATTTTCGTCCTGTTACCAAACACCAGCATAAGGTAAAGAAAGATAATGGGATGCCTTCGATTGAACTGACAAGAAATCCCGATATACTTGAATGGCTTGGCAGTAGAAAACGTGATGGCCAACTGCTGATAGGTTTTGCCATGGAGACTGAAAACCTGGTCGATAATGCGCGGGCAAAACTGACAAAAAAAAATGCCGACTGGATTTGTGCCAATTCGGTAAGTGAGGCCGCATCGGGCTTTGATTCTGATACCAATACGATACATTTGATCACTAATTATTCTGAGACAGTTTTCAGCGGTATTAAACAAGATGTTGCAAAAGAAATTCTTGCCCATATTTTTGATCTCAATCAAAAAGAATAATCCGTAATATCTTTATCCGATTATCTATTCATTCGTTCTTTAAACGGCTACCATTTACATGAAACGGCGTTTTACACAATCTGATTTTTTCCTCAGAAGTATCCACCCATTCCTGGCCAAAATTCCCGGTTATGATTACTACCTTCTGAGAAGAAAAAGCTATCTGAAGGAGACGGGATGGTTTAAAAGCTTTAAAAAAACCAGGTCAATTGATGCGCAAAGCAATCCTCTTCCCTGGTTTACCTATACTGCGATAGAGCTGTTAAAAGAAAGGCTGCCAGAAAATTTGATGGTTTTCGAGTATGGCTGCGGACATGGAACATTATGGTGGGCAGCCCGTTCGAGGAAATTGTTTGCTGTAGAGCATGATGAAAAATGGCTTGCTGCCATCTCCAGAAATTCACCCCCGCATGTTTTCATAGAACTACGGCCATTAGACTCTTCTTACAGCGGTTATATTTCCCAAACATCTGCTCTTTTTGATGTAATTATCATAGACGGGAAAGAGAGAAATGCTGCAGCTACGATATCAGTGGAGCATCTTACCGAACAGGGTATCATTATTTTTGATGACACCAACCTGGAAATATTCGAGGAAGGCGTACAAACCCTTAAAGAGGCCGGCTTCAGGCAGCTTCCATTCAGAGGGTTTAGTCCGATCGAATTTTTACCCTGCGAAACCTCCATTTTTTACCGAAGCAACAATCTGCTCGGCATATAACCATCAGGGAATACTCAGCTTTTCACCGAAATAAAAATCAAACTCATCGGGATTGAACCGCTCAAATCCGTTGCCGGGGAAGTTGGTAAGTTCCCCAAAATAAATACGGTCTTTCATGATGTACAAGTCAACCCGTATAAAATTATACTCTCCGGAAAGCTTCGCGGCTACAGATTTTGCTTCTTCGAATAATGCCGGTTTTTCAACCATATCGCCACCAACAGGATGGTGAAGACCTGCCTCCAATCGATTAAAATGTTCGTCATAAAGGTTCCTTTTCTGGGCATCAAACCGGTCAACATCCACCTGAACAAACGTAACCCGGCCGTTAAAACAGAAAAACTTGAAGTCTGAAGGGACATTGCCATGTTCATCGAGTATCAATTCTTCTGCAAGAATGAATCTGTCCAGACCTTTATAAACCCACTCCCTGCCAAAACGGTAATAATCTTCTTCCATCCAGCCGTTGGCCTTTTGAATTGCCTGCTTTTTATCTGCATTGTGTTTCTGATGAATAACCTGAACCATTCCGGAACCGTGACTCGCTTTTAAAACAAATGAAGACGGGAGTTCTTCCCAGGTGATGTCATCGAGAAATTTGTAGCTGCCAATCAGTGGAATAAGATTTAAATCCCCGGCTTTTTGTTTTACATATTCCCTGACTTTAAGCCGATCTGCGGCTAACCTGCGCAGTTCAGAACGGTCATGAAGTTTCAAAACCTGGATTTTTTCGGAGAATCGTTTCGGATTCTCCAAATTGGGCAAAAAACCAAACTCGAGCCTGTAGCGTGTTTTGATATAAAGTTCATCTGACAGCAGATGCCTGAAACCACCCCAGAACAGTTTTTTGAGGATAAAATTCAGCATTACTCAGCCGATGTTTCGGTTTGTACCAATTCTTTCTTTTTTTGCCTGAAATGAAAAAAAAGGCCAATAAACCCAATGCCCAATAAAAAGAAGGTGCCGGTTAGTGCCAGTGAATTCCCGGTTTTATACCACACCGGTTCAAGTACCATCTCGAGAGTGTGATTTCCCGGCGGTATTTCAAAACCGCGGAGAACGTAATTTGTCCGGATTACAGGAATTTCACGGCCATTGAGCGTTGCCTTCCATCCCGGCGGATACCAGATCTCACCCAAAACAAGAAAGCCCGGTTCCCTGCGGGAAATCTCAATTGAAATGCGATTCGCATTGTATTCAGTTACCAGAACTGTTGCCGTTGTATCGGTTCTTACATCAGGACTTACATCATCAGCAATATAGGCAACTGCAGACGGTACAAACCCGGATGAAATCTCCCGAAGAACCTCTCTCTGATTCGGAAGAACTTCCAAAGAATCCACAAAAAATGCTTTTGGCATTACCTGTGTGTTCTCGAGCACAAATCCTTCCGGTCCCTCATAAACCGTTTCAAGGCCGGGCATACCCAGTGGCTGTACCACTGTTATATATTTAACATTCAGCATACTGATCACCCCCACATTCAACCCTCTTTCAGGTGAAACGAACGCCTCATCGATTAAATCCTGGTAATAGCCAAGCTTTGCGCCAGAGTATCCGCCTGCTGTGGGATAGAAATAGGACGGAATTGCATTATTGAACGGATTATCCAGAAACGGAATCACCCGATAAGGCCAACCCTCTTGATGCAATATATTCTGCCGGAGAAACCGGTCAATCTGGCGTTCATTCTGTTCGATAACATTCTCCCTTGTAAGGTTCTGATCAACAAGAGAACGTTCGCTCAGGTATCTCGAATCCACGCTGATCAGATCATAAGCCAATATCAGACACAAAACTATCGCACCGGCTGAAAGGGGAATTTTTTGGGCTCCAATTGCGAATATTATTCCCGTTCCTATAATAAACAGAATTGCAAAACGCACTGTATCACCACGGGCAAGTTCTTCCCTTTCCGGTATCAATTGGGTTTGCATAATTCTTGAAACTGTTTGTGATACCCTTGGGTCATCTGCCGGTACATTATTCTGCATGGCAATTTGCTGTGCAATATTCTGCCTTTCTCCCGGCTTTTCGAACGATAAAAGCTGAAAGCCGGCAAATATGGTAAAAAGTGCTATGGCGGCAGCGATGATAACAGGTTTATTCCAATTTTTAAAATTCCGGCCGGTTTTAAATTGTTCCGTCAGCCAATCAAACCCAAAAACCGCGACCACACCGAAACAAAAAACGGTTGTCATCAGCCACATCTCGGGAACCCGGAATTTGTCAAAAAGCGGGAAGTAGTCAAACATCAGGTTATTTAGCGCCCCAAAGTGTTCACCCAGCGAAAAGAACAGTGTGGCAATTCCTGGGCCAAGAAAAGCCCACTTCAGGGTATGATTGCTTTTAATGGCACCGATCACAAAAAAGAGAAAGGCAAGGGCGCCGGCATAATGCGGCCCGCTGGTAAACGATTTCGGCCCCCAATACAATTCTGATCCCCCGTACGCGCCGGGTATCAGCAGGGTAAGGAGTTCGCCCCATCCCTGCGACCATGCAAAAGCGTAATCCCGTGCAAGGCCATCCGTTCCTGCCAGTTCTGAGCCTCCTCTCATACTGAACGAGGAATATTCAAATGTACTCCAGTAAAGCTGAACAGTAATCAATACTGCTATCAAAGAGGCTGCGGCCAGGTACCCGGTATTTATAATAAATGGTTTTGATTCACGTGAACGAATGGCATTTACCAGGTCATATATAAAGAGCGTGCCCAGGGGAAACAGGAAAAAATAGGTAACCTGCGGATGGTAAGCCCTCAGGTGCAGCGTGAGTGCCAGTGTAAAGATAAACAGTGCAAGCAATGTGTTAAGCCGGTTTCTGGTGAGAAGAAAATATCCATTATAAAGCCAGGGGATATAAATATAGGCCAGAAATTTAGCGTTGTGTCCCGCTCCGATAATGATGGGGATGTAGGTTGAAAATCCTATGATGATGGCGCCGAATACTGCCGCCAACGGTTTTGCACCCATCAGGACAAACATCAGGTAAGCACCGCCAAGCAGAATCCACATTTCCGCTGCCGGATATATAAACCGGAGAGACCTCAGGAGGGTATTGTCGAGATTTTTTACCTGCGGAGGATGGGAGATGGTAGTGGCAGGCATTCCAGAAAACATATTCGAAGCCCAGTGTGCCGTTTCACCGAATTGCTCCTGGTGCTGCATTAATGACTCAGCACCGGCTCTCCATTGAATCACATCATGCCCCATATACTGCTTGCCGCCAATAACTGATGCGTGGTACAAGAATACCGGCAAAATGAATAGAAATATCAGAGAGTAAAGATGCCGGTTTCCCGGCTCAAGTTTTTCCCAAAAATCAGATTTCTTTTCTGCGTCCTGTTTTTTTTTGCTTTTCCTGCCAGCCATCAGATTTTGAAAATCTTAATTATCATGTTTTGGATTGGTTAGAGGCATCCCATCAATATGTTCGATGTTCTGCTTGAGTGTCATTACCTTTAAATTGATTTAGTCAAATCGCGATATAAATATCAAAATATTCAATCTTTGCGCACTTAGCGATCTTTACGGTTAATAGAACAGAACACTAAAGTATGTTTTTTAAACCTGACTCAGCTTTTAAATTGACCGGTTTCGCATCGGAAATAAGCTTGATCTATTCAATTACTTTCGGAACACGAAAATAATCGGAATCTGCATCAGGAGCATTTTTCAATGCGTCATCGTGGCTCAGCGGTTCTTCAGCTTCATCCTTGCGGAAGGTGGTTGCGGTGATTTCCGTCACATGTTCAAGTGGCGCCACATTACTGGTATCCAACTCATTAAGCGTCTCGATATAGCCGAGTATTTTATTCATGTCTTCCTTCAGGCCTTCCGCCTCTGCATCTTTCAGCTGCAGACGTGCAAGGTTAGCCATATAGTGAACATCTTCTTTGGTTACTGACATGATTTTTCTTGTTTGATTTTAATTGATGTTGTATCTATCAGCAGTGAATGCCATTTATTCTGCCGGTTTAATGAATATGCTAAGTTAACAAAGATTTGCGAAAACCATAAAGTTTCAACTGTTTCTATTTGAACTCAATACACTACCTGATGCTATGTTAATTGGAATATGTTCTGACTCCCACGACCATGTGGAACACATAAAAAAAGGTGTTTCCCTCTTTAAAGAACTAGAAGTTGTAAAAGTACTTCATGCCGGAGATTATTGCAGTCCGTTTACCATTCCCCTGTTCAAGGGTCTGCCGTTTCACGGAATATTCGGGAATAATGACGGTGATAAATTTTTGCTGATGAAAAAATTTGAAGAAATCGGTGCAACCCTGCATGGGGATTTCTATACATTCGAACTTGATGGTTTGACGTTTGCGGTATATCATGGCACCTATCCTAAAATTACTGAAAGCCTTGAATTGAGCAGGCGTTTTGATGTGGTAATATCCGGCCATACGCATGAACCAAAGGTAGAAACCGTAGGTAACACAGTATCTATTAACCCGGGAAGCATGAACGGATTTGAAGGTGACGCGCTCGTTGCATTCTTTGATACATCCACACGGCAGGTCACTTTCAGAGAATTAAACAGCTAAATATCTGTACTCCCCTCCTATTTTTTGCCACTTTAATCTCAAAAAGGGTTATTTTTTTCTTCATTTCATGAATCCAATAAAATTTAACATATCAATACTATGCTGGTATATCTGAATGGGAACTTTATTGACCACACTGAAGCAACGGTTTCAGTAGCCGACAGGGGTTTTGTATTTGGTGATGGAGTATATGAAGTAACCCGTGTTATCAATGGCCGTTTCTTCAGGGAAAAAGAGCATTTGAGCAGGCTGGATGAAGGGCTTTCCGGGTTAAAAATAAACCTGGATCCCTCCGAAAAAGAAAAAATTTCTGCTGTTAGTCGCGAGCTTTTAGAAAAGAACAATCACAATAAAGGTGAAGCTGCTGTTTATTTGCAGGTAACACGAGGCGCAGCATGGCCGCGAACCCATACATTCCCAGAACCGCCGGTAAAACCTACTGTTTATATATCAACAAGCCCGTTCAAACCGCATACCGAACTCCACATCTCAGGTGTTGCGGCTATCACATTGCAGGATGTGCGATGGACCCGCTGCAATCTGAAAACGGTGAACCTCCTGCCCAACACACTTGCCAAACAGATGGCAACAGACGCAGGAGTTAACAGTGCCCTGCTGATTCGGGATGGCGTAGTTACGGAAAGTCCCAATGCCAACATTTTCGGCGTAAAGGGTAATGCTTTATTCACATTTCCTGCATCGAACTATATTTTAAGTGGAATTACCCGTTTAACAGTTATTGAAATAGCTGAAAAACTACATATTCCTGTTCATTATCTCCCGGTTCGAGCTGAAGAGTTGTATGATCTTGATGAAATCTTCTTCTCAGGCACCACTACCGACATACAACCTGTTACCATTGTTGATGGCAGGCAGATAGGCAATGGTAAACCGGGTCCGATTGTAAAGGCGATCCAGGAAGAATATGGCAAATTGCT